>DUCF01000026.1 GCA_012959965.1 Candidatus Thioglobus sp. | reverse complement strand
CGTATTGCTGCTCGCTGTCTACTTTGCCTGTTGTGCCGTTAAATCCTGTAATATCACACAAGACCTCGTAAAGAGGGGGCATTACAAACACCGCAAAAAGGAGCATCAAAATAGGCGCTGAAACCAGCGTAATCCAAAACCTTTTTGTTATCTTCTTTCTTTCTAACTCGGCCATTAAGCGTTAAGCCAAATGGTCGCTGTATATATTCCTATGACAACAACGCCGACCAACACTGCGGTCAAGACGGCGCCGTTATTTTTCTTATCTGCCATTAGCTGTGCTGTGACTCTTCAAGAATAACTGCACGAGATGGTGGCGTATTAAAGCTGTGGTATTCAGCCGGTGAGCCCAATGTCCACTCAAGGCCTTTTGCACTATCCCAAGGACGGGCATCTGCAGGCTTGCCGTTACGAATACAATCAATCACAATGTAAGTTAACAAAATGAACGACAGACCAAAGCCGAACGCGCCAATTGAAGAAATCCAGTTAAAGTCCGCAAACTGTAGCGCATAGTCAGGAATACGACGAGGCATGCCCGCAAGACCCAAGAAGTGCTGTGGGAAAAACAATACGTTGACTGAAATCATCGCCCACCAGAAATGGAACTTCGATAATTTCTCGTTATACATTTTACCCGTCCATTTTGGCAACCAGTAGAACGTCGCTGCAATGATTGACCACAAGGCGCCTGTTACTAATACGTAATGGAAGTGCGCTACAACGAAGTATGTGTCGTGGTACTGAATATCCGCAGGAGCAATACCCAGCATCAGGCCAGAGAATCCACCGATTGTAAACAAGAACACAAAAGAAAGCGCCCATAGCATTGGTGTTTCGAATGTCATTGAGCCTTTCCACATTGTCGCAACCCAGTTAAAGACCTTTACGCCTGTCGGCACGGCAATCAACATCGTTGCATACATAAAGTACAATTCACCCGCTACCGGCATGCCTGTTAAGAACATGTGGTGCGCCCATACAATGTATGACAAGAAAGCAATTGATGCTGTCGCGTATACCATTGACGAATAACCAAATAAAGGCTTACGCGCAAAGGTTGGAATGATGTGAGAGATCACACCAAAGGCTGGCAGAATCATAATATAAACTTCAGGGTGACCAAAGAACCAGAAGATGTGTTGAAACATCACAGGGTCGCCGCCACCAGTTGCGTCAAAGAACGCAGTGCCGAAGTTACGGTCAGTCAGCATCATTGTTACTGCTCCCGCCAATACTGGCATCGCACCGATTAGAAGGAATGATGTAATCAACCAAGTCCATACGAAAAGAGGCATGTCCATCATTTTCATTTCAGGTGCACGCATGTTTAACACGGTTGCGATAATATTAATCGCACCCATAATTGATGAGAAGCCCAACAGGTGAACCGCAAAAATGAAAAAGTCTGTTGAGTCTGGGGCAAACGTTGTAGACAACGGCGCGTAAAACGTCCAGCCAAATGCCGGTGCGCCACCATCCATAAAGAACGTGCTCATCAAAATACCGCCAGCGAATGGCAGAATCCAAAAACTCCAGTTATTCATACGCGGAAGCGCCATATCGGGCGCGCCTACCATCATAGGAATTAGCCAGTTACCCAGGCCAACGAAGGCCGGCATAATTGCGCCAAACACCATGATCAAACCGTGCATCGTTGTTAGCTGATTAAAGAACTGTGGGTCCATTAATTGTAGGCCAGGCTGTAATAGCTCAGCACGAATGCCCATCGCAAGCGCGCCACCTACAAGTAGCATCGTAAATGCGAACCACATGTAAAGTGAACCAATGTCTTTATGATTCGTTGTCTTAACCCATCTTAGCAGACCTTTTTCAGGACCGTGGTGATCGTCGTGTGCTGCAGTATAACTCATATGTTTCTCCTTAGATTAGCGTGCAGATGTAACATCTGATGGTTGAACAACCGAGCCTGTGTTGCCAAAAGCTCTTCTTTCGTAGGTAATAACAGCAGCAAGATCGGCGTCACCAAGCATCTTAAATGCTGGCATGCCGTTTTTACCGTTGATTACAATATTAAGGTGTTCAGCAGCATCGCCAATTGCAATTTTTGAGCCCTTAATAGCAGGGCCGTATCCACCGCTACCGTCAGTCATATGACAACCAGCGCAGTTGGTGTTATACAAAGTCTCGCCTTGTGCCATAAGGTCGTCTTCAGACCACTGTTGTGTTGCGGCCTCGGCTGCAGCAGCTGCCACACCTTGTTGCTCAGCAACCCAAGTCGCATAGTCCGCCTTAGAAACTACGTCAACCACAATTGGCATAAAGCCATGGTCTTTACCGCAAAGCTCTGCGCATTGGCCCCTATAAGTACCAATTTCTGTCACCTTAGCCCACGAATCATTAATAAAGCCGGGGTTGGCGTCTTGCTTAACCGCTAGCGCTGGAACCCACCAGTCGTGGATTACGTCGTTTGAAGTAATCAGGAAGCGGATTGTTGTGTCAACTGGGATAACCAAGTGGTTGTCAACTGACAACAGGTAATCATCGTTAGCTGCGTCAAGTGCTTCACGCTTCGCAACCGATCCTTTTTCACGATCATCGATCGCATCTTTTGAAGATTGTGAAAGGCTAGAAATAAAACCAATACCTTCCTCAGGGTAGTCGTATTGCCATTTCCACTGATGGCCGGTAATCTTAATGGTCATGTCAGCCTTGTCAAGCGTTTCAATATCAATTAACACTTTTGATGCCGGAATGGCCATGCCGATAAGTATAAGAATCGGAATACCTGTCCAGATAAATTCAACTAACGTGCTTTCATGAAAATGCGCCGCTTTATGTCCTGCCGATTTTCTATGGGCAAAAATTGAATAAATCATTACACCAAAAACAACGGCGCCAATGACTACGCACACCCAGAATACCATCATGTGTAAGTCGTAAATATCCTGGCTCACATCAGTAACACCCTGTGTCATGTTTAGTCCGTACTCTGCTAACGCAGCCTTAGAACTCACCAGTGCAACCAATGCACTTGTCAGCGTCAATAATCTCTTCATAGATCCTCCAAAAATAATCTAGCTTGCTGTTTCAATCAAAAAATGTGTTAAATGATACCTGTTTATTGTCGTTTTACCAAGCCTTAATTCACTTTTTATACCAATACCAAGTGAAGTTTTTTCATCGGCAGTTGATTTTTTGAGGGCGCAAGCCCAATGCGAGGGATTTTTATAAATAGCCCTTGCATAAAAGTCTTGCTCCATTAAAATAATTCTTATCCGATAATTTAAATTTCGTATGTATATAAAAACACTCTCAATCGCACTTGTTTTGGCTCTCATTGTTGTTGTTCTTGGTGCTTACACCCGTCTAGCCGATGCCGGTTTGGGCTGCCCTGACTGGCCGGGCTGTTATGGCCAGTTAATTGTCCCAGACGTCCTCGACGGCACAACCATTGAAGGCTATGATCGCCCGGTCGAAGCCGCCAAGGGCTGGAAAGAAATGGTTCATCGCTACGCAGCTTCAACACTAGGATTGCTTATTGTTGTGCTGTTCTTTTTTGCCACTTTTCGCAAATCGAAGAGACCTCAGTCAGCGGGACTGCCGGCGTTTTTAGTGCTGCTGGTTGCTTTTCAAGGGGCACTCGGAATGTGGACAGTAACCGAGTTGGTACACCCTGGTATCGTTTCCATGCACCTCATTGGTGGTTATTCTACTACTTGCTTGCTGCTTTGGTTGCTACTCAACCAACAACCCGCGAGTCGACACCATCAACACATCTTAAAACGACACAAGCTTATTTTGATTACAACTTTTGCCCTGCTTTGTCTGCAAATATTTCTTGGCGGCTGGACCAGCACCAACTATGCGGCACTTTCTTGCGGCGAGTTTTTTCCGACATGCTTGGGCGAATGGTGGCCGGGAGGCATGAACTTTGCCGATGCCTTCTTTTGGGGCCCACTGGGAATTGACTATGAGTTTGGTGTTCTTGATCACGATAGCCGAAGCGCCATTCAAATGCTGCATAGAGTTGGCGCGCTTGTTGTCACCACAGCCAGCGTAATTCTAATTGTGAGCATGAAAAACTACCCAAGACTAAAGGGCGGCCTGATGTTGGTAATGCTGATGCTGTTATTGCAGGTAACGCTCGGCATACTTAACGTTATGCTTTCGTTGCCGATGCTTATTGCGGTGCTGCACAACGCTGTTGCGCTGGGGCTGTTGTTGAGCTTTGTAGCGCTTATGCATAAAGTTTTTAGAAAAACAATTAACTAACCAAGACAACCAATGAGAGAGAAAATAATACTACTTGCGACTATCGCAGCAATTGCCTTACTAGCGTTTGTCGCTTTTTTCTTAACAAGCCCAAAAAGTATTGACGAGTTAAAGCGCTCGGTTGCGCCGACAGCCTCGCTTTACCCCGAGGCAAAAGCTGTTTCAGATGTGCTGAATTTTGTCGACGACAGCTCAAACGCCGTCCACCTCTCAGAAGTGTCGGACAGCAAATGGGTGTTGATGTATTTTGGCTACGCCTCTTGCCCCGATGTTTGCCCGATGGATTTAGGAAAAATCAGCCAGACTCTGCATAAAATGAAACAAAAGAATGACTTGCAGGTTGTTTTTGTGTCTGTCGACCCAGATAGAGATATCGGCAAAATGAATGCATTTGCCAAAGGGTTTAATGGGGGCTTTGTAGGGCTTAGTGCTTTTGAAGACGAGCTTAGAACAATAAGCAAAAAACTGGGGGTTTATCATCAAGTGGTTGCGGCACAGGAAAAAGCCAAGTCGCATTCACACGACGAACACTCAAGCGCAGAACACAAGCATTACGAGGTGGATCACACCACCAGTTACCTGCTTCTTAATCCTCAGCTGGCACTAACCGCAATTCTTTCTAGCCCACACGAGCCCGCTGCAATGGCAAAGGCGCTCGACGAGATCATAACAACGCTACGATAGGGCGAAACGGACGGCGGTGATAATAACGCCGATAAAGATTGACACCATAATTAAGGCGACGACAATATAGGTCCAGGGTCCTTGTTTTTCTGTTTTTTCGAAGTCTTTAGCCAGGCTTTCTTTTTTGCCAACACCTACCATAGCTGACGCCACTGCTTTAAACACCTGAAGAATGTCTTTCATCTCAAGAGCTCTTTAGAAACTAAAAAGCAAGTAGTGATCAACCAGTAGCGCCACAAACAAAATCATTAGGTAATTAACCGAATACATAAAAGTGCTAAAAGCAATTTTAGGGTTTTCTGGCTCGCGATAAATCTTGATTGCGTAGCCCAAAAAGATAAGCCCCAACACTACGGCTGATGCCAAGTAAATAAGGCCGCTCATACCAGTCAAATATGGCAACAGGGTCACAACAAACAGCAAGGCTGTGTAGAGCAATATTTGCACTCTTGTGTATTCAAGGCCGTGTGTTACTGGCAACATTGGCACCTCAACTTTTCTGTACTCTTCAACTCGGTGAATCGCCAACGCCCAAAAGTGTGGTGGCGTCCAAATAAAAACGATCAAAAACAACAACAGAGCGTATTCGATACCGGCCGATCCCGCCACTGCTGTCCAGCCCAATACCGGCGGCGCAGCGCCAGCGGCACCACCAATGACAATATTTTGTGGTGTGGCGCGTTTCAGATACATGGTGTAGATTACCGCATAGCCAATAAGGGAAATAAAAGTCAGCACGGCCGTCAATGGGTTGACATACACAAGCAAAAGCCCAAGGCCCACAACGCCTAAAAATATTGCCCAGATTAACGCCTGGGTGCGGGTTACTTTGCCTTGTGGTAAAGGGCGTTGGTCGGTGCGAGACATCTGCAGGTCAATTTTCTCATCGACGATATGATTAAACACCGCGGCTGAGGCGGCTGACAGACCAATGCCCGCAGAGGCAATAATAACCAGCGTTAGGCTCGGCAAATATGGCACGGCAAGCAACATACCGACAACCGCCGTTAACAAGATTAAGGCAACAACTTTTAATTTGCATAATCCTAGTAAGTCGTTTAAAGATGGCACAGGGTTATCCTATTCTTGAGTATTTAAATAAGCGCTTTAAGTCTTTAATAACGCGCTTAATATCAAAACCATCCGGCTGATAATGAAGCATGATGTTTCCAAGTGGGTCAATTAAGAAAATCGACCTTTGTGGATAGGTTTGCAATTTGGCCCTTACAGCGTCACTGGTAATCTTTGCGCCGATCAAGCCCTCGTCGATCTCGCTAGGACCAGAGCCGTCCGCAATAATGGCAATTCTTTGCACGCGACGCATATCGGCATTCATTAAGATGCGCGTATCTTTGATATTTTTAATACTTGTGTCACAAGCAGCGTCACAACTCTGGTCAACATAAGCCAAAGTCCACAACCCTTGAAGCGTGTTTTCACCATCTAGGTCAATGTCGCTTTGTTCGGTAGTAATGATGGGCTGCACAAGCTCGCCATAATTAACCGTACTGTCAACGCCTTCGTCAACAACATAGTAATAGGCCATAGTGCCGAACACAATAGGCAACACAAACATCGCCAACAATACCCACAGTTCTTTTCTTGCTGTCATTAGTTACCCTGAGATCGTTAATTCAAAAAGAGCAGCATGATACGCTAAATAGGCTTAAAACTCAAACGCTTAGAGCCTAACCTCAATGCCGTAATCGCGCATCGCCTGCTTGGCCTCGGCCACTGTATATTCGCCAAAATGAAAAATACTTGCCGCCAAAACTGCGTCTGCGCCGCCTTTTAAAACGCCTTCAGCAAGGTGCTCCAAGTTGCCAACACCGCCCGAGGCGATAACTGGCACATCTACGGCGGCGGATATTGCGCGCGTCAACAGCAAATCAAAACCATCTTTGGTGCCGTCTCTGTCCATCGAAGTTAGCAACACCTCCCCTGCGCCACAATCGCCTTCGGTCATTTTCACAGCCCACTCAATGGCATCAATGCCGGTTGTGTTGCGCCCTCCGTGGGTAAAAATTTCCCATTTTGGCGGATTGTCTGAGACGCGCTTAGCATCAATAGCGATCACAATACACTGTGAACCAAATCGTTCGCTTAATTCGTTAATAAGTCCGGGGTTGAATATGGCCGCAGAATTAACCGCAACTTTGTCAGCACCGGCGTTAAGCATCGCGCGAACGTCCTCAGCTTTGCGTATGCCGCCGCCTACCGTCAAAGGGATGAACACTTGTTCAGCGATTTTTTCAACCATGTGCACCGTGGTATCGCGGCCTTCGTGTGAAGCGGTAATATCTAGAAAAGTAATCTCGTCAGCGCCCTCGCCATCGTAACGCTTAGCAACCTCGGTAGGGTCGCCTGCGTCTTTGATGTCAACGAATTGCACGCCTTTGACAACGCGGCCATCACGTACATCTAAACAAGGAATAATGCGCTTTGCTAAACTCATGTGGCAACATTATACCCACGGAGGTGAGAAAACGGCATGGCGTCGTAGCAAAACCCAGCTAATAGGTATAATTGCGCACCATGAGCTCAGAAGACCAGACACCTCTGAATACCAATTCAGCGCCAAAGCATATTGCCATCATCATGGACGGCAACGGCCGTTGGGCAAAAGCAAAACATTTGCCGCGAGCGAGTGGCCACCAAAAAGGCGTGCAAACAGTACGTGAAATTGTCAAACATTGCGCCAAAATCGGCGTTGACAGTTTGACTTTATTTGCCTTTAGCAGCGAAAACATGAAGCGCTCATCAGAAGAGGTGGGGTTATTATTTAAACTGTTTCTTGCTGTGTTAAAACAGGAAACAAAAAAACTAAACGACAACAATATTCGCTTAAAAATTATTGGCGACATGTCTGTCTTCACCACAGAAATTCAAGCACTCGCTAATGATTCGGAGCAACTTCTAGGGCACAATACCGGTCTAAACCTTGTCATTGCCGCCAATTACGGCGGCCAATGGGATATTGCCCAAGCGGCCAAAAAAATTGCCAAACTAGTCTCTGAAGGCCAATTACAGGTTGAAGATATTGATGCCGACGTTTTTGGAAAACACGTCGCTCTTGCCGACCTGCCAAAGGTTGACCTATTAATTCGCACCAGTGGCGAGGTCAGAATTAGCAACTTCTTGCTTTGGGATATTGCCTATAGCGAATTGTTTTTTACCAATACACTATGGCCAGACTTCGGTCCCGACGAACTTGACGAGGCGATTCTAAGTTTTCATTCGCGTGATCGTCGCTTTGGCGCGCGAAAGGAAGAAAACTAATGCTCATTAAACGTTTTGCAACAGCTGCCGTGTTGGCGCCTTTGGTTGTATTGGGCACACTAAGGCTTGACAACAGCTTGTTCAATTTTGCTTTGGCGCTCGTTGTGGCGCTTGGCGCTTGGGAATACTCACAACTCATCCAAATTAAACGACCACCTTTAAAAACACTTTATAGTGCGGCAGTTGCTTTGGCAGCACTTTCTAGCACTTTTTGTGGGCCACTGTTAATGCCTTTACTGTTCGTCTCGGCAATATGGTGGTTGTTCAATATTATCTGGATTTTGTTCTACCCAAAATACTCTTGCTGTTGGTATTCGAGCTGGACCGTTCGCTTAGCAAACGGTTTTTTCGTTTTTGTACCAATGCTCGCTGCGCTTGCTGCGCTTCACAAACAAAACCCTGATTTAGTGCTCTTACTGCTGGTACTTATTTGGTCGGCAGACAGTGGCGCCTACTTTATCGGCAAAGCCGCCGGCAAACACAAACTATGTATCCGAGTCAGTCCGGGAAAAACTGTTGAAGGCGCCGCCGGTGGCATCATCACAACGATTGGTGTGATGATGCTCTATGCAGGCTTTCTGCTAAAAAACACATCAAGCGAGCAGTATGTAATTTTCGCTATTTTGGCACTCCTTGTGGCTATCGCATCTATTGTCGGTGATTTGTTTGAAAGCCTATACAAGCGAATTTCAAATATCAAAGACAGTGGCAACTTGCTGCCGGGACACGGCGGTATTTTCGACAGAATTGACAGTTTGACCGCTGCAGCGCCAATCTTTTACCTGGCCCAAGAGCTGATTATATGAAAAATATTACCATCCTGGGGGCCACCGGCTCAATTGGCCTTAGTACGCTAAATGTTGTCAGCCTTCACCCTGATAAATACCAAATTTTCGCATTAAGCGCCAATACAAATTGGCAAAAAATGCTGGAGCTTTGTCACGCTCACAAGCCACACTTCGCAATAATGGTCGACGTTGCTGCTGCCGAGCAATTACAAAATGCCCTAAATTCGGAAACAATTGTTTTAAGTGGTGAGGCCGCCTTGTCGGAACTGGCCGCCCACGAACAAACCGACTACCTAATGGCCGCCATTGTTGGTGCTGCAGGCATGGCTTCCACGCTCGCCGCCGCCCAAGCCGGAAAAAGAATTATGTTGGCCAATAAAGAATCGCTAGTATTGGCTGGCGACATACTTATGGATGCAGTCAGGCACTCTGGCGCCGAACTCATTCCTGTTGACTCTGAACACAGCGCTATTTTTCAATGCCTACAAGGCGGCACAAAGGGGCTTAGTAAAATTCAGCTGACCGCATCTGGCGGACCTTTCTTAGGTGTGCCACTGACAAAACTGGCGACCGTAACACCGGACGAAGCCTGCGCTCACCCCAACTGGGTGATGGGTCGAAAAATTTCTGTCGATTCGGCAACAATGATGAACAAGGGGCTTGAAGTGATTGAGGCGCATTTTTTATTCGGCCTTTCACACGAAAACATAGATGTGGTGGTACACCCACAAAGCATTATTCATTCATTTGCCTATTTTGATGATGGCAGCGTACTCTCACAACTAGGCCTTCCCGATATGCGAACAGCAATATCGTACGCACTCTCACATCCCGAACGACACAACTCCGGCGTGGGTATGCTTGACCTTACCCAGAAAAAATCATTGGAATTTTATCCGCCGGACTTGGATGCATTCTCCTGTTTGCGCCTCGCTTACGACGCACTCAAAGCAGGAAAAAGCGCTGCAGGTACATTAAGTGCCGCCAATGAAATAGCGGTCGATGCTTTCTTAAATAACAAAATCGGTTTTTTAGAGATTAGCAGCATTCTTGAAAAAACACTTGAAGCGGTGTCAGTTGTCTCGCTTGACACGCTTGACGACGTTATGGAAAATGACCAACTTTCAAGACAGGTGGCCAGATCCATCATCGAAGCAACTTGTGCCTAAAATAAACAAAAGCTTTTTGCGTGTTCTTTTGCTGACCCTTCTGGGCAGTTTCAGTGTGTTGTACGCCCTACCAAGCCATGCCGATGGCAAGCATGAGTTTCATTTTGAGGTGTCTCGTGGCGATGTTTTCTACAAGTTCTTTTTCACTGCCGGCCTTAATGGCGAACTGTTAAACAAAATGATGAAGGCCGACGAGCGCGCCTCACGCTTGGGTCATATTGCCCCTGGCGACAAGTTCAAAATCACCCTTGACGACAACCACGACCTGAAGAAAATTGTTTTTCAGCCGCTAAACGCCAACCCGCTGTTGATCACCTATAGCAAGCAAAAATTCCGTTTTGTCAGTGTCAACATTCAGCCAACCGAACCACTAACCCATTCAACAGTCGTCATTACTAAGTCTCTTAATTATGACGGCAAAAAGGCCGGCATTGAGCCAGAAGTAATTGATTTAATTATTGCAAACTTCACCTGGGCAATGGACTTTAGTCGTGATCTGCAAAAAGGAGACAAGTTCATTTTGGCTTGGGATGGTGGCAGCACACCAAGCGCCATAATCTACGTTGGCGCCCGCAAAACCATTGCTCTTTTTGCCTACACAGGCTCGACAAACGGCAAGAATTATTACGACATTAACGGCAAAACACTCAACGATTCTTTTGAGTTTTCAGCGCTGAAAAAATACAGCCGAATCAGCTCCAGTTTCACTAAAAGTCGCTGGCACCCTGTGCTCAAAAAATACCGCTCGCATAAGGGTACAGATTTTGCCGCACCTAAGGGCAGGCCAGTTTATGCCACCGCCAAGGGCACGGTTAAGCACGTTGTTGTTGTTAGTGGCTATGGCAACGTTGTCTACCTGAGCCATGGCACCGAAATTGTAACGCTTTATGCCCACCTGTCCAAATTTGCCAAAGGGATAAAAAAAGGGCAAAAAATTAAAAAAGGGCAACTGGTTGGCTACGTTGGCAGTACCGGACTCGCAACCGGTCCACACCTGCATTACGAGATTCGCATCAACGGTGTTCATCAGGACGCTGAAAAAGTTAAGTTACCAAAACAACTCAGCATCCCAACCAACACTCTCAGTGGCTTTAAAAGCAAAGCCAAAAGCCTGCTCGCACAACTGGGCATAAAATAACACCACAATTTGTGCGCTCTGTACTCTGAACGGGGCGACATTAAAGCCGCATTCGATTAAAATAAAAGCTTTATGTTTCACATGAATCATTATGCAAGCACTTCTTCAAGCCTCGATTGACCTGCCGCTCTTGCATCGCGGAAAAGTTAGAGATATTTTTGCTATTGATGAGTCGACAATGCTCATGGTCACCACCGACCGTCTTTCGGCCTTTGACGTGGTTTTTGATCAGCCGATTCCACAAAAAGGCGCGGTTTTAACGTCGGTTGCCAATTATTGGTTCGACAAAACCGAACACATTATTCCCAACCATTTGACGGGTATCACCCTCGAAGACGTGCTTTCCAAGAGCGAGGCCGAGCAACTTGAAGGTCGTGCTATTGTGGTCAAAAAACTGCGACCAATAGCGGTTGAGGCAGTTGTCAGGGGTTATTTAATTGGCTCCGGCTGGAAAGAATACCAGGCCACCGGCTCAGTTTGCAGTATTGAGCTTCCAAGCGACTTGCAACTGGCCCAGCAACTGGCCTCACCTCTTTACACGCCGTCTTCTAAGGCCGCGGTTGGCGAGCACGATGTCAATATCTCTTTCGAAGAAACCGAAAATATGCTTGGCGCAGAGCTGGCCAACCGAGTGAAGGAAGTTAGCTTAAGCATTTATCAATTTGCTGCAGAGCACGCGTTTGCTCGCGGCGTCATTATTGCCGACACCAAGTTTGAATTTGGCCTCGACGAAGCTGGCCAGTTGACACTAATGGACGAGGTGTTGACGCCAGACTCGTCAAGATTTTGGGCAAAAGACAGCTATCAAGTCGGCCACAGCCCAAAAAGTTACGACAAGCAAATTATTAGAGACTACCTAGAAACCCTTGACTGGGGGAAAACACCACCAGCACCCACCTTGCCTGATGAAATCTTGCAAAAAACCGCAGCAAAGTATCAGGAAGTTAAGTCTATTTTATGCACCTAAGTGGCCACATAGAAAAAATGGAAACATCGCTTTTGGGCGATGCGGCACAATATCAGCTTGCCTTTGACAGTCAGATCGTTGAGATGAATGCACTTGTTGGACAACACATTGAGCTAACCTTTAATCAAACAATACAGTGCTCTAACTGCAGTAGAGTTACCCCTAAAAGCTACTCTCAAGGCTTTTGCTTTCCTTGTGCACGCTCTCTAGCAAGATGCGACCTGTGCATTATGAGACCAGAAACCTGCCATTTTCATCTCGGCACTTGCCGTGAACCTGAATGGGGCGAGGCACACTGTTTTGCGCCACACATTATCTACCTCGCCAATTCCTCAGGCCTTAAAGTTGGCATCACCAGAAAAACCAACATGCCGAGTCGCTGGATTGATCAAGGCGCAATAGGGGCAATACCCATACTTGAGGTAAGCACTCGACTAGAGTCCGGTCGGGTGGAGGTGGCGCTAAAGGAGCACGTCAGCGACAAAACTAATTGGCGCAAAATGCTCAAAAACGAAACCGAGAATATCGATTTGGTCGAAGCCAAAAACACCCTGTTGGCCGGAATACCAAAATTGATAGACGAGCTTGGCGCCACTCGCCTTAATGACGACGTTGTTAATATTGACTACCCTGTGCTACAATACCCTAGCAAGATTAGCTCCTTAAATTTTGACAAGACACCGGTGATATCGGGTGTTTTGAAAGGTATAAAAGGGCAGTACTTATTACTTGAGAACGGTGTGCTCAACATCAGAAAGTTCGGCTCATACCACGTAACACTTTCAACTTAGCAACCCGCATTAACTAGACAAGATTGTATGAACGAAGATTTCCCGCGAATTAAACGCCTACCAACTTATGTATTCGCGATCACCAATGAACTCAAAGCAAATGCCAGAGCGAAAGGTGAAGACATTATTGATTTTGGCATGGGCAATCCAGACCAACCAACACCAAAACACATTGTCGATAAATTGGTTGAGGTCGCTCAACGAAGCAACACTCATCGCTATTCAATGTCTCGCGGCATTCCGCGTTTAAGACGCGCAATTACCAATTGGTACAAAGAGCGCTATGATATCGACCTCGACCCTGAAACGGAAGCAATTGTCACCCTAGGCTCCAAAGAAGGGCTTGCCAACCTAGCCCAAGCAATGGTCGGCAAGGGTGACACAGTATTGGTACCAAGCCCGGCCTACCCGATTCATCCCTATGGCTTTGTTATTGCTGGAGCGGACATTCGTCGCGTGCCTTGTGGTCCTGGCTATGACTTTTTCTCAGAACTTGAAAAAGCGATTAAAAACACTTGGCCAAAGCCCAAGGCCTTGGTTTTAAACTACCCCTCAAATCCAACATCTGAATGTGTCGAGCTGGAGTTTTTTGAGCGCGTTATTAAAATTGCCAAAGAGCACGAAATATGGGTCATTCAAGACTTAGCCTATGCCGACATCGTCTATGACGGCTACAAGGCGCCGAGTATTTTTGAAGTACCGGGCGCAAAAGACGTTGCGGTTGAATTCTTCTCTCTATCAAAAAGCTACAATATGCCGGGGTGGCGTGTTGGCTTTATGGTCGGCAACGCAACTCTGGTTGGTGCGCTTGCAAAGATAAAATCCTATTTAGACTACGGCATTTTCACCCCAATTCAGGTGGCTGCCATTGAGGCGCTTGAAGGCGACCAAACTTGTGTGACCGAGATTCGAGATATGTACCAACATCGTCGTGATGTGCTCTGCGAAGGACTTAACAATATCGGCTGGAATATCACACCACCCAAAGCAACCATGTTTGTTTGGGCGAAAATTCCAGAGTTTTATCAACACATGGGCTCATTAGAGTTTTGCAAAGAGCTACTTAAACGAGCCAAGGTCGGCGTGTCGCCGGGCATTGGTTTTGGTGATTACGGCGATGATTATGTGCGTATCTGTCTCATTGAAAACGAGCAAAGAACACGCCAAGCGATTCGCGGTATTCGCACCATGTTCAAGGAAGACGGTTTTTTATGAGGCTTAACAAAGTCCAATTCAGAGCGCTAAGAAACAAGCGCATCACACTTCTTGGAATGTCGGGTGTCGGCAAGACACATCTAGCCAAAGTGATTGGCCAAGTTGGCGATTGGTTTCATTTTTCCGGCGACTACCATATTGGCGCAACCCATCTAAAAGATGAGATTGTCGATAATATTGCACTCAAGATGAAAAAAGACCCTTGGCTGCAAAAACTGCTGAATAATCACTCGATTAGCGTTAACTCGCAAGTCACTTTTGACAACCTCGAACCAATTTCGGCCTTTCTTGGAAAAGTGGGCAACCCCGAAGAAGACGGCCTGCCAATTGATGAATTTACTCGCCGCCAAGCCAAGTTTTGCGAGGCTGAAATTCGGGCGATGAACGATGTGCCAAAATTTATTGAAAGGGCGCTAAACCAAGGCCACGAACATTTCATTAATGACGCGGGTGGTAGTCTGTGCGAACTGGGCGATGAAAGCGTCTATCAAACGCTGGCCGAACACACACTAATTCTTTATATTAAAACATCAAGCGCCAACGAAAAAATGCTCATTGAGCGCGCACAGAAACGCCCTAAGCCACTGTATTATCAGACCGAGTTTTTGCAATCTGCATTGAATGAATACCTTGGTGAAAACAAGCTTAGCTACGTCGCGCAAATAAGTCCAGATGCGTTTGTTCGCTGGGTGTTTCCAAAACTGGTCGCCAATCGCTTGCCAAAATATCAGGCAATTGCTGACCAATACGGCTACACCCTTAATAGCGACGATCTCTACCAATGCAAAACAGCCGACGATGTATTTAACTTAATTGACGAGGCGCTAGACTGACATGCCATTAATTGCCCACTCGGACCTGCCGTCGTTTCAACGCCTTAAAGACCAAGGGGAAACCATCCTCTCTAAAGACAGGGCTCAGCATCAAGTTATTCGTGAGTTGCACATTGGTCTTTTGAATATGATGCCAGATGCAGCCCTTGAGGCCACCGAACGCCAATTTTTTCGACTCATTGGTCACTCAAACGAAATTGCTCAATTCTACGTGCATCCTTTTTCTCTTTCAAGCGTCGAGCGCGGTGAGAAGGCCTCGGAACACCTAAGAAAACACTACAAAACGTTTGATGAAATCAAGACCATTGGCCTTGATGCGCTCATCATTACCGGCGCCAACGTGTCTCATCCAGATCTTCAGCTCGCGCCGTTTTACGAGCAACTCAAGGAAGTGGTTGACTGGTCTTATGAAAACGTCACCTCAACCTTGTGCTCTTGCCTGGCAACACATGCTGTACTTGAGTTTCGCTACGGTCAGACGCGCCAACCAATCGGCGACAAGTGCTGGGGGGTGTTTCCACACCACCTTGTCGACAGACAGCACCCACTGGTTAGCGGTGTCAATACGCGTTTTGATATCCCACACTCGCGCTTTAACGAGGTCTCTGAAGTACAGTTTGAAAAGGCCGGTGTAAAAATCCTAGCAAAAAGCGATGAGGGCGTGCACTTGGCGGTCAGCCCAGACCTCTTTAGACTGGTGTTCTTCCAGGGCCACCCAGAATACGATACCGTTAGCTTGCTGAAAGAATACAAACGCGAAGTAATGCTATATCTGGGTGGCGAGCGAGATAACTATCCACCTTTGCCGGACAACTATTTGAGCGCGCAAAACCAAGCCATTTTGAATGAGTACCAAACCAAGTTGGCCTCGGGAGAAATGACCATCAAGGACTTTCCTGAGTCTCTCATTGCCGAGACGCTAGACAACACTTGGCATGACAGCACAACAGCCATTATCAACAACTGGATTGGTTGCGTTTACCAGGTCACCCATGAGGATATTGATAAGCCGTTTATGGACGGCATTAACCCGCAAGACCCTCTTAACCTAAAGGGGTGAGCGTACTCGCCAAAGACTTGCTAGCCTGGTTCGAGATCAACGGCAGAAAAAACCTTCCTTGGCAATCAAGCCCGGGTAATATTTATCACATTTGGGTGTCAGAGGTCATGCTGCAACAAACTCAAGTAGCAACGGTTATTAGCTACTTTAACACTTTTGTTGCGCGATTTCCAACGCTAAACGACTTGGCCAACGCCGATAGTGACGAGGTGCTGGCACTGTGGGCAGGGCTTGGCTATTATTCTCGAGCGAGAAACCTTCACAAAAGTGCTCGCATTATCTTGTCAAAATTTAACGGCGACTTTCCGTTGGCGCTCACTGACGTATTAAGCCTGCCCGGTATTGGCGAGTCCACCGCTGGCGCCATTCTTTCACTTGGAGCAAAACAACGTCACCCCATTCTCGATGGCAATGTGAAGCGTGTGTTGAGTCGCTACCGACAAATAGAAGGACACTACAGCGTCGCATCAGTGCTTAAAACACTGTGGCAAGAGGCCAATCTTCACACCCCAAACAAGGCTTGTGCAGAATACACACAGGCTATTATGGACTTAGGCGCGACCGTTTGCACTCGCAGCAAGCCAAAGTGTGGCGTCTGCCCTATTAGCGAACACTGTCAAGCCAATTTGTGCCAAACACAAGATCAATATCCGCACAAAAAACCAAGAAAATTAAAACCTACCAAGGCCACAGCGATGTTAATTTTTCAAAATGAAAAAGGAGGGGTTTATCTCAATAAAAGACCCGACAAAGGCATTTGGGGCGGACTATGGAGCTTGATTGAGTGTGACGACAGCGATTCCGACATCACAAAAACAGTGAAGTCGCACAATGCTTTGGCAAGAGTTAAGAAAACACTTCCCCAGTTTAAACACAGCTTTAGTCACTACCACCTACTCATCAGGCCCGTTTTGGTTTCCTCGCCAGGCCTTAAACACGGCTATGAAAATCCAGACAAGCTTAGCAAGGGCGTACCGGCGCCTGTCAAAAAAATACTTTCACAGCTTTAATCGTTTAATTGGTTCGATTTCCTATGCGTAAAATAACCCCATGCATTTAATTCGCGGCCTTCATAACCTTAAAAAGCTCAATGGCTGTGTGCTCACCATTGGCAACTTTGACGGTGTGCATTCTGGTCACCAAGAAATAATTCGTCGCCTTACGGCCAAAGCTAAAGAGCTGGATGTGCCTTCAGTTGTTATTTCTTTTTCGGTCACCCCGCAGACTTTTTTTGGCCGCCCAAAAGCGCGCCTCAGCAACTTTAGAGACAAGCACATTTTATTAGAGTCTTTGGGTGTCGATAAACACCTGCTGATTCGTTTTAACAAGACCTTTTCTGAAACCAGTGCAAATTCTTTCATCGAAGAAATAATAATGGGGCGGCTAAACGCCCGCTACTGCATAATTGGCGACGATTTTCGTTTTGGCAAGGGTCGTCTTGGCGACTTTAAACTGCTGGAGAAGTATGCAAAATCGGGTGGCTTTTCAGCTGACAAGCTTGGCGATATTCAAATAAAAGATCAACGAGTCAGCAGTTCCGCAATACGAAACTGCCTTGCGCTTGGTGAGTTCGACAAGGCTGAACAACTTCTTGGAAGGCCGTACTCCATTAGTGGCCTTATTGCTCATGGCGCCAAACAGGGTCGCACTATCGGCTTTCCAACAATTAATATTGGTATTCGCAGAAACCTAAGCCCGGTACTGGGTGTTTTTGCCGTACTCGTTGATATAAACAGCGTCACTTATTACGGTGTTTGCAACGTTGGCAAGCGACCAACCGTTGGCGCTGAGAAAACCTTGTTAGAAGTTTTTCTTTTCGACTTTGACCAAGAAATTTATGGCGAGCATGCCACGGTAACATTCAAATATCGGGTGCGCGAAGAAAAGAAGTTCGCCTCTTTTGACGAGTTGAAAATACAAATCGCTGAAGACGTCAAAAGCGCTAAACGCTTTTTTAAGATTTAACCAACTCTAGGACTGTATTCGCCAAGTAATCTCGTCACCCGAGAGAAAAGGCTGCACTTCTGAGCCAGCAAAATCATAGCTTTCTGGTACCATCCAAGACTGTTTTTCTAGTGTTATTGTTTCTAAGTTACGCGGCAATCCGTAAAAATCAGGGCCGAATTTTGAGGCAAAACCCTCCAGCCTCTCTATCACGCCAACACCGTCAAAAGCCATTGCATAAAGCTCTATTGCGGCGTGTGCACTAAAAATACCCGCACAACCACAAGCCGACTCTTTGGCGTGCTTGTCGTGTGGCGCCGAATCTGTGCCCAAGAAAAACTTTGGGCTTTCCGAGGTTGCAGCCTCAAGCAGGGCGTTTTGATGGGGCTGTTTGCGCTTAAGAATTGGCAAGCAGTAATAATGCGGCTTGATGCCGCCCACCAACATGTGGTTTCTATTGGCAAGCAGGTGATGTGGTGTAATTGTCGCCCCAACATTCTCAGGTGCACTTGATACATAGTCAACTGCGTCTTTTGTGGAGATGTGCTCAAGCACAATTTTAAGCCCTGGAAAATCTTTGACAATTTGCGCTAAGACTGTTTCAATAAATACCGCCTCTCGATCAAACACATCAACCTCAGGATCCGTCACTTCGCCGTGCAACAACAAAGGCATGCCGGCCTTTTGCATGGCCTCAAGTGCTGGGTAAATATGCGCCACGTCGGTAACGCCACTGTCCGAATTGGTTGTTGCGCCAGCTGGATAAAGCTTTGCCGCATAAACCTCAGGAGCGGCCACGGCCTCTTGAATATCAAACGCACTGGTGTTGTCTGTAAGATACAAGACCATCAATGGCTTAAAGTCACTGCCTTGTGGCAGAGCGCTAACAATCTCATTGTGATACGCGCGAGCCTGAGCCGCGCTTTTAACGGGTGGTGTGAGGTTTGGCATCACAATTGCTCTGCCCATCTGTGCAGCAGTCATACCCACAACAGATCGCATCGCATCGCCACTGCGTAAGTGCAGGTGCCAGTCGTCCGGTTTAATAATGCTAATGCTTTTCATTGGTTTCAACTAAAGCACGAATAGTTAGGCCTGATTATTTGGCGCACTAACCGTGGCATTGTTTAAATTTTTTGCCAGAACCGCAAGGACATGGATCGTTTCTGCCAACCTTTTTAACTCTTTTTGGCTGTTGCGCGGCTAACATTGGTTTTTTAGGTTTTTCAACAACCGCTGGCTTGTTATTCGGATCTTCTTTGGCCGGCTCAACATTAACACGACAAAGCGCCTTGATCATTTCAATGTTAATCGTATCAAGCAATGCGGCAAACATTTCGAAAGACTCTCGTTTGTATTCTTGCACAGGATTCTTTTGACCGTAACCGCGCAAATTAACACTTTGCCTTAAGTAATCCATAGCGGCCAAGTGCTCTTTCCAAAAATGATCCAGCGCTCTAAGCATGACTGCTTTTTCGAACATTCGCATGGTTTCACTACCCACCGCATCTTCTTTCATTTGATGAGCCGCGGCCAAAGAATCGAGAATTATCTTTAGAATCTTGTCAACATCGTGGCCAGAGTCAATTGTTTTTTGCAAAGGCATGTCAACACCGAAATCCGCCTTTAAGGCTACTTGCAAGCCATCCACATCCCAGTCTTCTTCGGCCGTTGTCGCTGAAACATGACGATCAAATAAATCACCAATCACACTTTCTCTGGTTTCGATAAAGCGCTCTTTGACGTTTTCGACATCCATCAACTCATTTCTAAGCCCGTAAATCACTTTGCGCTGATCGTTAGCAACATCGTCATACTCAAGTAGGTGCTTACGCGCATCATAATGCATGCCTTCAACCTTGCGTTGGGCGTTTTCGATCGTTCTGTTGAGCCAGCTGTGTTCTAGAGCCTCACCCTCTTTCATGCCAAGCTTTTTCATCATGCCGGCTGTTTTTTCAGACGCAAATATCTGCATCAGGCTGTCTTCAAGCGACAAATAGAATCGAGTTGAGCCGATGTCTCCTTGTCGGGCCGAACGACCTCTTAGCTGGTTATCAACACGGCGAGACTCGTTGCGCTCTGTACCAATAATGTGCAGACCGCCCGCTTTAATAACCACCGCGTGCTTTGCAAGCCATTCGGCTGTTTGCTCTTCGCCCTCGCTCGGTCGGCCGCCCAGCACGATGTCTGTTCCTCTACCAGCCATATTGGTGGCAATGGTTACGGCCCCTGGTGCGCCAGCATTGGCAATAATTTCAGCTTCACGCTGGTGTTGCTTAGCGTTTAATACTTCGTGTGAAATTTTGTGTTTCTTTAGCAGCGCGGAAATAGCTTCTGAGGTTTCAATACTGCTTGTGCCAACCAAAACCGGCTGTTGCGCCTCTTGGCATTTTTTAACGTCGGCGGCAATCGCATCGAATTTTTCAGGTGTTGTGCCAAAAATTAAATCGGACTCATCGATTCGAGCAGACTTAGTGTTTGCTGGCACTACAACCACTTCAAGACCGTAAATTTCGTGCAACTCCACCGCCTCGGTTTCTGCGGTACCGGTCATTCCAGAAAGTTTTTCGTACAACCTAAAGAAATTTTGATACGTAATACCGGCTAGCGTTTGATTTTCTCTTTTAATGCTAACGCCTTCTTTGGCTTCAAGCGCCTGGTGTAAGCCTTCAGACCAACGTCTGCCTTCCATTGTTCTGCCAGTGAATTCATCGACAATAATCACTTCGTCGTCTTTGACAATGTATTCATCGTCAATATGAAATAGGTTGTGTGCTCGCAGTCCCGAAAGCAGGTGCTGCATAAGCATAATATTGGCAGAGTCGTACAGACTGGCGCCCTCGGCTAGTAGTTCTGCCTCAATGAGCAGCTCTTCGGCCTTAATATGTCCGTCGTCGGTTAAGTACGCTTGCTTGTGTTTCTTGTTAAGAGTGAAGTCTCCTGGCGTATTCACCACAACTTCTTTGCCTTCGCCCGTTTCCAGTTGTTCAGTAAACTGAGGCGTCATTTTGTTAATGGCCTCATAAATGGCTGCGTGATCGTCGGTTGGACCAGAAATAACCAGCGGCGTTCTTGCTTCGTCGATCAAAATAGAGTCAACTTCATCAATAATTGCGAAATGGCGCTTTTTTTGTGCCTTTTGCTCAACCGAAAAAGCCATGTTATCGCGCAGATAATCAAAGCCAAGTTCGTTGTTCGTGGCGTAAGTAATATCGCACGCATAGGCCGCAACCTTGTCTTCTGGTGTCATACCAGAAATAGCGGTACCAACCGTCAAGCCTAAAAAGTTATAGATTTTGCCCATCCACTCAGCGTCACGAGTGGCCAAATAATCGTTGACCGTAACCACGTGCACACCTTCGCCGCAAAGCGAATTAAGGTAAGCCGGCAATGTTGCGACCAGTGTTTTTCCTTCACCAGTGCCCATTTCAGCAATACAGCCTTGATTAAGAACCATGCCACCAATCAGCTGTACGTCGTAGTGGCGAATACCGAGCACTCTTTGGCCCGCCTCTCTGACAACCGCAAATGCTTCTGACAAAATATCGTCTAAAGACGCGCTTTGAGCCAATCGATCGCGAAAGTCTTGGGTTTTAGCGCCAAGCTCCTCGTCCGTTAATGTTTGAAGTTTGGCTTCAAAAGCGTTAATTTCGCCCACAAGTTGGGCATACTTCTTAACCAAACGTTCGTTGCGCGAGCCAACAACTTTAGCGACAACTTTATTTATAATACTCATGTAACTCTAACAATTTCGAAAAAACATACGCATTTTCTCATAAATGGCATACAAACCGACAACAAACCTAACAAATTTTAAGCCGGCAGGTGGTCTTGGTAGCTTATTCAAGAAAGCCAAAATCCATAACCAACTGGATGACCAGCTGCAAGTGTTGCTAGACGCGCAATTCAAGGGCCTGTCTCTGTGTCTTGTGGAGGGCGACTGTGTGACATTGATTGCACCCAATCCAGCGATCGCCTATCGGGCAAACAAACAACAGGCGGTGTTGTTGGTCACTATTCAACAAATTCAAGGCCTCGCAAACACGACTAAGCTGTTGATAAAAGTGAATAAAAAAGGCGTGTGAGGTTCTAGTATGCAATTTTTTACTTTAAATTAGAGGGCATTTACTTTATAATTAGACGGTTTTTTACTTAAAAATCGAGCAAAACCCCTATGTCAGAACAAACTATCGACCTTAAAAAAAGGCGTTTTTTAACGCAGGCAAAGCTGGAGATGGAATTCAAGAGCTTACCCTCCAAAACCCCTGTGTCAGAACAAACTATCGACCTTAAAAAAAGGCGTTTTTTAACGCAGGCAACAAGCGTTGTCGGCGCCGTTGGTGTGGGCTTTGTAGCCTGGCCATTTATCTCTTCATGGAAGCCCTCAGCAAGAGCAAAAGCTGCTGGCGCGCCTGTTGATGTCGATATTTCAAAATTAGAAGCGGGTCAACTGGTACGCGTTCTGTGGCGTAAAAAGCCAGTATGGATTTTCAAACGTGGCGCAGAGGCCAATGCAGCACTTAGCTCGCCTGAGCTTGAAGCACTGTTAGCCGATCCAAATGGTTCGGGCAACTCCAAATCTCAACAACCGGCCTACGCTAACAACACTCACCGCACCATTGAAGGCAACGAAGATGTGGCCGTTATTGTTGGTGTTTGTACACACTTAGGCTGTTCACCTACATACAGACCTGAGCCGGGCGCTGCCGACTTAGGTGGAGAGAGCTGGAAAGGTGGTTTTTATTGCCCATGCCATGGCTCAAAATTTGACCTTGCGGGTCGTGTTTATGCGGGTGTTCCTGCGCCGACCAACTTGGTAATACCGCCATATCATTTTGTTTCTGATACGCTTATCCGTATTGGTGTAGACCCAGCCGCATAAGAGGAAAAATCATGAAAAACAAACAAAGTTGGATCGATCAAAGATTCCCCCTAACGAAAGTCTGGAACGAGCATTTAGCCGAATACTACACGCCAAGAAACTTTAACTTCTGGTACTTTTTTGGCTCACTAGCCATGCTAGTATTGGTCATGCAATTGGTTACTGGTATTTTCCTTACCATGCACTTTAAGCCTGATTCGGCCCAAGCGTTTGCTTCGGTTGAATACATCATGCGTGATGTTGAATGGGGCTGGTTAATGCGCTACCTGCACTCAACGGGCGCTTCTGCATTCTTTGTGGTGATATACTTGCACATGTATCGTGGCCTACTTTATGGGTCATACAAAGCACCAAGAGAGTTGATTTGGATTCTTGGCATGGTGCTCTACATTGCCCTAATGGCTGAAGCCTTTATGGGTTACGTACTGCCTTGGGGCCAAATGTCTTTTTGGGGTGCTCAAGTGATTATCTCACTTTTTGGCTCGGTGCCGGTTATTGGTCCAGACTTACTATCTTGGATCTTGGGTGACTACGCGGTTGGCGATCCTGCACTTAATAGATTCTTCTCATTGCACGTTGTAGCGCTGCCATTAATTTTGGTGGTTTTGGTGTTCTTACACATTGTTGCATTGCACGCTGTAGGCTCAAACAACCCAGACGGTATTGAGATTAAAAAGAACAAAGACAAAGACGGTATCCCTAAAGACGGCATTCCGTTCCACCCTTACTACAGTGTTAAAGACATTATGGGTGTTGTTGCCTTCTTGATGATTTTCTGTACGGTGGTGTTCTTTGCACCAGCAATGAATGGCTACTTCCTTGAAAATGCCAACTTTGTTTTGGCCAACCCTTTGAAAACGCCAGACCATATTGCGCCGCTTTGGTACCTTACACCATTCTACTCGGTGCTAAGAGCCATCCCGCCGATGTTTGGTTCGCAGTTCCCGGGTGTTGTTGGCATGTTTGCCGCGCTACTGATTTTGATCGCCTTGCCGTGGCTAGACAGAAGCCCTGTTAAATCAATTCGTTATCGTAGTGCGCCTTATAAGTGGGCACTGGGTATTTTTGTTGTTAGCTTTATCATGCTTGGCTGGTTGGGTATGCAACCTGTAAACGAACTGAATGCGTTCTTAGCGCGCCTATTCACCATTCTTTATTTTGCATTCTTTATTTTAATGCCGTGGTACACCTCAATCGGAAAAACCAAAGAAGTGCCAGAGAGGACGACGGAGTAAACCATGAAAACATTAACTAAACTACAACTATCTATAGCGGCAATGGCTCTTTCTTTTTCTGTAATTGCCTCTCCAGGCGTACAACTAGAAGATGCTAAAACAGATATTACTGATACAGCATCACTGCAAAACGGCGCTAAGTTATTTATGAACTACTGCTCTGGCTGCCACGCTATTAGTTTTATGCGCTACAACCGCATCGGTTCAGACCTTGGCCTTAGTGATGCAGACATCGAAGCCAACCTCATGTTTGCCAGCGACAAAGTGGGTGAAACCATCACTACCGCTATGCCTGAAAAAGGTGCCGCAGCTTGGTTTGGTGGCACACCGCCAGACTTGTCTCTAGTGTCGAGATCTCACGGCACCGATTGGATTTATAGCTATTTAAAAGGCTTTTATGCCGATGAATCGCGTGTCTTTGGTGTCAACAACCACGTGCTTGAAAATGCCTCGATGCCAGACGTACTTTGGTCGCTTAGAGAGGGTCAATCAGAAGATGCCTTTGATAGCGACGTCAGAGACATCACCAACTTTCTAGATTACGTTGGTGAGCCCGCAAAACTGATACGCACAGACCTTGGTAAAAAAGTTCTGTTCTTCCTTGCTATTTTATTTGTACTGACCTACCTCCTAAAGAAAGAATACTGGAAAGACGTGAAGTACGGCATATGGCGCAAAAAAGATTAATTTCTGATACAATTTAACCTACCTATTTTGCAGCGCCTCCTCGCGAGGTGCTGTTTTACTTTTCTAAATACTATTATTATGCTAACAAAACCAAATCCAGCTTCAACCACTCTTTACACTGCAACGCAAGAGTTAGAGTCACACGCAGTACGCTTTATCATGGCGCACAAATCAATCGAACGCGACGTCATCGAGCTAGAATTTGATGACATGCCCGAAGAGGTGTTAGAGCTTAACCCGTGTCAAACAATGCCAACACTTTTTGACAGAGGTATGGTTTTATATGACCTATCGGTCATCATGGAATATTTGGACGAGCGCTTCCCGTTCCCGCCACTATTGCCTGTTGATCCAATCGAAAAAGCAGAAAAACGCCTACTAATCTACCGTTTCACACGTGCAGAGGGTTGTTGGTATGAGTTGGTTGACACCATTCTTAATGGCGACAAAAAAGCGGCTGACGCTGCAAGAAAAACACTCAACGGCAACTTGATTGAGCTTATTCCTTTGTTTGCTCATCAGCCATACTTTAAGAGCGACACAATGACTTTGGTTGATGTTTGTCTAGCTCCTGTACTATGGCGCCTTGGCATTCTAGGTATTAAGTTGGGCGACAAAGCCAAACCAATCCTTAGTTACGCTGCCAGACTTTTCGACAAAGAAGGCTTCCAAGAGGGTCTTACTTTTTGCGAGAAAGACTTTAACTAGTAGTCTCTGATGAATAATGTTGTCCCCTATCTAATGCGTGCTTATTGCGAATGGATGGAGGACGGCAACCTCACACCGCACATTCTTGTAAATTGTGAAACACAAGGTGTGGTTGTACCCGAAGGGCTGTCCAAAGAAGGGAAAATCGTTCTCAATATTTCTTCAACAGCAACAACCGATCGATTAATGACAAACGAAGCCGTCAGCTTTAAAGCAAGATTTGGTGGTCAGTCACAAGAAATTTTTGTGCCTTGTCATGCGGTGCTCACCATTTATGCACAGGAAAATGGAGAGGGTATGTTTTTCGATACCAAAACCGAAGAGGCTCCTGAAGAGGCTGAAAAGCCGAATCTTACACTGCTAGATTAAGTCTTTAATATCGGCCCAAAACCGATCCAAGCCAACCAACGAAAAACCAACCAACGGTGTTTTTGTATAAGCCTTAAGCGCCTCAAGGTTTGACAGTGCGTTGCTCTCAATTCGGTTGAGCACCACACAAGCAACCTTTAGGTTGTTCTTGTGTGCGGCGTCAATAGTTAATAACGCCTGGGAAATGGCGCCAAGCTCGTCACGCACCACCACAACCAAAGGCAAATTAAGTGCAGAGGCCAAATCGGCATTTAGCACCTGTTCTGCGATTGGAGAATAAAAGCCGCCGGCGCCCTCAACAAGGACAAAGTCATCGCCAGTATTTTGTTTACATGCCGCAACAAGTTGCTCTAGGCCTAGACTTTTTCCAGCTTCATTACTGGCTTTTTCAGCACTAGCCTCTAATTCAAAACAATAGGGACAGACAATAGAGAGGGACTCACTATTGCCGCAAGCTTCGGACAGCGCCATGGCATCCCTTGGGGCAAATTTAGCGCCAACAATAGGGCAGTCGGATTCCACCGGTTTTCTCACTCTAACCTTGCGGTTTTCGCTTAATCGTCGGGCGATTTCGACGGCAACGGTGGTTTTGCCGACTTCTGTATTACTGCCAGTTATAAAGATACCGTTCATGGCAGCATTTTAGCCGAAGTTCACCGATGAATGCCCACTCATAAAAGTATAATAGCCCCCATGC
The DNA here is from genome assembly GCA_012959965.1 of Candidatus Thioglobus sp. Lineage (GTDB taxonomy): Bacteria > Pseudomonadota > Gammaproteobacteria > PS1 > Pseudothioglobaceae > Pseudothioglobus. Next base: position 96,871 of record DUCF01000026.1, on the reverse strand, counting down.
AAAGCAATCTAAAAGTAAACTTTTGTGGTCTCTCACTAAACTCACCAATCGTACTCCTTTCTGGCTGTGTCGGCTTTGGTGAGGAGTACACCCGCATAAAGGGGTTTTCAAATGCCGATGTGGGCGCAGTCTGCCTTAAAGGCACAACACTAGAGCCGCGTTTGGGCAACAAACCGCATCGGGTGATTGAAACCCCAAGTGGAATGATTAACGCCATCGGTTTGCAAAATCCTGGCACCGACGTGGTGATTAACGACATCATGCCCGCGCTTAATAAAAGCGAGACAAAGTTTATTACCAATATTTCTGGCTCTTCGGTGGAAGAGTACGGTGAAATTGCCAGACGTTTTGACGATAGCGATATTGATGCAATTGAAATTAACATCTCGTGCCCGAACGTCAAAGAAGGTGGTGTAGCTTTTGGTAACGATCCAGATATGTCTTATCGAGTGGTTGATATTTGTCGAAAAAACACTTCAAAGCCGCTAATTACCAAGCTATCCCCAAACCAAACCGATATTGCCAACAGTGCTCAGCGCTGCATTGATGCAGGAACGGATGGCCTGGCTGTGATTAACACCCTAATGGGGATGGCGATTGACACCAAAACCGGCAAGGCCATTATTGGCAACAATCAAGGCGGTGTTTCTGGACCATCGATTAAGCCGATTGCACTACTAAAAGTACACCAAGTCTACCAAGTCAGCAAAAAACACAATGTGCCGATTATTGGCCAAGGTGGTATTGCCACGGTGAATGACGCGCTCGAGTTTATTATTGCTGGCGCCACAACCGTTGGTCTGGGTACCGCGCTTTTTTACAACCCTCTCCTTTGCCCGATCATCAACGACGGCATCAGCCAATACCTTAAAGAACACAACCTAGCCAATGTCGAAGCATTGGTTGGCACACTCAAACTTAATTAACCAGCCGTCCCTCGGACCCTCACTATGCAAGAATACAACGCCAGTCAAATCGAATCGAGCGCACAACAATATTGGATCGATAACCAATCCTTTAAGGTTGTTGAGGACCCAAACAAGGAAAAATTTTATTGTTTGTCAATGTTTCCTTACCCATCTGGAAAGCTCCACATGGGTCACGTGCGCAACTACAGTATTGGCGACGTTATTTCAAGATACCAAAAAATGCTAGGCAAAAATGTATTACAGCCGATTGGTTGGGACGCTTTTGGTTTGCCGGCTGAAAATGCTGCGTTAAAAAACAAAGTGCCTCCCGCTGCGTGGACTTACGAGAATATTGAGTACATGAAAGGCCAACTAGTCGAATTGGGTTTTGGTTACGATTGGTCTCGTGAGCTTGCCACCTGCACACCGGAATACTATCGCTGGGAGCAGTGGTTGTTTGTTCGTCTGTTTGAAAAAGGCTTGGTGTATAAAAAGAAAGCGGTGGTTAACTGGGACCCAGAAGACCAAACCGTGTTGGCTAATGAACAAGTAATCGACGGTCGCGGTTGGCGCTCAGGGGTCCTGATCGAGAAAAAAGAAATCTCTCAATGGTTTATGAAGATTACCGATTATGCCGAAGAGCTTTTAGACGGCCTGGATAAATTGGACGGGTGGCCGGAAGCGGTTCGAACCATGCAAAGAAACTGGATTGGAAAATCCGTCGGCCTTGAGATTGACTTTAAACTGCCTGATTCTGATGTTCTTAGAGTCTATACAACACGCCCAGACACATTAATGGGTGTTACTTATCTAGCCGTTGCAGCTGAGCACCCGCTCGCCATTGAGGCGGGCAAAACTGACGCCAACATTCAGGCCTTTCTTAATGAGTGTAAAACCATGGAAACCTCTGAGGCAGCGATGGAAACCATGGAGAAAAAAGGCATAGATTCTGGCTTTAGCTGCAACCACCCAGTCACAGGGGAGGCTGTCTCTATTTGGATAGCCAACTTTGTTTTAATGGGTTACGGCACCGGTGCGGTGATGAGTGTGCCTGGGCACGACGAGCGAGATTATGACTTTGCCAAGAAATACAACATTCCAATGTTGGGAGTTATCTCTCCTGATGGTATAGCGGTCGATATTAGTGAATCGGCTTTTGTTGAAAAAGGTGTTTTAATCAACTCCGGTGAATTTAATGGACTGGGTTTTGATGGCGCATTCGAAGCAATTAGTGACAAACTCTCAAGTGAGGGTTTAGGACAAAAACAAACCAATTACCGTCTTAGAGATTGGGGGGTGTCTAGACAAAGATACTGGGGTTGCCCAATTCCAATTGTAAACTGCCCACACTGCGGATCTGTGCCCGTTAAAGCAAAGGACTTACCGGTTACTTTGCCAGAAGATGTGGCTTTTGATGGTATTGGCTCACCCATCAAAAAGATGCCTGAATTCTATCAGACACCTTGCCCAAAATGTGGCGAGGCGGCGGAACGCGAGACCGACACTTTTGATACATTTTTTGAATCTTCTTGGTATTATGCGCGCTATGCGTGTGCCGATAATAACGAAGCAATGCTGGACGAGCGCGCCGATTACTGGCTTTCGGTCGACCAATACGTAGGCGGCGTTGAGCACGCCATTCTACACCTACTTTACGCAAGGTTTTTTAACAAATTAATGCGTGATGAAGGGCTGGTTAAAAGCGATGAACCCTTCACCAACTTACTCACCCAGGGCATGGTCTTAAAAGACGGCGCCAAAATGAGTAAATCCAAAGGCAACACTGTTGACCCCCAAGATATGATTGCCAGATACGGCGCTGATACGGTTCGTTTGTTTATTTTATTCGCCGCACCACCAACCCAAGACCTTGAGTGGTCTGACTCAGGCCTAGAGGGCTCGTACCGCTTTGTTAATAAGTTTTACCGTCTTGTTGAGCACTTTATTGGCGACTCAAAAACACACTCTATTGGCCAACTGGACGTAGCTTCGCTTGATAAAAACCAAAAAGATATTAGACAAAAGACGCACCAAGCACTTAAAAAAGTTGGTGACGATATTGGTAGGCGCTATTCATTCAACACCGCCATTGCCACACTGATGGAGCTTAACAATAACCTCTCACGATTTAATGACGTGTCGAAACAAGGTATGGCGGTAAGAAAAGAAGCGATTGAAATCATGCTAAAAGCACTCAACCCTATCACCCCACACCTTTCACATCACCTGTGGCACTGCTTAGGGCATGAGAGTGCTATGATTGATGTTTTGTGGCCCGAAGTTGATGAGTCTGCGCTTGTTCAAAACGAGGTGCAGCTCGTGGTGCAAGTCAATGGAAAACTAAGAGCCAAGCTTATGGTGGCTGTGGGTATGGAAAATCAAGCGATTGAGATTTTAGCTTTGAGTGAAGAAAATGTAGTCAAATTCGTCGAGGGAAAAACCGTTGTAAAAGTGGTGGTGGTTCCCAACAAATTGGTGAATGTGGTGGTTAAGTAACAACCACCACAAGCATTTTACCTATCAAGAATTTTTGCAATCTGCTCGCGTAGAATCAACTCCATAACAAAACCCATCTTGCCGCCAGGAACAACCAGTGTGTTGGGGCGGGACATAAATGAGCCATCGATCATACTCTGTAAGTATAAAAAGTCACAGAATTTGTGGTCCTTAAATCGAACAACAACAAAACTCTCGTCCAGTGTTGGAATATCTCTAGCGATAAATGGATTGGAGGTATCAACCGTCGGCACCCGCTGGAAGTTGATGTCTGTTTTTGAGAACTGGGGGGTAATGTAGTTGATGTAGTCCCACATTCTTCTATGGATAGTATCAACCGTCGCCTCGGCTGAGTAGCCGCGCTTCTCTTTGTCTCGGTGAATTTTTTGGATCCACTCTAAGTTCACAACCGGCACCACGCCAATCAATAAGTCAACGTATTTTGAAACATCAATATCGCCATGTTTGATACCGCCATGAAGACCCTCGTAAAACAGCAAGTCACTATCTTTACCAACCTCTTCCCACGGCGTAAATTCGCCCGGGTTTTGCCCAAACGACTCCGCCTCTTCCTCGTTATGAAGATAATAACGACGCTGACAAAGGCCTTTTTCACCGTAAGCTTTAAAGGTCTTTTCGATTGTATCAAAGTGGTTGGCCTCAGGACCAAAATGGCTAAAGTATTTATTACCCTTGGCCTCTTCTTTGGCCATAACCTTTTTCATCTCCTCTCGGTCGTGGCGATGAAAACTATCGCCCTCGATGATGATAGGATCAACCCTTAGGCGACTAAAAATATGGTGAAAAGCACCCTTTACGGTGGACGTTCCCGCACCTGAAGAGCCGGTAATAGCAATAACTGGGTGTTTTTTTGACATAATATCCCTATATTTGGTTAGCCTTATTATCTTTGATAAGCAACACAAGCAGTGGCAAATATATTCAAACCCAGTTGAAAAAAGTTAGAAGTCTAGGTTATCAACCTTAAGTGCATTTTCCTCGATAAAGTTTCTTCTTGGCTCAACCTCGTCACCCATAAGGGTTGAAAATACATCGTCTGCAGCAATTGAGTCCTCAATTTTGACACGCAATAGTGTGCGTGTCTCTGCGTTCATTGTTGTATCCCAAAGCTGGTCTGGATTCATCTCGCCAAGACCTTTGTAGCGCTGAAAGCTTTGGCCTTTTTTGGCTTCTGCTAGTAAGAATTTAAGCACCCCACTAAAACTCTCAACCTTCGCCTTTTTACTGCCTTTTTGTACATACGAAGTAGAATCTAGAATACTTTCAACCTCTTCAGAGTAGGACTGAATCGCCTTAACATCTTGTGAGTTGAAAAACCTAGAACCAAGAATGTTGTTTGCTACCTCCACCCCATAAACCGCTTGTGAGTAGACAACTTCGCTATTCTCAAATGTTACACTGTGTGTTTCCGACATCGGTGCCGCCGCATTCAGTTTGTCCTGCAAAACGTTGCACCAAGCTTGCATTTCTTTGTTGTTCGACAAGTCTTTAGTTTTTGCCATGCCAACAATTGCCCTTAGCAAAGTTAAATTGTATTTTTTGCCAAGCTTCTCAACAATATCCGCCACTTTGTAATATTTTTCAACGGCCGATTCAAGTGCAACACCACTAATCGCTGGTGCGTCTTTGTTGGCAAAAAGCTGTGCATCATTAATCGCCTCCTGCAACAAGTAATCATTTAGCTCTTGATCGTCCTTAAGATAGCGCTCTTGCTTGCCTTTTTTGATTTTATATAGTGGTGGCTGGGCGATAAAAAGATAGCCGTTCTCAATCAATTCTGGGAGGTATCGGTAAAAGAAGGTTAATAGCAAGGTTCTAATATGTGCGCCATCCACGTCGGCATCGGTCATGATGACAATCTTGTGGTAGCGTAATTTTTCAATATTGTATTCGTCCTTACCTATACCACAACCCAATGCAGTGATAAGAGTGCCCACCTCTTGCGAGGAAAGCATTTTCTCAAATCGCGCTTTTTCAACATTAAGAATTTTACCTTTTAGTGGCAAAATTGCTTGGGTTCGTCTGTCTCGACCTTGTTTTGCTGAACCGCCCGCAGAGTCACCCTCTACCAAGAACAGCTCAGATTCCGCGGGGTCTTTTGTTTGGCAATCGCTCAACTTTCCTGGCAATCCTGCAATATCCAGCGCACCTTTGCGACGCGTCATTTCTCGCGCCTTTCTGGCGGCATCCCTTGCTCTTGATGCGTCCAAAATTTTACCAACAATTATTTTGGCCTCGGTTGGGTGCTCAAGTAGGTATTCACCCAGTTTCTCATTCATCGACGACTCCACAGGTGCGCGCACCTCTGAAGAGACCAGCTTGTCTTTGGTTTGTGATGAAAACTTGGGATCCGGTACCTTGATTGAAACAATAGCAGTTAGACCTTCTCGAGTGTCTTCACCGGTAATGGCCGATTTTTCTTTTTTGGCCATTCCTGAACTGTCGATAAAACCGTTGAGCGTTCGCGTAAGGGCAGCCCTAAAGCCTGCTAAGTGCGCACCACCGTCCCTTTGAGGAATGTTGTTGGTAAAGCAATAAATGCTTTCTTGATAGGTATCGCTCCACTGTAATGCAACATCAACAACAATGTCGTCTTTTTCAGCACTGATGGTTATGATATCGCTATGGATAGCATTTTTTGCTTTGTTCAAATACTCGACAAACGCAGTAATGCCACCCTCGTAAACAAACACATCCTTGCGGCCCGTGCTAAGTTCTTGGATTTCAATATGGACACCGGAATTTAAGAACGACAACTCACGAACCCGGTTTGCAAGTATCTCGTATTTAAATTTGGTTTCAGCAAAGATTTCCTTGCTGGGCTTAAAGTGGATGGTTGTGCCTGTTGTGTCGGTTTTCCCTGTAGCCCCCATCGGCGCGTCAGGCACACCTAAGGAGTAACTTTGCTCGTGAATTTCGCCAGATCTGTGTACGGTTAAATGAACACTTTCAGAAAGAGCGTTAACAACCGAAACACCAACACCATGTAGGCCGCCTGAAACTTTGTAAGAATTATCATCAAACTTACCGCCCGCATGCAGCACAGTCATAATTACTTCGGCGGCAGAAACCCCCTCTTCTGGGTGAATATCCACTGGAATACCGCGACCGTCGTCTGTGACAGATATGGAATCATCCTCATGGATGATGATTGAAATTTTTGAGCAGTGCCCGGCTAAAGCTTCGTCAATTGAGTTGTCGACAACCTCGAAAACCATATGGTGTAAACCTGTACCATCATCAGTGTCACCAATGTACATTCCTGGGCGTTTTCTTACCGCATCAAGACCCTTTAAGACCTTGATACTGGAGGCTTGATATTCTTCTGCCATGGGAGCTCAATATAAATAAATCGATTATACCACGAGGACGTAGTTTATCGTTAATCCATCACTGATTTTTAGGTGTTTTCTTTGTTGTTGTTTACAGAAAAATTTGACGCCATTATGGGTGTCATATAAAGGAGTTTATTGACTAATAATGCCGTTGTTAATTTGAAATATAGTTGTGTTTTCTTGGGAGAGGTTTAGGGGGGTGTTGCCAATATCGGTGATAAATAGTTGCACATCCAATGCCGACAGGAATTGTAGGATTTGATTTATTTTATGCTGGTCCAGCTCGGACGAAATATCATCGATTAAGACCACAGGCTTAATGTTTTTTTCAACCAACAACAACACTTGCACCATCCAATAAACCAGGGATAAGGTTTTTTGTTCGCCCCGAGAAAGATGGTTTTCGGTTTTATTGTTCAGGGAGTATTCAATGTTTGCCTTGTGTGGTCCACAACCCAAATGCTTGAGGCGAACAAAGCTTTGGATGTTTGTTGATAAGTACCCAAACACACTGTCATAGCTGAGTGGATCCACACCCCTTATCCAGCCATTTTGAAAATTCATTGACAGGTCGCCAGCTTGTTGAAAAAAATCAACCTTATTGCTTTTTTCTGTCTCTTTAATTGTGTCGTTTAGAGTCTGAATATACTCAATTCTCGCCTTTGAAATATCAGTCGACAAATGTGCGAGTTTTGACATCCAATACTCAAGTTCTTTTGTGTTGTTTTTTACAAGCAACAAGTTGATGTTTTTAAGTGTTTTATTGTAGGACTTGTAGGTTGTTAACAGGTTGGGATTTATGTGAAACACCCCCCAGTCAAGATACGATCTTTTGAGCTTTGGCGCACCACCAACAACAAAACCTCGATCAGGGGAAATTATTTGTGTGGGCAGAAGTTGGCTTAATTGGCTGTTATTTTGTGCTTTTTGCTGGTTAATTGTAATCTCAGAACGACTGTTTGTCTTTTTTAACAAAACTCTAGCGTCGTCGATAATAGCACCAACTTGCAATAAATTACAGTCAAAAGGTATTATATCCTTGGTTCTTTTTGTTTTAAACGAGCGATTGTGGCCCAAATAATACAGAGCTTCAATAAAATTGGTTTTTCCTTGGGCGTTTTTACCCAAAAGAAGGTTGATGTTTTTATTGGGCTCTAGATACTGATTTGATAAATTACGAAACCTGTGAACATGTAGTTTCTCAACAATTGCCATGATTGATAAACACCAAACTAGATTCGCATCGGCATGACAACGTACTGGTAATTTTCACTCTCGAGTGCGCTAATCATACAAGATTGGTTTTCACCTCCAGGAACAACCATGCTTACTTCATTCGAGGTTAGTTTTTCAAGAATGGAGATCAAGTAATGAATATTGAAAGCGATTTCAATTTCTTTTTCTTGGTTTTTAACGTCCAACTGAGTTTTTGCTTGGCCACGTTCAGAGTGAGAAAAAATATTGAGTTTTCCTTCTCTGAAAACAAGTTTAACGCCTTTTGTGCGCTCTTCAACAAAGATTGAGGCTTGTTGTAAACTGGATAAAAAATCGACCCTGTTGATAATAACAGTGTTGCTAAAGTCGGTTGGAATTACCTGCTTATAATTGGGGAAATTTCCATCAATTAAACGACTTATAATTTTTGTATTGGTGTCTACCAGTGAAAAATAATTATCCGAAAGGTGGATTTCAGCTGTTTCTTGATTACTTTTATTAAGCAGTTTGGTTAATTCAATTACTGCTTTTCTAGGGAGGATAACCGTTCTTTTTTCTTCGAGTTTGTTGTTTTGCTTAACTTCGCCAATTGAAAGCCGGTGACCATCAGTTGCAACAACGGTTAAAGAATCTTTGTTTAATTCAAAATAAAGGCCGTTTAAGTATGCACGAATATCTTGATTACCCATTGAAAAACTTGTGTTTTCAATCAAAGCCTTGAGATCGTCTTGTTTGACTTTAATAGTGCTTGTGTTTTGGGTTTTTGGCAGAGTGGGGAAATCTTGATGATCAAAGGTGTTTAACTCAAATGTGTTGTTGTTGGCGTTGAGGTAAATCTTGGTTTCTTCGATTTTAAATTGAATCTTGGTTTTTTCTGGAAGTTTTCTTACAATATCAATTAAGTCTTTTGCGTAAATTGTAAAACCTACATCTGTATCGCTCTCTATTTTTCTTGAGGCGCTGATTTCTAACTCCATGTCGGTGGTGGTTAGTGTTAACAACTTATCTTTAAGTTGGATCAATACGTGGGACAAAATAGGCAGCGTTTGCTTTTTCTCAACAACGCCAATCACTGTTTGTAATGGATCTAGTAATTCTTCTACACTGAGTTCGGTGTTCATAAGCGGTCTAATTAAAAAGTTATTATTATTATTAGGGGCCTTTTTGTCTGTTGATAAGTATTATTTTTATTTAAACAACAAACCCTTATCGTGTGTGTAACTTGTTGGTATTTTGCCCTGTAAATTTTTAACTTGTTGGTAAAGTGTGTTTATTATAAGTTGTTTTGTAAGTTATCAACAGAGCAGTTTGTTTTATCTTGTTTATAAGTTAGTAAGCTTCATTTTAAGGTTGTCAAAATCGTTTTTGATGTCGTCATTATCAACCATAATTTTTTTTAGTTTTTCGCAGGAGTACAGCACGGTGGAGTGGTCTCGGTTGCCGAAGTTGTGGCCAATTTTTGCCAATGACAGGCTGGTTAATTCGTGGCACATACAGATAGCCATTTGTCTTGCTCTAACCAGGTGTTGTTTGCGTGAGCTGGAGATTAAATCCGACAAGGTGATGCCGTAATACTTACTCACCGTTTTTTGTATTTCGTTGATTTCGATAAGACGCTTTTTTGGACTAATTAGATCACCTAGTGCGCTCTCTACAACCTCTTTGGAGATCATAGAGTGGTCAATTTTAGAAAAATCAACAAAGGCCTTGAGTTTTAACAAGGCGCCCTCTAGATCACGGACATTAGAGGTCACGTGGCTGGCGATAAACAGAGCAACATCTTCGCTAAGAGATAGTGAGATTTGTGGGTTTTGTGATTTTTTCAATAAAATGGCCGCACGCATTTCTAACTCTGGTGGCGCAAGCTGTAAATTTAGGCCTTGAGAGAAACGTGTTTTAAGTCGATTTTCAAGGTCTTTGATGCTTTTAGGTGGTTGATCGCAGGTGAAAATAATTTGTCTCTTGGTGCTAAAGAGAAAATTGAAAATATGAAAAAACTCTTCTTGGGATTTGTCTTTTCCTGCAATAAGGTGAATGTCGTCAACCAACAACAAGTCGGCAGATTGATAATACAACTTAACTTTTTCAATTGTGTTGTGGCGTAGGCTGGTGGTGATGTTTCTAACAAAATCCATGAGCGGCACATAGATAATTTTAGCACGTGGGTTTCTTTCAAGAGCCAGGTGCCCTGCAGCCTGCATTAAGTGTGTTTTTCCAAGCCCAGACTCGCCGTAAATAACAAAAGGGTTGTAGGGGGAGGAGTTAATGTTTTCTGCAATTTGCCTACAGGCGGCCGAAGCAACCTGATTGGCGTTTCCCAGCACTAGGTTGTCAAACGTATACTCTGAGAACAGTGGTGTGGTGTGTTGTTTTACTTGTTCAGAGGGTGCTCTGACGGTGTTTGAAAGTTGAATTTTTACACTCAAAGAGCTGTCTTCATCCTTAACAGTTTGCGCTATTTCTTTTTTTAAACGACTGTTGATTTGTTTGAGAACCGAAGAATTGGGCGCAAACAATGTAAGTGTGCTACCGTTTTCAATGGCGCTTAGAGGTTGAACCCACAGGCTAAATTCCTTTAGTGGCAAGGTCTTTTTAAGTGAATTTAAGCAGCGAGCCCAAGTTTGAGACATAAGGCGGTGAATCCAAAAGTGAAAATGATATACTAATGATACCTATTGTAATAAGGAGTTGATTGGTGCGTTTCATTGAAAAGTATTTTGAAGGTGTGTTGTGGGGATCTCGCTATATGGTCTTGGGTGCTGTCGTATCGTCTATGCTGCTTTCAGGCTTGTTGTTTTTGATTACTGTTGCTGATGTTGTTGGTTTGTTAGTACACGCACCGGACTATTTTGGTATTTCAGGAGAGGCGCAAAAGGCGGCGCGCGCTGACATTGTCGCCCATACCGTGGGGGCAATTGACGGCTTTCTTTTAGCCACCATTTTGTTGATATTTGCCCTTGGTCTATACGAGCTTTTTATTAGTGATATAGACGAGGCCAAGAAAAGTGGTCAATCTTCTAAAGTGCTTGTAATCAACAGTCTTGATGATCTTAAATCTAAATTAGCAAAAGTGATCTTGATGATTTTGGTGGTCACTTTCTTTGAAATTTCTCTGTCAATGAGTTTTGATGGGCCGCTGGATTTGGTGTATTTTTCGGTGGGTATTTTATTGGTTTCTTTAGCGCTTTATTTTGGTTCCAAATCTTCCCACTAAAACACCACCACGATTGCTTTTTTCGCCGCATTAGCGTAACATTGCGCTCTTTTATCTTCCACAAGAAGCTATGCGAAAAACGATTGTAGCTGGCAACTGGAAAATGAACGCCAGCAAGGAGACTGTTAATACTCTTATTTTGGGTATTCTTGCGGGTATGGACGACGTTAAGTCAGAGGTGGTTGTTTGTGCGCCCTTCCCTTATCTTTCGCAAGTGGAGGCCTTAATCACACACAGTCAACTGAAACTTGGCGCCCAATCTTTGAATATCAATGCCGACGGCGCCTTCACGGGCGAAGTGAGTGCAGAGATGATCAAAGATTTTGGAGCACAATACGTGATTGTTGGCCATTCAGAGCGCAGAAGTCTTTATGGTGAAAACAGCACACTTGTTGCTGAAAAAGTAAAGGCCGCGCTTGATAACGATTTAACACCGTTATTTTGTGTTGGTGAAACGTTAGAACAAAGAGAGGCGGGTGCAACAGAGGCTGTGGTTAGTGAACAGATTAATGCTGTTATTGATCTTCTTGGAATTGACGCCTTTCTTGGAATTGTTGTTGCTTATGAGCCTGTTTGGGCGATTGGTACCGGCGTGACCGCAACACCAGAGCAAGCGCAAGGAGTGCATGCCTTTATTCGTCAGCTTTTGGCTGGATACGATGACGGCATTGCTGATATGACGGCTATTTTGTATGGCGGCAGCATGAATGCGGGCAACGCTAACGAGTTGATTGCCTGTGAAGATATTGATGGCGGCCTAATTGGCGGCGCCTCTTTAAAAGCAGAAGATTTTTTACAAATATGTAGGGTGGGTTAAGTTATGTCATTTCAAATTGTTTTAATTATTCACGTGATTTTGGCCTTGGGCCTTGTTAGTATTATTCTAATACAACACGGCAAGGGCGCAGATGCTGGAGCGGCCTTTGGTTCTGGCGCTGCGGGCGCAGTGTTTGGTGCAAGAGGCGCGCATTCGTTTTTGTATAAGCTCACATCTGGTTTGGCAATTGGCTTCTTTATCACCAGTATTTTCCTTGCCTACTTGGCAACCAGTGAAACAACGGTTTCTCCATCAGGCCAGAAAAGCATCATGAGCGAAGTGACTACTATTGAGGCTGGGCTGCCAGTCAGTGACATTCCAAGCAACTAATAATCCAAGCCCAAGTGGTGGAACTGGTAGACACGCAGCCTTGAGGGGGCTGTAGCGCGAGCTGTGAGAGTTCGAATCTCTCCTTGGGCACCACCTATCAAATCAAGTAACGCGTTTTGAGTGTGATTTATTGTACAATCACCTAAATTCTGGCGTATATAAATGAACTCAAACAAAAAACAACCACTGCTTGGTATAGCCTTGATGTTGGGCGCAATGACGGTTATCCCAATGTTGGACGTCTTGGCAAAGTTGTTGAGTGCAGACTACCCAGTGTTGCAAATTGCCTGGGCGAGATTTGTTTTTCACACACTTTGGCTGTTGCCTTTGCTATTTTGGAAAAAAATGCAATGGTGGCGCATGCCGCGCCGTCCCGGCACCCAACTTATTCGTAGTTTGATGCTAACCTTTGCCACTTTGTTTTTCTTTGCTGCAATCCAATCCAATCCAATACCAAACGTGCTGACAATGCTCTTTGTCTCGCCATTGATTGTCGCAGTACTAGCGCCCTTTGTATTGGGCGAGCGTTTTGATATCGCTATTGCAGTAGGTGTGTTGTTTGGCTTTGCGGGCATTGTTGTTGCGCTTCAGCCCGACACCGAGCAGTTTCAACCAAGCTTATTATTGGGCTTAGGGGCGGGTGTGTGCTATGCGCTTTATATTATCTCAACTAGAAGGCTTAGTTTGAGCGCACCCCCTTTGCTTACCTTGTTTTATACTGCTTTGGTCGGCACGGTTGTTCTCAGCCCCTTGGTGATGTTTGTTTGGATTGTTCCCAGCCCAACAGCGTTATTGCTGATGGCTTTAATGGGCCTTGTTGCCGCCATCGGGCATTTTTTACTCATTAAAGCCTTCGAGTTTGCAACCGCATCAGAGCTTAGCCCGTTTAATTATTTCGAGATTGTTGGTGCTACCATTCTCAGCTATCTGTTCTTTGATTTTTTACCCAATGAGCAGGGTTTGATAGGCCTTACCTTGGTAATTTTGAGTGGGCTGTACGTGGCCCGAAGAACAATGCAAATAAACAGCAGTCATCAGCAGGAGCAAGAAAAGACTATAGAGGTGCCGTAAGATGGCTGGGCTGTTTAGAGTGGCGCGGCACCACCTTCGGCGATACGTTTATCTACAAAGGCGCTAAGTTCGTCATTAATACTTGCCTCAAGTTTTGGCTCTTCGTAGTCTTCCAGCATTTGTTTCCATATTTTATTAGCGCGCTGCACCGCTGTTTGGGAGCCGTCGTCTTGCCACGATTCAAAGTTGCGCCAATCAGACAGAAGCGGACTGTAGAACGCAGTCTCATAATTCTCCATGGTTTGTGCGGCACCAAAGAAGTGGTTGGCAGGCCCAACTTCAGCAATGGTATCGACAGCAAGCGTTGATTCATTAATTTTGGCGGGCTGCATAAACGCCATCATCATTTGAATCATTTCTGCGTCAAGAATAAGTTTTTCATATGAGGCGCAGAGACCGCCCTCTATCCAACCAAGACCGTGTTTTATCCAGTTAACTTGGCCTAATAGGCACGCCCATAATGACATCTGCGATTCATAGGTTGCTTGTTCGTCAGGCGCGTTAGAGGCGTTGGCGTTAGAGGCCCTTAAGGGTACTTTGTATTTTCTTGCCAGCTGGCCCGAGGCAATAGTTGCCTGGGTGTATTCTGGTGTGCCAAAAGCCGGCGCGCCAGACTTCATGTCGACATTAGAGGTAAAACTGCCGTAAATAGCTGGCGCGCCAGGTTTGACGCACTGGTGAAATGCAAGCCCTGCCAAGGCTTCTGCGTTTTGTTGAACAAGTGCCCCCGCAACAGTGATTGGTGCCATTGCTCCAGCCAAAGTAAAGGGCGTATAGATTACGGGTTGGTTTCTTAGTGCCATTTCAATTGCACCTTCGAGCAGGGCTTTGTCATATACTAGTGGCGAGTTGGCGTTAACCACCGTTGTCAACGAGGGCTCTTTTAACAGCGTGTCCTCGTCAATACCCCTGGAAATACGTATCATTTCAATTGCATCGAGCATGCGCTCGCTGCCTAATGCATAGCCGTGCAAGGGTTTGGTGCTTAATCTGGCCATCGCAGAAACCGCCTTAAGGTGGCGAATACTGACATCGATATCGCAAGGCTCAACCGGGTAACCGCCTTGGGCGTGCACGGTGTTGAGGTGCTCCCCAAGCTTTATTAGGTTGCAATAGTCTTTGAAATTACCAGGTATTCTGCCCCTATCTAAATCGGAAACATTAGGTGTGCTTGAGACGATAGAGTAAACCACGCTACGACCACCAATATGAACGTGCCGCCCTGAGTTACGACCATGAAGGGTGAATTCACTCGGTGTTGTTGAGATCTTCTCCATTATGAAATCGGGATCAAAGCGTACACGTTGACCATCGGGGTCCACGCTTGCGCCAGCGGACCTTAGTATTTCGACTGCACGCGGGGACTGGATGTCCATACCGGTATCGCGCAACACTTTGAGAGAGGCCTGATGAATAGACTCAATTTCGTCTTCCGAAAAAATTTCCATCGGCTGATAGGGGTTCTGTGGTTGGCGATAGGGCGCTTGATGAAAGCTCTCCACCTTTCTTTTTTCCTTTGATCGTCCTCGTCTCATATCAATACCTTTCGATTAAGGCCTTCATTATAGGATGGCACAACATATATGTATAATTAATAATACTTTGTTTTTATATAAGTAAATTTAATATATGCTTCGACTTCAACTCAGTCACTATCGAATGATTCTTGCGATACGCACGCACGGTAGCGTGTCAGCTGCAGCAATATCAATGAACTTGACGCAACCCGCCCTGAGCCATCAGGCTGCCGAAGCAGAGCGTCGTTTGGGGCGTAAATTATTCACCAGGTCGGGCCGCAAACTGAGTTTAACCGCAGCAGGAGAGTTTCTTGCAGATACCGCGGAAACAATTCTCAAGGACGCCAGTCTTGTGGAAACAACCTTGCTCAATCGAGATGAGTCGGATCCCATGGAAATTCTTCGTATCGGCACCTACGCATATAGCTGCTATCGATGGTTGCCAGGAATTCTTAAAAATCTACAACAGAAAAAAACAAAACTTCATTTTGAATTTGTTGTAGACACTGCAAAGACACCAATACGAAGCGTGATTGATGGTGATGTTGATTTGGGCATTTCTGCGGGCACGCCCAACTCTAAATCAGTGGACATACTACCCTTGTTTGTTGATGAGCTTGTGGCTATCTGTCCAGCAAGTCATCCGCTAGCAAATCGTGAGTACTTGCTAGCTTCAGACTTTTTAAATGACCCTTTTATTACCTACTCTGTTGTTCAGGAGGCGGGCTTTGAGCAGGAGTTGTTGTGGCGCCCAGCGGGGTGCCGCCCCTCAAAATACATTCGTGCGGGTTTGACTGACGCGGTGATTGAATTGGTGCGTGCTGGGATGGGTTTGAGCATACTCAGTCGTTGGGCGGTACAACCATATTTAGCAAGCGGAGAACTGGTTTGTGTGCCGCTAACCAAGACCGGCCTAACGTTGCAGTGGAACGTGATTGTGGGTCGCGGAAAACAAAAGTCCGAGAGCTTAACTGCGACTTGTGTTGAGATACAAGATTGGTGTAAAAATAATTTTTAATATTACGTGGTGAGAGCTCAGTAGATCTTCTGTGTATAATTCCAAAAAATAGCATAATGGGCCCAATCGAAAAATAATGAATTGGCGATCATCAGCAGAAAAAAAACTTGAACTTTTTTCTGACTGGATCTTTGAAAACTGCAAAAAAACACTACTATTAACCCTTCTTGGTGTTGTGGCGCTTGGCTCGCAATTGCCAAGCCTGACTCTGGACACTTCAACTGAGGGTTTTTTACATAAGTCCGATCAAATGCGCATTGATTACGATGCCTTTCGAGATCAGTTTGGTCGAGATGAAAAAATCATGTTGGCGGTTAAAACAAATAATATTTTTAATATTGATTTTTTAGCCAAGCTCGACGCCCTACATAAGGCGCTTGAACAACAGCTGCCACACATTAAGGCTGTTAACTCCCTCATTAACGCAAGAAACACCTATGGCAGTGGCGGCTCTTTGGTTGTGGGGCGGTTGATTGAGTTATTGCCCAGCAATAAGCAGGAGTTAAGCGAGCTAAAAGAAAAAGCAACGCAAAACAGCCTTTTTGACAACCTACTTTATAGCGAAGACTACACCATCACCGTAATCACTGTTGATACCAATACTTATTCGCTTGAACAGGCCGATGTGATAGGCGATAACTTTGAGTTTGACGCAGATTTTACCGACGACTTTGATTTTGAGTTTGACGCAGAAACAGAAACTCAAGGCACACAAAAAGCCTATCTTAGTGACGCTGAAAACGACGAGATTATCATCAAAGCGCAGGAGATAATCAGCGATTTTGAGGCCGAGGATTTTAAGATACACCTTACAGGATCCGCTGCAATAGCGGGCATTTTTAAACAGGCTTTGACCAAGGACTCGCAGGTTTTTATCAGTTTAATGATTGTGATAATTGTGGTGGTGCTGTTTGCTTTGTTTAGGCGAATCTCAGGTGTACTGTTGCCGCTTAGCTGTGTTGTCTTGACGCTGATATCGACCTTGTCTTTAATGGCCGCTTTTGCTGTGCCCTTCACTATGGCAACACAGATTATGCCAACTTTCTTATTGGCGGTGGTGACCGGCGCATCGATTCACTTGTTGGCTGTTTTCTATAAAGACTACACCAGCTCTGAAGACAAAAAAGCATCGCTTCGATATGCGATGGGGCATTCTGGGCTGGCGATAGTGATGACATCGGTAACAACGGCGGTTGGTCTTTGGTCCTTCTCTTTTTCAGAGGTTGCACCGGTTGCCGATCTTGGTCGTTTTGCCAGTGCGGGCGTGATGGTTGGACTGTTTTTCACACTTGTTCTTTTGCCGGCGTTAATTGCCCTAATAGACATTAAACACAAGCAGCAGGCTGGGAGTAAAGGCGAGAACAGCGTCATGGACAGGGGGTTGCTCGCGATTAGTCGGATTGCAACAAGTAGGGCCAAGGGCGTGGTTATTATTAGTGCGTTGTTGATTGCAATCGCAATTTTTTTTGCTGTACAACTACGTTTTTCTCACCACCCACTTAACTGGTTACCAGATGATAATTTTGCCCGTATTGCGACTGAGACTGTTGATGAGTCGCTTAACGGCTCTTTGACGCTTGAAGTTATCATAGACACCAGTGAAACGAACGGCCTTTATAATCCTGAAGTGTTGAAAACAATTGATAGGGTCTCTAGCGGTATTAATGGTGTTACCAAGGGCAATATGTTTGTTGGTAAGGCCCTCAGTTTGGTAGATGTTGTCAAGGAGATAAATAGAGCGCTTAATAATAATCTGGCCGAACACTACGTAATTCCAGACGAAAGGTCTCTAATTGCACAGGAACTTGTGCTGTTTGGCAGCAGTGGTAGTGCCGATTTAAAGGCATTGGTTGATGACGATTACTCGAAAGCACGCCTCACCCTCAAGGTTCCTTGGGTCGATTCGCTCGAGGCAAGGGAGTTTATAAAGGACGCCCAAATTTATCTTGATAAAGAGTTTGAAGGGCTTGCAACAGTAACTTTTACCGGCATTGGAACACTGATGACAGTGACTTTCGAGCAAGCCATATACAGTAGCGCATTTAGTTATTTACTGGCCTTTAGTTTTATTACGGTGTTGATGGTTTTACTGGTGGGCAATCTTAAAATTGGGCTGATTAGTATGTTGCCGAACATTTTGCCGATTCTGTTTATTGCGATGATCATGAACATATTTAATATGCCGCTAGATATGTTTACATTATTAATCGGTGCAATTGCTCTTGGTTTGGCGGTGGACGACACAGTGCACTTTATGCACAATTTCCGTCGTTACGAATTGCAGTACAACGACGTTGACAAGGCAGTAGAGCTAACATTGATGGGCACCGGCAGAGCCATTACCCTGACTTCCATTGTTCTCGCGCTGGGCTTTTTGGTGCTGACTTTTTCCAGTATGAATCATATGTTTAATTTTGGTATTTTGACAGCCGGTGCGATTTTGACGGCTTTGCTGGCTGACTTTTTTCTAATGCCAGCAATCATGAAATTAATTGTAAAGGATAGAAAGGACTTGTAGTTATTGCAACACAAAAAAAGGCGCCAATGGCGCCCTTTTTAATAACTTGCGGAGTTGATACTAAGCTTGCGCTTGCGCCAGCACCTCTTCAACAAAGTTGTCGACTTTCTTTTCGATACCTTCGCCTACTTCGAAACGAACAAAAGACTCAACCTCGGCATTGTTTGCTTTTACAAGCGCACCAACCGTTGTGTCTGGGTCTTTAACGAAAGACTGGCCGTAAAGCGTCACTTCGCCAACAAACTTTTTCATTCTACCAACAATCATTTTTTCAATGATGTTGTCAGGCTTGCCACTTTCTTTGGCTTGCTCGATAAAGATTGCCTTTTCTCTTTCAAGAAGGTCGGCCGAAAGTTGGTCTTCGCTAATGCACTCTGGCTTAGAGGCGGCAATGTGCATTGCAACGTCTTTCGCTAAGTCGGCGTCATTGCCCGAAAGCACACTTACCACAGCAATTCGTTCACCGTGCTTGTATGCGCCGATAATACCATCACTTGTTTTGATTGTTTGAACGCGTCTAACAGAAACATTCTCACCAACTTTAGCGATAATGTCTTCCCTTGCCTTTTCAACGGTTTCACCAGATTCCAGTGTTTGAGTCAAAAACGTTTCAATGTCTGTCGGCTGATTTTTAAGAGCTAAAGCGCCTAAAGTGTTAACAAAGCCAATGAAAGCATCGCCCTTGGTTACAAAGTCAGTTTCAGAGTTAACCTCTAAAATAATGGCGGTCTTTTTATCGTCACTCAAAGTAACGTTAACTAGGCCTTCAGATGCGATACGACCCGCTTTTTTAGCGGCTTTTGCGGCGCCTGAAGCGCGCATTAGGTCGATTGCTTCTTCCATATTGCCATCAGTTTCCATTAGGGCTTTTTTGCAGTCCATCATGCCTGAACCTGTTCTTTCTCTTAGTTCTTTAACTAAAGCGGCTGTAATTGCCATATTTTGTCTCCTGTTATTACGCTTCTTTGCTTTCAGTGGTTTTTTCGTCTGCTGGTGCAGCAACAACTTCGGCTGTTACAGGCTCGCTAGCAGGAGCTGCAGCCTCAGGGGCTTTTGCTTTATCTGCTGCCGGCTTTTTTGCGGCGGCCTTGCTTGCTTTAGGGGTGGCTTTTGAAGTAGCAAGAGAAGCTTTTGCTTCTAGCACCGCATTTGCAATTTCTCTCGCATAATAACCAATGGCTCTAATAGAGTCGTCATTACCAGCAATAACGTAGTCAATGCCGTCAGGGCTATGGTTTGTGTCAACAACACCAATAATTGGTAAGTGCAGTGTGCGTGCTTCGCGAACAGCGTTTTTCTCGTGACCGATATCGATAACAAAAACAACGTCAGGAATGCCGCCCAAATTTTTGATGCCACCCAAGCTGCGTTCAAGTTTTTCCATTTCTCTCGACATCATCAAAGCTTCTTTTTTATTGAACTGGGTAAAGTTCTCTTCAGCTAGGAATTCAAGGTCTTTAAGGCGCTTAATTGAGGCCTTAATTGTTTTATAGTTAGTCATCATTCCACCCAACCAGCGATGGTTGACGTAAGGCATGCCACAACGGACAGCCTCTTCTTTAATGATGTCACTTGCCGCTCTTTTTGTGCCAACAAAAAGAATAGAGCCGCCTGCAGCTGCAGTTTTGCTCGCAAAGTTCAATACGTCATTGAACTGAGGTAGTGTTTTTTCTAGGTTGATAATGTGAACACCGTTACGTGTTCCGTAGATGAAAGGTTCCATTTTTGGGTGCCAAAAACGGCTGCGGTGACCAAAGTGTACACCGGCCTCTAACATTTTCTTCATTGATGCTTTCGCCATGTTTTCTCCTGGGTTAAGACTTCCACGTCGCCTAACAATCAACCCCGATTAAAGGGCACCCTGATTGCTATTGGGGCTCTGTGTGATACATTAAATAATCAAGCACTAACAAATGTTAAATACTTGCCTGTTTTTTAGCAAAAAACCGTAGTTGTTGTCGCTAAAAGCCGACCATTATCCCATACTTTTGGGTCTGTGGCAAAAGTTGGCTAATAAAGTCTTTCTGTTTATCGAGCATAAGGGTTTTTTGGCTTTGCAGCACGGCAGCATATTTGTTCTTTTTGCTTATAATAATTCATATTAAATTTTCTATATCCGAGGAAAAATAACGGGCTATTTTTTGAGTCCAGTTTCAAAATCTAGTCTGAAGATGTCTAAAGGCCTAGCGCGACGCTCCAGTTTCGCCCTTAAAACGGCACCCTCCCAACCAATCCAGAAAAGTTCGGCTTTTATAGTGCAATTAATATATGGCGGTATTTCACCCCTAGCTTGAGCAGCCAATAAACAAGTTTCTGTCTTTTTTTGCCACTTGCAAAACACATCGCTGAGTCGTTGTCTAAAAACATCCGGAAGGGTGTTTATTTCTTGGCCAAGGTTGCCAATCAAACAACCCCGGTTATAATTATGTCGCGCCATATTAGAGCGTGCCTCCACGATAAAGTCGCCAATACGCTCTAACGGTGTACGGGCCTCGTTTAAATACGATCGATCTAGCATTTTGGTAAAAAAATCACTGTAAGCCTCAATCACGGCTAGGCCAAATATTTCTTTACTGTCAAAATAGGCGTAAAAAGAGCCTTTGGGCAAGCCCGCATTCTTCGTGATCTCATCCAGTCCTGTTGCCTCAAAACCTTTCTGAGTTAAAAGAGAAACACCGGCAAATAATAGAGAAAGGTGGTTTTCTTCAGTCTCTTTTAGATTCTTTTTAGGCCTGCCACGCAGTTGTTTTGTAATAATTTCTTTATCCATAGGTTTTGGTGTGCAAAAGGTCGTCTAGCATATAAATGCATTGTTTACGTTCATTGTTCTGGCAAGGGACCACCATAACTTTTATTAATTATGACCTAACCAGGCGGCTTATCCATTAAACACAAAATTATTGAATGGTGTGCCTGATAACGGGGAAGCACGGTAGTAATAAAAGTAGCCGCATTTGAGAGTCGGTCAAATATAAACTCTTGAGAGTATTTATCGTCAATACCGTCTATTTTAGCAGCAGCGGCGCTTTCAATTAGTCGCCAAGCCGCGGTGATTATACTGGCCATCATTAAAAAATCAAACGCAATACCACCCAGCAGTTTTTTGTTGCTCTTGTTGTTTAGTATAAGATTTGCGGTCGCCTCTAATGCTTCGACGGCTTGTTTATAGTTTTCTGCTTGCATTTTAGTGAGAAAGGTGGTGAGCGTTCTGGTGTCGATCAAAGTCATTTCTTGAATGAGTTCTTTAATCGCACAACCATCATCGTTTACCACTTTTCTAAAGACCAAGTCCATCGCCTGAATGCCATTCGTGCCTTCGTATATGGGCAGAATTCGGGCATCACGAAACAATTGACCGGCACCGGTTTCTTCAATATAACCAGCACCACCGTGGCACTGGATGTTGAGATTCACAACCTCTTGCCCAATCTCAGTACACCAACCCTTAACCAAGGGCGTCAACAGGCCAACTCTGCGTTTATGCATCTCGGCTTTTTTGGTTGTGCTTATTGCTTTGGATTGGTCAACTTCCGCACAGGCATAATAGGTCAAGGAGCGCGCGCCATCCGTAAGAACCTGCATAAGGTTCAGCATGCGTTTTACGTCTGGGTGTCTGATAATTGGGCCGGGCTCTTTAAAGCCAGGCGCAACACCTTGTATTCTGTCATTACAATATGCAAGCGCTTGCTGGCATGCTCGGTCCGCTATTGAAACACCCTGAAGGCCGACTGTAAGGCGGGCGTTATTCATCATTGCAAACATACACTCCAGTCCTTTATTTTCTTGTCCAATCAGATAGCCTACCGCTCCAGATTTTTCGCCATAACTCATAACGCAAGTTGGGCAGCCATGTATGCCTATTTTCTTTTCAAGTGAAACAGCCTTGCAGTCGTTCTTTTGGCCTAGCTTGCCTTCTGTGTCTGTCAGCATTTTTGGAACCAAGAAAAGAGAAATACCTTTAACACCTGCCGGTGCGTCAGAAAGCCTGGCTAGAACAAGGTGTGCAATGTTCTCAGCCATGTCGTGATCACCCCATGTAATAAAGATTTTTTGACCTTTAATGAGGTAGTGGTCATTTTCACGCCATGCCTTAGTTTTAAGCGCCCCCAAGTCTGACCCCGCCTCAGGTTCTGTTAGGTTCATTGTCCCAGTCCAGCTACCACTAATAAGCTTTGGAAGATAGACACTCTTTACCTGTTCCGTGGCTCCATAGTTGATTGCCTCAACGGCGCCTTGAGTCAGTAGTGGGCACAGACCCCAAGACAAGTTTGCAGCATGCCACATCTCTTGGGTGCTGACTGCAAGCACAAACGGCAAATCCTGGCCGCCATACTTGGGGTCGAACTGCAAAGAGCCCCAGCCGCCATTAACATACTCTTGGTAAGCCTCCTTAAATCCGTTGGCGGTGCTAACGACACCCTCTTGGTTAATTGATACGCCTTGCTCGTCACCACTTTTGTTGATTGGCGCAAGCTCATCCCTTGCAAGTCGGCTAGCCGCCTCTAAAAGTGTGGGAACAATCTCGGCAACATCACTATTTTTCAGCAGTACCTCATTCACAAGGAACTGCATTTCATTTACTGGGGCTGTATACATAAACATTAGTTATTGGACTCCTAGGAGATGATTGCACGCAAGGTATGTTTTTGAATTTTCCCTGTTGCTGTTTTGGGTAGCGGGCCAAATATAATCTTTTTTGGCCTTTTAAATTTAGCCATATTTTCTTTACAAAATTGAATCAGGAGATCTTCAGTGATCACCGACTCAGGCCTAAGCTCAACAAAGGCGCAGGGCACCTCTCCCCAAAGCTCATCGGGCATGGCAACCACGGCCGCTTCGCCGACATCAGGGTGTTTGTACAATACATTTTCAACCTCAATGGAGGAGATATTTTCGCCACCAGAAATAATAATATCTTTTGAGCGGTCTTTAATTTGTATATAGCCGTCACTTTGCACAACAGCCAAATCACCGCTGTGAAACCAGCCTCCTGCAAAAGCCTCATCGGTTGCTTCAGGGTTGTTTAAGTAGCCCATCATACAGGTGTTACCACGAATGACAATTTCACCGATAGTTTCACCGTCAAAAGGCACTAGCTTGCCACTATTTTGGTCAATTACACTAACATCTTCTGTCATCGGAAAGCGCACACCTTGCCTTGATCTTAGCTGGGCCTGTTCATCACTTGACTTTGACTGCCACTCTGCCTGGGGTGCGGCTTGAAGTATGTGGCCGTATGTTTCGGTAAGACCATAAACGTGCATAACGTCAAAACCCATTGCCATCATGTTTTCCAGCGCCTTGACTGGTGGCGGTGCACCTGCAGTCATGACGTGAACCGTGTGGTTAAAAGATTTTTTGATGCCGTCAGGCGCATTGGCCAGCATGTTAAGCATAATCGGCGCGCCGCCAAAGTGTGTAATCCCATGTTCTTCGATTTTACTGAACACCACCTCAGGTATAAAAGTGCGGAGACAGACAACCGTTCCCGCAACAGCAGCCATGGTCCAAGCGTGACCCCAGCCGTTACAATGAAACATCGGCACGCTGTACAAATACTTTGGATGGTTGGGCAGCTGCCAGCCAATAACGGTGCCCATACTCATCAAATACGAACCACGGTGGTGATAAACAACCCCTTTTGGCCTGCCAGTAGTGCCTGATGTATAGTTGAGTGAGATAGGGCTCCATTCGTTTTCAGGGCGGATCCACTCGAAGTTGGTGCTACCTGTGGATAACACACTTTCATAGTCTGGCGCGATTATAGCGGTTGTTGGTTTTGAATTCGCGTGCGGGTCGTTTATCAAAATCACCTGAGGTTTATTTGCAGATTTTACTAAAGCGGCCTCAGCTACCTCCCCAAGTTCAGCATCAACAATCAATACTTTTGCGTTGCCGTCTTCCAAAATATAAGCAATAGTTTGTGCATCCAGGCGTGTATTAATGGTGTTTAACACTGCGCCAGCCATCGGCACTGAAAAATGTGATTCGAACATCTCGGGTGTATTAAAAGCAAGAACAGCCACAGTATCACCTTCAGCAATACCCAGGCCTACAAAGGCGTCGGCCATTCTGACGCAGCGCTCTCTCAAGGCCCCCCATGTAAGCTCTTTATCCTCATAAATGAGCGCAGTTCTGTGGCCGAATACATCTGCAGCGCGGTGCAGAAAAGAGATGGGGGTAAGAGGTACAAAATTTGCTAAGGTTTTTTTCACGAAGTTAATTCCTAAGGGTTTGTCCTGCATCAAGCATACTAACGATGCGCGCCTGAGTTTCTGGGGATTTAGCTAAACTTAAAAACGAAGCACGCTCTGCATTGAAAAGGTCTTGTTCAGTCGCTAAAGTGCCCTCGACACAATCTCCACCAGTGACTATTCTGGCAATCTCGATGCCAACTGTTTGGTCATGAGGCGTTAAGAGCTCTTTCTCAAGGTTTGTTGATAGCCACAACTTCATTTCCTCAAAATGTGTTTTCCCAGTTAGTCTTAGCGGCTCTCTTCGCGGTGTTTTTTTCACTTTGTTAAGGGTTGAAAGGGCGATGCCTAGCACATGGTCTCGGTTTACATGAAAGCTATCGGTCGGCCTGGTGAAAGCAAGTTTTTCAGCCTCTAAAGGAGAGTTTGCAAGTTTTCCAAGGCCAATATTCATAAAGGCATTCCATGCAGCTTGTCGAGAGTCTCCAAGTTTTTCATTCCATCGATATAGAACTTCTTTGCAACCGCCGCCAGACGGTATCAGGCCTACGGAAGATTCGACAAGCCCCATCACAGAGTTGGTGTTGGCTATTACTTGGTCGGTATGTAGCACGACCTCAAAACCACCACCTATGGACATACCAACGGGCGCCGATACAACGGGTAGGCTGCTGTCACGCATTTGGAGCATTGTATTTTGGAAGTGCTTGAGAAAGTTGTCAAGTTTCTGATAGTCGTTTATTTCAAAACATTCACGAACACTCCAAAGACTAACTCCGCACGAGAAATGCTGAGAGTCGTTGTGCACAATAATTCCCCTCAATCCTCTTTTTTCGGCCTCATAAACAGCGTCCGACAAGATGTCTAAAGAATCACTATCCAGCGCATTGGCTTTAGAGTGAAACTCCACCACAGCAGCCTCTTTGTACTCATACCAACTGGCAACAGCGTTGCTATTTTCTGCCTTTAATGTCTGTTTGAGCTCTGAAAACCTAAGTGTATCGTTGGAGTGCACTATGGGTGCATAAACACCAGTTTCTTGAAGGACTTGTAAGCCTTCGGCTGGCGCATTGTAAAAGTTTTTTTCAGCATTTTTTAGCAAAAAAACTGGGACAGGCCTTCCTTCCTCTGTGAGTCTGTTAATAAAATATTCGTGACCGATGTTGTCAAGCAGTTCAAACGGGCCCTTGATCCAGTTGTAGCCTAGCTTCATAGCGTCGTCAATATCTGCGGGGTTGCTTGTTACATCTGGTAGCAGAGAGGCCGCATAACACAGTACTTCTGACAACACTTTCCAGGCAAATTCGCCATGTGGACCACCGTCTTGAAGCAACACTTTAACGCCTTCCTTTTCACTCTTTTCTAGCAAGTCCGACCTAACCCTGGCAAAGGAAACGTATTCGCCACTGTTAAAATTGATAACTTTTCTGTCGCCCCCAAGGCCTTGATAAAAACCTTGATTGTTCTTGTTACCAGTTTGACCGTTAGTAACCATATTGGCAACAAATTCGTTTGTTTTGGCGTATTTATGAAAAGGGTCGTTGTCAGGAAGAATATTAACCAAACTTTGAGCAACATCCACCATTAGGTCGATGCCAATTAGGTCGTAAAGGCCAAAAACGCCGGTTTTTGGAAAACCAAACGGCCTGCCAAACACTGCATCGGCCTCCGCTGGAGACAAGCTCATCTCAAAAGCAAGGTTGAGTGCACATTGGATTGCAAACACCCCAACCCTATTTGCTAAAAAACCTGGCTTGTCTTCACAAAGGATAACGCCTTTTCCAAGCTGCATTTCACTAAACTGATTGAGGGTGTCAATAACCTCGTCGGCTGTTTGTTCGCCTCGAACAAGCTCAAGCAGGCGCATAAATCTCACAGGATTAAAAAAGTGAGTAATAGCAAAGTTCTGACAAAATGAATTTGGCATTCCTTTCGTCAGCAGAGCAATTGGGATTGTTGAAGTATTTGAGGTGATGATTGTATCAGTGCCACAGCAGTCAATTAAATTCCTATATAACTGTTGTTTCAGGTTAAGCCTCTCAACAATAGCCTCTGCTACCCAGTCACAATCAGCAAGTTTGTCAAAGTCGTCTCTGGTGTTGCCAATATAAATGAGCGCCTCGGCCTCTTCACTGATAAGCCCCGGCATTTCAGGGTTTTTAAGGCGCTCCAGCCCTTTACGAGCAAGAGCGTTAACATCTTCCCCTTCAGTTGGAAGATCAAGTAGTATTACCTCAATTCCGGCATTAGCCACTTGACCCGCAATGCCGGCCCCCATTGTGCCAGCGCCGATAACACCAACTTTCTTAATTTTTTTGGTCATTGTGTATATAAATCCTGTTTAATTTGTGTGTTCGATAATAAAAGCTTTAATTGCATCAAGTGTTCTTTTTGGGGACTCTATCGGCAACATGTGTCCAGTTTTGTCTATTTGAGTTATTCGAGCTTTCAAGCTTGATGCTAGCTCCAGTCCAAATTTGATGGGAGTCATTTTATCTTCGCTGGCAAGGATTACGTGAGACGGGATGTTGATTTCAGAGATTCTAGACTCGCCTGCACAGTAGTTGTGACACGCTTTGAAGTCGGTCGCCAGAGGGTTGCCTGATATAATCTGTCTTGCAATAGCAATTGGCTGCATTCCAGGTACAGCGCTAATGCCGGCATGAGTTTGTGACCCAAACCCCCACCGAAGCATGAAGTCCGCCCCTTCAGCTGCAGATGACTCGGCAGCGGTAATAAGTAAATCACTAACGGGTATTGAGGCCGAACTAGCAACCGCAGTTAGAGTTTTTAGTCTATCACCAAGACCCCCTACAGCTTCCAGCGCCACTAAAAAGCCGGCAGAATGCCCAACCAAGTGAATTGATGACGCCTCTATAGTGTTAAGAGCTTTAACCAACCACCGACCCGTAGCTTCAATTGTACTTAACGGCTCGCCTGCAGAAAGGCCGTGACCAGGAAGATCAGGAGCAAAAACTGAATACCCGTGAAACGCAAACCACCTTGATTGCAATGCCCAGCACCTGTGATCAAGACCACTTCCATGAACGAAAACAACAACAGGCTTGTTTTTATCAAAAACACAACCTCCGGTGGCTGCAAATGTTTTATGCTTGTTAAGGATTGTAATCACCCGGTCAGCCTCTCTACCGCTTTCAGGCCGCCTTTGAAATCCTTAATAATGTCGGCAATAGATTCAATACCAACAGAAACTCTAATAAGATCCACACTGCTTCCTGCGGCCTTCATTGCCTCGTCGTCAAGTCGAGAATGTGTTGTGCTGGCGGGATGTAGCACAAGCGTTCTGGAATCGCCAACATTGGCCAGATTAGAAGCAAGCGTTAATGCATCCATGAACGCACGACCTCCGTTGCGTCCTCCTTGTACGCCGAAGCACAACATGGAGCCAGCGCCTTTTGGGAATAACCGTTTGGCAACTTTGTGTGTGGGGTTGTCAGGCAAGTCGGGGTGGTTAACCCAAGTTACCAGTTCCTGCTCAAGCAGCCAGCGAGTTAATTGTTTTGCATTTTTAACATGTTGCTGCATTCTTAAACTCAGTGTTTCTATGCCTTGCAATAATAAGAAAGCAGTATGAGGACTCATTGAAGGACCAAGGTCGCGCATTGATTCTGCACGAATCCTCATTACCAGAGCCGAAGGGCCGTACTCCTCCCAAAAGCTAATTCCGTGAAAAGGTTCGTAGGGCTCAGTTAGCGTCGGATGTTTGCCGTGTGCGCCCCAGTCAAATGCTCCGCCATCAACAATAGCCCCGCCAACCGCCACGCCATGACCACCCATCCACTTAGTAACAGAATGGACAATAATATCTGCGCCGTGATCGAACGGACGACAAAGTGAAGGCGTTGCAAAAGTTGCATCCACCACAACAGGCAGTCCATACTCATGAGCAATTTTGGAAATAGCGGGCAAGTCCGAAACCTCAAGCCCAGGATTACCTATTGACTCACAAAACACAAGTTTGGTGTTATCTTGAATGGCCTCTGTGAGGGCTTTTGAGTCGTTAATCGACACAAAGGTGCAATCAATGTCAAAGCGTTTGAGGGTGTGTTTCAGTAGTGTTGCAGTCGAGCCGTAAATCTGAGCTGCGCTAACAATGTGGTCGCCAGCAGAGCACAAGGTGATAAAGGTAACAAACAGCGCGCTCATCCCTGAGGCTGTACAAATGGCTCCCGTTCCTCCCTCAAGGGCGGCAATCCTCTGCTCCAGAGTTGCAACAGTCGGGTTGGTCATGCGACTGTATATGTGACCGCCTTTTTCTATGTTAAATAGAGCTGCTGCTTCATCTACACTCTCAAAAACATAGGAGGTTGTTTGGTAGATTGGAACGGCGCGAGAGCCGTATGACGGATCTGGTTGGTAGCCGCTGTGAAGCGCAATTGTTTCTTCACCCAGAAAAGATGACTTGCCCATATATCTCCCAAATAAATATTTTAAATATAAAGCCCGCATTATACACATGTCTAAAAAAATGTAATTATTTATTAGACGGTCATATATTAAATATGCTTTCTTTATTTTTAAGTGTTATAATTCGCAGCTTATAATTTGCTTAGAAGGCTAGAAATGAATCAGAAGATACAGTTAACACCATCTGGGCGTATTCGTAAATCGCCTTATTATGAGGCAACTTTGCGCTGCGGGGTTCAGGCCTTTACAGTGTACAACCATATGTTAATGCCGACTTCTTACGCAGGCCCAGAGGCAGATTATTGGAATCTGGTTAATAACGTTACCATGTGGGATGTGGCCTGTGAGCGCCAGGTAGAAATTAGTGGTAGCGATGCTTATCGATTTGTTGAGTACATTACCCCAAGAGATCTTTCAAGTTTGCAAGTTGGTCAAGGAAAATATGCGTTTATTGCCGATGAAAATGGTGGCATTATCAATGACCCCATAATATTAAGACTTGAAGAGCAGCGCTTTTGGCTCTCTATTGCAGACAGTGACGTTTTGCTCTGGACTAGGGGGCTTGCATGTGGTTTGGGCTGGGATGTGCAAATTCACGAGCCCGACGTGTCACCACTTGCAATTCAAGGGCCAAATAACCTACCTTTAATGAACGACTTATTTGGGGATTGGGTTAACGACCTCAAATATTTCTTTTTTAAAGAAACCAAATTAGAAGGCATTCCTTTAATTGTGCAACGCTCAGGCTGGAGCAAGCAGGGTGGTTTTGAACTTTATTTAATGGACGGCACACAAGGTGATAAATTATGGGAAGCGGTCATGAGCGCCGGCAAGAAGTATGATATTAAGCCCGCCACACCAAATAACATTGAACGCATTGAGTCGGGGCTTTTTTCGTGGGGCAACGACATGGGGCTTGAGAACAACCCTTTAGAGCTGCCGCTTGGGAGATTTTGCCAACTTGACAAAAGTGCTGAATATTTAAGTAGAGAGGCGTTACAAAGAATTAATTCAGAGGGAGTAAAAAACAAAGTTGTCGGTTTAGTGCTGGGTGGCGACGCACTTATTGGCGGCTGTGAAAGCACATGGCAAATATTCTCAGACAACAAATGGTGTGGAAAGCTCACCAGTGTGGCACACTCACCACGGCTTAATTCAAATATAGCTTTTGCAACGGTTAGTAGTCAGCTGAGCGAAATTGGTACAAAGCTAACGGTTGCAACGCCATGGGGGTCTCGAAATGCAACGGTGTCCAGCATTCCATTTATCTAACAAAGTTACAGACTGGATGCCTGCAAAGTATTGTGATCATGCTAATGCTACGGAAAGTTTTAGGGTCAGATAAAAAGAAGTGTGAAAATTAACTGCGCACCATAAAGAATTACAGCTTGCCTCTGAAAGAGTGTGAGTTTAGACAATATTCAAAAAGCAGATTTTTTCAAGCGCTGTTTAAATCGCCTATCCAAGCCCTTTATGGCTAGCTTAACTCAAGAGTTAAATTAGTCAATGACTGGTTTACAAGGTACCAAAAGAAAAACTCATGAAAAATACAATTAATCAGCTTCGAAATTTTTGGCAAAAAATCTCTTTTTCAAATGAGAAAAATACAGCGTTTAATCCAGATCTAGATGAAGAAAGTTTAGCCCAATTAAAGGTCGATATTGATTATTGCGTCCATTCAATGGCAGGCGAAATGTCCTTGCGCGCACATGCTTGTAAAATTGCCAGTGATTATCAATCGTTGAGTGAGGTTGGTAGAGAAAAGTTTTTCATGCTACTGCTTAATCACTATCACTTTGATCAAGAAAACGCGGATACCATTATCAGTAATTGGAAAAATAATGAGGATGATGTTTGGTGTTTGCGTGCTGCCCTAGAGTCGCAAAGCCTTAAATTATTTAAACTTTTTAACGGGCTTAATGAGGGGGTTAAATTTTTGGTGGATATGCGTGCAGATATGCTTAGTGCGCAAAAAAATAACATCGCTTTTAAGCCACTTCAAAATGAACTCAAATATTTACTTAAAGAATGGTTTGATTTGGGGTTCCTAGAGCTTAAAGAGGTTAATTGGAATTCACCCGCATTGCTTTTGGAAAAGTTGATTAAATACGAAGCGGTCCACGCAATAAGAGATTGGAGCGATTTAAAAAACAGACTGGACTCGGATCGTTATTGTTATGCTTTTTTTCATCCACAAATGGAAAACGAGCCGTTGATTTTTATTGAAGTGGCGCTCACAAACGGTGTGGTTGGAAATATTGCTCAGTTATTAGATGAAAACGCACCTACTGTAGACCCGATGAGTGCTGATAGCGCAATGTTTTATTCCATTTCTAATACTCAAAGCGGACTTGCAGGTATTAGCTTTGGCAATTATTTAATTAAAAGCGTGGTGAAAGAATTACAAAAAAACCACCCTAATTTAACTAATTTTGCCACTCTCTCGCCTATTCCTGGCTTTAATCACTGGCTTGGTCAAAATATTTCTACTGTCGATGAAGTGCTTAGTAAAGATGAAAAAGATGCGCTTATCTCTGTAAGCCAATCGGTCACCGTTGAAAGTACACTTAAAACACTTCTTTATTCAAGCTGGCTTGAAAATGAGAGCGTTAAAGCGGTCCTTGATAAGCCTTTAAGAAAATTGGCTTTACACTATCTGAGCAAGGAAAAATCAGGTAATAATAAAGCTAAAGATCCAGTTGCTCATTTTCACTTAAGCAATGGTGCATCTATTGGAAAAATCCATGTACTTGCTAACACTTCGAGTCGCGGCATGAAAGAATCTTCTGGCATGATGCTTAATTATCTTTACATGCTCGATAAGATTGAAAATAACGGCATCCAGTACGTTGAAAACGGCATAATTTCCACCGATTAAGTTAAGAAAAAAAGGAAGTGAAGGTGGCTTTTTGCTTACACTTTGTCTGCTTGCGCCAATTCAGAGCGCATTGCGTCAATCGTCGTCTTGTAGTTGTCGGTATTAAAAATGGCAGAGCCAGCTACAAACGTATCAGCGCCAGCAGCAGCAATCTCTCTGATGTTGTCGATTTTAACGCCGCCATCAATCTCTAGTCTGATGTCTAAACCTCGTTCATCGATCATTTTTCGAACCACTCTCAACTTGTCTAGTGAGGACGGGATAAACGACTGACCGCCAAAACCTGGATTAACCGACATAAGCAAAACCATGTCGAGATGATCTAGCACATGTTCAAGGTAGCTCAAAGATGTAGCTGGATTGAAAACTAGGCCTGCTTTACAGCCTTGTTCCTTAATCAGCCCAATTGTGCGATCAACATGCTCCGAAGCCTCAGGGTGAAAACTAATAAAGCTCGCACCCGCCTTAGCAAAATCTGGAATGATTCTATCAACAGGCTTAACCATGAGGTGAACATCAATTGGCGCGGTTACGCCGTGGCTTCTGAGTGCGTCGCAAACCAATGGTCCTATCGTTAGGTTGGGCACATAGTGGTTATCCATTACATCAAAGTGGATAATATCTGCGCCCGAAGCGAGCACTGTATCAACTTCATCGCCAAGTTTGGCAAAATTAGCAGCCAAGATAGAAGGTGCAATATAGTTTGATTGTTTCATATTAGCTTTTTTGTTTATTAATCAATCGTAAGTAGGCACTGACCTGTCATTTCCGCAGGGCTCTCAATGCCCATCAATTTAAGCAAGCTTGGCGCCAGTCCGGCTAGAGAGCCTACATCAGGCTCAACCAAGGCCACTTTGCGCTCGCCGACATAAATAAGCGGCACCGGATTGTTGGTATGGGCCGTGTGGCTTTTGTTGGTTTTTGGATTAACCATTTGTTCGGCGTTGCCGTGATCTGCAGTGATAAGTATTTCTGCGCCAGTATTTTGACAAGCCTTGTGAATTCTTCCTAGGCAGATGTCAACGGCCTCAACTGCGCTAATAGCGGCAGAAAGTTTGCCGCTGTGTCCGACCATGTCGGTGTTGGCATAATTACAAATAATTAAATCGTATTTGCCGGACTCAATTGAAGCGACAAGAGCGTTGGTTAATTCAGGCGCACTCATTTCAGGCTGAAGATCATAAGTGGCCACATCGGGCGATTGAATAAGCGTTCTGTCTTCTCCTAGCAGGGGGTCTTCAAGGCCGCCATTAAAGAAAAAAGTAACGTGTGCATATTTTTCTGTCTCGGCTATTCGTAGCTGGCTCATGCCCAAATCTGAGATGTATCTACCCAGCGTATTGTCGATGGTTTTTGGTGGGTATGCACAAGGCAAGTTAAAGGCTTCTTTGTATTCGGTTAAGCAAACAAAGTGTATTGGCGTAAATGTTTCACGTGAAAACCCTGAAAAATCAGCAGCTGTCATTGCTTGGGTCAATTCGCGCGCACGATCGGCGCGAAAATTCATAAAAATAACCGCATCACCTTCATTGACTGTTACCGCTTCGCCAATAGTGGTCGGCTTGATAAACTCGTCAGTTTCGCCGCGCTCATAGGCTGCTTCGACAGCCTCAGCTGCAGTAGTTGCGCCGTACGCGCCTTTTCCATTGACAAGGAGGTTGTAGGCTTTTTCAACTCTATTCCAGCGGTTGTCTCTGTCCATTGCATAGAAACGGCCAACAACAGAGGCGATTCGACCCTTGCCAAGAGCGACTATTTTTTCTTCTAAATCGGCTATAAATTCGTTAGCGCTGTTCGGTGGTGTGTCCCTGCCATCGGTGAAGATGTGAAGGTAAATTTCTGCACAACCTTTTTGACTGGCCATTTCAAGCATTGCTAAAATTTGGTTATGGTGTGAATGCACACCACCATCAGACAATTGACCCATAATGTGGACTGCCTTGCCGTTATCGTTGACAGTATTTAATGCCAAGCACAAGGTAGTGTTGTCAGTAAAGGCGCCCGAGTCAATATCGTTTTGGATAAGGGTGTAGTTTTGCTCAATGATTCTGCCGGAGCCAATGGTTAGGTGGCCCACTTCAGAGTTGCCCATTTGTCCGTCAGGAAGGCCAACGCTTACACCAGAAGTGCCAATCAGTGTGTTTGGGTATTGACTTATAAGAGAGTCCCAAACCGGCGTGTCGGCAAGCGCTATTGCGTTGTTTTCGCTATTTTCTGAATGGCCCCAGCCGTCAAGGATGATGAGTAATTTTGTTTGTTTCATTACCTGCGTATGGTTGTTTATTAGACGTTAAATAGGAAGTGAACGACATCTCCATCTTTAACAATATATTCTTTTCCTTCGGATCTCAATTTACCTGCGTCTTTTGCGCCCTTCTCGCCCTCACACTCAAGAAAGTCATTAAAGGCTACCGTTTCTGCTCGAATAAAGCCTTTTTCAAAGTCACCATGAATTTTACCAGCCGCAACAGGCGCACTGTCGCCAATGTTGATTGTCCATGCACGGACTTCTTTAACGCCAGCGGTAAAGTATGTTTGTAAACCAAGTAACTTATAGCCTGCATGAATTAAACGGTCCAAGCCTGATTCTGTTTGTCCCATTTCATCCAAAAAACTTTGCTTGTCTTCGTCGTCCAGCTCGGCAATTTCGGACTCAATGTCGGCACAAATACTCACAACTTGCGAGTTTTCTTGGCCAGCAAAGTCCTCAACTGCATTTAGGTATGGATTGTCTGAAAAGCCACTCTCGCTTACGTTGGCAACGTAGAGCACCGGTTTTGAGGTTAAAAGCTGTAAACCTTTAAGCAGCTTAGTCTCTTCTTCATTAAACTCAAGCAACCTAACCGGCAGGCCATCCTCAAGCGCTGGCATGATTTTTTCAAGCAGGCTTTTAAGGGGCAAACCCTCTTTCTGGCCAGATTTGGTGTTTTTCAGTGCCTTTTGATAGAGTTTTTCTACGGCCAACATATCCGCCAGTGCTAATTCTGTATTAATGATTTCAATGTCATCGAGTGGCGACACTTTGCCAGCGACATGGATAACGTCCTCGTTTTCAAAACAGCGCACAACGTGCAAAATTGCGTCGGTTTCACGAATATTGGACAAAAATTGATTGCCAAGGCCTTCGCCTTTTGAGGCGCCTTCGACCAAGCCGGCAATATCAACAAACTCCATTGTAGTTGGTAAGATTTTTTCAGGTGAGACAATGGCCGCTAACTGACTTAGACGGATGTCGTTGACAGGCACAACGCCCACGTTCGGCTCAATGGTGCAAAAAGGGTAGTTCGCGGCATCAATACCCGCCATAGTAAGTGCGTTAAAAAGGGTTGATTTGCCGACGTTTGGCAGGCCTACAATGCCACATTTAAATCCCATTTACTTCTCCTTGTGCTGTGTGCAGCTTCTTCATTGCTTCTTCAAATTTACCCTCGACGATTTGGCTTATGACGGTTATAGCGTCACCCATGCTGTCTTCAATTAGGGTTAGTTCTTTTGCGCTTGGTTGGTTTAGAACAAAGTTGACCACTTCGTTTTTGTTGCCCGGGTGGCCAACGCCGATTCTCAGGCGGTAAAACTCTTTACTGTCTAGCGCCTTGATTGTGTCTCTTAGGCCGTTATGGCCGCCGTGGCCGCCGCCTTTTTTTAATTTTGTTGTTCCCGGATTAAGATCCAGCTCGTCGTGTACAACGAGTATTTCCTCAGCTTCAATATTGAAATAGTTGGCCAGCGATTGAATGGCTTGGCCCGAACAGTTCATGAAGGTTTGAGGCTTTAAAAAACGTACCTTTTTATTGGCCAGCAAGGCTTCGCTTGTTTCGCCAAAAAATTTAGATTGTTTGTTGAAGCTGGCGCCCAGTTGGTGCGCCAATGCTTCAACAAACCAGAAGCCAGCATTGTGACGGTGTGCTTGATAGTCTTTGCCCGGGTTGCCCAGGCCAACAATCAGCTTAATAGCCACAATGCTTTGATGTGTTTATTGAGTCAAAAAGACCAATCACATTAGGCTTCGTTGTCTCCATCTTCAGAGGCAGCGTCGCTCTCGGCGTCGTCGCTTTCAGGAGCGACAGGCGCCTCTGAAAAGTCTTCCTCTTCCTCAGTAACAACTTTAGCTTCAGAAATTGAAACAACCGTTTGGTCGTGTGCTTCAACATCTTCGTGCTGAAGGGCTGTAATAGTAACACCCTTAGGCAATACTAGGCCTGTAAGACTGATATGGTCGCCAATCGCTAGGCCACTAATATCTACATCAATGCCGTGAGGCATGTCTTTAGGTAGGCATGAAATTTCAACCGCAACGACAAACTGGTTCAAAAGAGCACCAAGGCGTAACGCTTCGTTTTCTTCTTCGCCAATAAAGTGAAGTGGTGATGTTGTGACAAGCGCATGCTTCGCATCAACACGCAAAAAGTCAATATGACTGATGGTGTTTTTCGAAGGGTGGCGTTGCAAGTCTTTAATAATAACCGACTCTTTGTTTTTGCCAACAACTAGATCCAGCACCGAAGTAAAAGAATCTTCGTTTTCTAGTAAGTGGGTAATTTCATGAAAGTCAACAGTTAGCATTGACGGGGCATCTTTGCCACCATAAACAATACCTGGTACTTTTTCTTCTTTACGCAGGCGGCGGCTCGCACCTTTGCCCTGGTCTTCACGCGCAATGGCGTTTACAGTAATACTCATTTTGGGTTCTCCATTAAATGCAAAAAACATCACAAATGTGATGTCGCTTTTATGCTGCTTTGCGACCAAGCAGACTGGGAGGTAATTTTACCCGAAAATGAAGGCCTTGCAACGCAATTGCACTACCGGGATTTGAGCCAAAACAAAACACCGGCTGCACCACTCACGCAGGCGTAGAGCACAAGGGATTGGGCAATGAAAATGCCCGAAAGAATGATCAGTGTGCCTGCAATAATAACAGCGCTTTGTTTGGCTGCGTTTTCTTTTAATTGCTTAACAATAATCTCGGTTTGTTGTTTGGCGATTTTTTGTCCTTCCGCACCTTTTTCAAGCTGTTTCAGTGCTTTAATGGCAAGCATAGGCAGTTGCGGTAATTCGGCCAACAGCTCAGGCAGTTGCTCGGATATCTGTTTGACCGAGTTTTTAAAGCTGTACTTTTCTTTGACCAGATTTTCCAGGAACGGTTTGGCGGTTGCCCACAGGTCTAAATCGGGATAAAGCGTACGGCCAAGGCCTTCAATATTTAGCAGGGTTTTGTCCAAAAGCAACAACTGCGGTTGAATGGAGATGTTAAATCGTCTGGCCTCTTTAAACAGGCTTAAAAGCACCAAGCCAAAAGATATTTCGCTAAGAGGTTTTTGAAAAATGGGCTCACAAACACTGCGAATGGCGTTTTCAAATTCCAAGATATTGGTGCCCTCTGGCACCCAGCCAGACTCAAGGTGCACCTGAGCCACGCGTTTGTAGTCTTGGTTAAAAAAGGCCAAAAAGTTTTGTGCTAAGTAGTATTGATCCTCGTCACTTAGGCTGCCCATGATGCCAAAATCAATGCCTATGTATTGCTCGCCTTCACCGACAAAAATGTTGCCTGGGTGCATGTCTGCATGGAAGAAATTGTGCTCAAACACCTGGGTGAAAAAGATAACAACACCATTCTCAGCAAGCACCTTTAAGTCAACATTGTTTTCTTTAAGAGTCTCGATTTTACTAATAGGTGTGCCATAGATGCGCTCTGTTACCAGCACATTTGCACGGCATAAATCCCAATGCACCTTAGGCACATATAAGAGGTCCGAACCCTCGAAGTTCTTTCTAAGCAAGGAGGCGTTTGCAGCCTCTGTCATCATATTGAGTTCGTTGTAAATAATGCCCTCAAATTCGGCCACAGCCTCAACTGGACACAGTCTTTTGCCGTCGGGGTGTTTTTCAGCTAGCGCCGCAAAGGCGTAAAGCAGCCTGAGGTCGCGCTTGATTTTCTTTTTAATGTCGGGGCGAACAACCTTAATAATGATTTCTTCGCCGTCAAGGCTCACAGCGCTATGCACTTGTGCGATAGAGGCGGAGGCAAGTGGTGCGTCATCAAAAGAAGTAAAAAGCTCGGCGACGCTAGCACCCAGTGCTTTTTCAATAATGGTCTTGGATTCTGATGCTGGAAATGGCGGGCACTTGTCTTGCAATTTGGCGAGTTCATCGCCAATATCGTCTGGCAATAAGTCTCTACGCGTCGACAAAGTTTGGCCAAATTTAATAAAAATCGGCCCCAGTTCTTCTAGTGCTCGGCGGATTCGCTCGCCTCGAGAGAGTTTGCTAGAAGGAAAATAGTGCCATGGTGTCAGATATATCAACGGCTTAAAGCTTTTTAGTAAAGGCGTTGAGAGAATGAGGTTATCAAGTCGATAACGAACCAGTACACGAGAAATGCGAATAAAGCGCAGTAGGCTTCTCATCTATTTTGCCCCGCCATTAAAAAAACGTGAACGAGAGGGGTTGACCAGTAAGGTTGAGAGGTCGTCTTTCATTGTTTCAACAATGTCGCTTACGTTGTCGCAGGGTCTTTTTTTGGCAAAACGAATTGCTTTGCCTAGTTGGTGCGCCACAATGTCGCCAGTGTGCTGCGATATCAACTCTTCAACATCGACTGACGTTTCTGCAAATAAATCAGAGAGGGCTTGTGCAACCTTGACATTGCCACTAATGACAACTTCGTCGTTGGCGAGTAATTCTTTGAGCTCTTTACCCTTAAACAGCGACAAAAAGGCTGACTGGTTCAGCGTAATGTCAACGTCTGCGCTTTGTTGTTGTGTTTCAAGCACATAAATGCGCGAGTTGATGCAGACGAAGTACAGGCTCAAGCCAAGCTCTGGCACGTGCAGGGCGATGTTTTGACCTTCAAGCTTGCCCAGCTTTACCACGCCGTTGGCGATTAATAAATTCAAGGTTTTTTCAAGGGCAAGGCGAAGCATGTTGGTCTAAGCCTTAACGGCCTTGTGAAGCGCAACAATGCCGCCAGAAAGATTGTGGTATTCGCAGAAGGCAAAGCCGGCATCAAGCGCCATTTGCTTTAATGTTTCCTGGTCTGGGTGTTTGCGAATAGATTCTGCTAGGTATTGGTAGCTTTCCTCGTCGTTGGCAATCAGGCCGCCAAGTTTTGGCATAACGCTGAAGGAATAAAAATCGTAGAATTTTTCTAAAAAAGCATTATCAACTTTTGAAAATTCCAACACCAACAAGCAGCCACCTTTTTTTAGTACGCGGTGCATTTGCTTAAGCGCAGCATCTTTATCGGTGACATTTCTTAGGCCAAAAGCAATACTGACGCAATCAAAAGTGTTGTCTTCGAAAGGCAGGGATTCGGCATTGGCCTGGACAAACTCAACATCCACTAAACCACGATTAATGAGGTTTTTTCTGCCCTCTTCAAGCATGGCGCCGTTGATATCCGACAAAATGACTTGACCGGTTGCGCCAACCTTTTTTCTAAATTTAATCGCTAAATCGCCTGTACCACCGGCAATATCCAGCACTTTGTCGCCTGTGCCGACATTGCTAAGGCCAATCGCGTAACGCTTCCACAGGCGATGAGCACCCATAGAAAGGACGTCGTTCATTAGGTCGTAGTTGTTCGCTACTGAGTCGAAGACACCTTTGACCAAGCCTTGCTTGTCAGCGGCGTCTACTTGTTGATAGCCAAAGTGCGTGGCTTTATTCATGGCTAGCTTGTAGGGTAGTCCCTAAAGTCATGGCCGGTATAGATTTGCGTTGGTCTAAAGATGCGGTTGTTTGACACTTGTTCGTGCCAGTGAGCGGCCCAACCAGCAGAACGCGACATCGCAAAAATTGGCGTAAAGTGTTCTGGCGTAAACTTAAATACTTCAGAATAAAGTACGCCTGAGTAGAAGTCGACATTTGGGTAAACGCCTTTATGGCTTAGCAGCTCTTCACAGATAGATTCAACCTCTAAGGCCGTTTCGAAGCGGTTCGAAAGAGTGATGCCAGTCTTTGCAACGTAGTCTTTAATCATTTTTTCTAAAATGGTTGCTCTTGGATCTTTGGTTCTGTATTCGCGATGTCCCATGCCCCAAATCACCTGTTTGTTCTTAAGGCGGCCTTCAATCCATGATCTTGCGTTTTCTGGTGAACCAATTTCGTCAAGCATTTTTAAAACACTTTCATTTGCGCCGCCGTGCAACGGACCCGCTAGCGTTCCTACGCCAGCTGAAATGGAAGAGAATGGGTTGGCCAAACTTGAGGCGGTTACCATTGTTGAGAAGGTTGAGGCGTTAATAGTGTGCTCTGCATGGAGAATTAAACACACATCGAAAAGTTTAACGAGGTCGGGATCGGCCTTTTCGCCAAAGCACATATACATAAAGTTTTCTGCGTAGCCGAGGTTGCTTGCTGGCTTAATAGGGTCGTAACCACGAGAAATACGCGTCCACATTGCCACCAAAGTGCTCATGCTTGAGATAATTTTTACTAGAGCGTTTTGTGTGTAGGCAGAATCTGGTTGACTTGCGCCTGCATCAGGGTAGAAAGTCGCCATGGCTGCAATCGCTGTTTGCAATACGTCCATCGGGTGGCCGCTTGAAGGTAGCGACCAAAGAAGCGCTCGAATGTTGCGCTTTACCTCGTATTTTTTATGAAGCAAATCTTTGAACTCTTCCAGTTCTTTAGTGTTTGGAAGTTCGCCGTTTTGTAGTAGTAGCGCAGTTTCTTCAAAAGAAGAATACTTACACAGGTCTTGAATTGAGTAGCCTCGATAAGCTAGAACGCCGTTTGGACCATCAATAGATGAAATGGATGATTCGGTTGCCGGCACATTTGCCAGTCCTGGAATGTAGTCTATCATTTTTACTCCTTTTAAATAGAAAACGAAGATCCGCAGCCGCAAGTCGTTTTGGCATTTGGATTGCTCACAACGAAGCGCGCGCCTTGCAAATCTTCTAAATAGTTGACAGTTGAGCCGATAAGATATTGGTAGCTCATTGGATCAATGACCAACTGAACACCTTGGTTTTTGACACCACTGT
This sequence comes from Candidatus Thioglobus sp., assembly GCA_012959965.1. Taxonomy (GTDB): domain Bacteria; phylum Pseudomonadota; class Gammaproteobacteria; order PS1; family Pseudothioglobaceae; genus Pseudothioglobus. The sequence continues at coordinate 55,921 of DUCF01000026.1, read as the reverse complement.
CACCCTCTTTGATATTCTCATCAAAGGTAAAGCCGTAAGAAAACCCCGAACAGCCACCACCAGTGATATACACTCGTAGTTTTAGGTCTGGATTTTTCTCTTCTTTGATGAGCTGAGAGACGCGATTTGCGGCACTGTCGCTAAAAGTTATTTCAGCTTCATCAATAATTTCTGCAGTATTCATTTTACATTATGGTAATAAGCCAACTTGCAATAAGCCAGCGTTTTCTTCAATTCCAAACATTAAATTCATATTGTGAATCGCCTGTCCGGCTGCGCCCTTTACTAAGTTGTCGATAACAGACATGATCACCAGCTTGTTGCTGTGCTTCACGTACTGAATGCCAATCTGGCAATAGTTGGTCGATTTAACCGAGCGTGTTTCAGGGTAAACCCCTTCATCCAGTATTTTAACAAATTCTTCATTTGCATAGGCTTTTTCAAAATATGGCCTTGCATCAACACCGGTGTCGAGTAAGTCCACATAGATGGTCGCCTCAATGCCGCGAATCATCGGTAACAAATGCGGTACAAATGTTAGCCCAACTGGTTCGCCTGCCATTAACGACAGCTCTTGTTTGATTTCCGGCAGGTGGCGGTGGCCACTGACACCGTAAGCCTTAAATGATTCGGTTACTTCACAGAACAAAGTTGCTTGGTTTGCAGTACGCCCAGCACCACTGGTGCCCGATTTGCAATCGGCAATAATATTGGAGCAATCAATAAGGTTGTTTTCCAATAATGGCTTTAATGCCAACAAGACGGCGGTTGGATAGCAGCCGGGGTTGGCGATAAGGCGCGCTTTGCTTACAGCCTCTCGGCGCACCTCGGGCAAGCCATAAACAGCCTCTGCAAGCAATTCTGGTTGGGTGTGTTCCATGCCGTACCAGTCAGACCAGTTCTCGGCATCGTCGATGCGGAAATCGGCACCGAGATCGACCACCTTAATGCCTTTTTCGATAAACGCGCCAGCACCTTCCATGGCGACACCGTGTGGCGTGGCAAAGAAAATAATGTCGCATTCGTTAAGAATGTTGTCGGTCGGCAGCGAAAAAACGAGGTCTGAGACGCCAATTAAACTTGGGAATACCTCGCCCACTTTTTTGCCATTGAGCCCTCTAGAGCTAATGGCAATGACTTCAGCCTCGGGGTGGGCGTGAAGCAGCCGTATTAGCTCAACACCGGTATAGCCAGAACCGCCAATAATGCCCGCTTTAATCGTCATTAATTAGACTCTCCCAGCTTTTTCTCTAGGTAATGAATGTTCATGCCGCCCTTACAGAAGACCTCATCTTGCATGATTTTTCTTTGCAGTGGGATGTTGGTCTTGATGCCGTCAATCACCATCTCGTCCAGTGCGTTTCTCATTTTCATAATAGCTTCATCGCGAGAGTCGGCAAAAGTGATTAACTTGCCAATCATTGAGTCATAATGAGGCGGCACTCTGTAGCCGTTATAAATATGGGAGTCAACCCTTACACCGAGTCCACCAGCAGTGTGATATTGGGTAATGGTGCCAGGCGAAGGCATAAAGTTGTTAGGGTCTTCGGCATTAATACGACACTCTATCGAATGACCCTTGATTTGCACATCTTTTTGTTCAATTGAAAGCTTATCGCCGCCTGCAATCAGTATTTGTTCACGGACGATGTCGACCCCGGTAATCATCTCGGTCACTGGGTGTTCGACCTGAATACGCGTGTTCATTTCGATAAAATAAAATTCGTCGTTTTCGAATAAAAACTCGAAGGTGCCAGCGCCGCGGTAGTTGATTACTTTGCAAGCATCGGCGCAAACACTGCCAATTTTGTTACGCAATTTTTCGGAGATGCCTGGTGCAGGCGCCTCTTCAACAACTTTTTGATGGCGACGTTGCATTGAGCAATCTCGCTCACCCAAATGAACGGCATTGCCGTGCTGATCGGCAAGTATTTGTATTTCAATGTGTCTAGGTGTGGTTAGGAACTTCTCCATATAGACTTCGCCGTTGCCAAAGAAACTCAAGGCTTCGGTTTTTGTCAATTCAATTGAGCTGGCCAGATCTTCTTCGCGCTCAACAACACGCATGCCGCGGCCACCGCCACCGCCAGAAGCTTTAATAATGATTGGAAATCCAATTTTATGGGCTAGACGAATATTTTCTGCGTCGTCTTCACCTAGGGCGCCGTCAGAACCTGGCACACAAGGGACGCCAGATTTTTGCATTGCCTCAATAGCGGCAACTTTATCGCCCATGACGCGAATATTGTCGGGTCTTGGGCCGATGAATATAAAGCCAGTTTCTTCAACTTGCTCTGCAAAATCGGCATTTTCAGAAAGAAAGCCATAGCCTGGGTGAATAGCGTCTGCATGTGTCACTTCAGCGGCGCTGAGAATGGCCGGAATATTCAAATAACTTTGAGCTGAAGGGTGTGGGCCGATACATACAGCTTCGTCAGCAAGACGGACGTGCTTTAGGTCTTTGTCGGCAGTGGAATAAACCGCAACCGTTTGGATGCCCAACTCTTTACAAGCGCGCAAAATCCTTAGTGCAATCTCGCCGCGATTGGCAATTAATACTTTTTTTATTGAACTCATTTGATTACGATAAGCGTTTGACCAAATTCGACGGCATCGCCGTCATTAATTAATATTTCAACTACGGTGCCAGATTGGTCGGCCTCAATTTGGTTCATAATTTTCATCGCCTCAATGATACAAACGGTATCGCCTTGGTTAACGTGTTGACCGACACTGACAAATGCTTTTGCGCTTGGAGACGGGGCAGAATAGAATGTGCCCACCATTGGTGAAGCGATAGGGTGGCCATCAATGACCGGCTCCGATGTTTCGGCGATTGCGACTGGCGCGGCAGCTGGCGCGGCTAAAGGTGCTGCCATCATTTGTGGCGCCATCATTTGTGGAGCGTCGCCATAACGAGAAATTCGAACCGACTCTTCGCCCTCTTTAATTTCGATTTCTGCCATGCCAGACTGCTCTAGCAGTTCCATGAGTTTTTTAACTTTTCTAATATCCATTAGTTTGTTTCCCCTTGTTTTTAAAGTTCAATAGTATTCAGTTTGAATTAATGTGTTTAATTGCCGCACTCAGTGCAAACTCGTAGCCTTGTGCGCCCAAGCCAGAAATGACGCCAACGGCAACATCCGAAAAATAGGATTTTTTGCGGAAATCTTCCCTCTTGTAAACGTTAGAAAGGTGGACTTCGCAAAAAGGTATGTCAACTGCCAATAGCGCGTCTCTCAAAGCAACCGAGGTGTGCGTGAAGGCGGCAGGATTAATAATAATGTAGCGAGTTTGATCCCTGTGTGCCTGATGAATTCGCTCAATGAGGCCAACCTCGCCATTGTTTTGATGATGATCAAAGCTCAGACCGGCATCGCCACATTGCTTTGCTAGTCTCCCAACGATATCGTCCAATGTCTCAGCGCCGTAATGATCAGGCTCTCTTACACCCAATAAATTTAGGTTTGGACCGTTAAGTAAAAGGACGTCAGACATAAAGTTATCCTTCATCAAATAAAATGAATTTTAACATCTATTTAGCTAAAGTTAGCGTGCATTTCCAGAATTTTCGGAGAAGATAGCCCCTAAATCTATATACTTTTAAGACGTTTGAGAAAGTCTTTTGCGCTGATTTCGCCAATGATTCTTTGTGATCTGGCCTCTTTTCCGTTTTTAAAGAAGAGGATGGCTGGTGGTCCGGCAATATCAAACCTTGCAAGCAAGGATTTATTGGCCTCGGTATTATCCGTGACGTTCGCCGTTAAGGCAAGGGCATTGTCTAAATTTTTAATGACCTCACGATCGGAAAAGACCTTTCTTTCAAGTGTTTTGCATGAAACGCACCAGTCTGCATAAAACTTGAGCACAATGAGGTTGTCGCTGCCCTGGGTGTTGGCAATAAGGCGATCTAATTGCTCCTCGGATTGCAGCAACTCAAAGTCAATGCTTTGCACGGTTTGGTTGTTGGCGTTATAGTCCCAGTCTGCAAGAGGTTGGTGCATGTCACCTCCTCCTCGAGCAACAAGCAGCCACAGCAGGATGCCGTAACCTAAAACAATTAAATTTACTGCCTTGAAGATGCGTCGCCAAGAGCTGCTTTGCTTGTCTAGCGGCGTGATTGCACCCAGCGCGATTGGTGCGATTGTTAATAAACTCGCCCAAAGTGCCAGTGAGGCAAACGGTGAAATGATGCGATCAAGCAGATAAAGCGCAACGGCCAGCATGAGCACGCCAAACACATGCTTGACGGTCTCCATCCAAAGCCCGGATTTAGGCAGAGCATTAATACCCCAGCCGCAAATAATAATGAGAGGCACACCCATGCCCAGCCCCATCGCAAATAAGCCGATTGCGCCTTTCGTGGCACTGCCATCAGCAATGACGTAGCTTAACGCGGTAGCGAGGAATGGCGTTACGCAAGGGCCGATGATGAGAGCGGATAGAAAGCCCATAATAGCGACACCAATAAAGCTGCCGCCGTTTTGTTTGTTGCTAATTTGAGTGATTTTACTTTGCAGTTTTTTAGGTAGTTGAATGTCGTAGTAACCAAACATTGAAAAAGCTAAAAAGATAAAGATAAGACCAAAGAGTACAAGAACCCACGGCGTTTGCAATATTGCCTGAATGTTAACGCCGGCGCCAAAATACCCCGCAGTGGCGCCGATTAGGCCGTAAGCAATCGACATCGACAGCACAAAAGCCAGCGACATTAAAACAGCCTTAAGCGTGCTGGGTGAGTCTTTTTGACCGACAATGATGCCCGAGAGAATTGGCACCATCGGATAAATACACGGCGTATACGATAGTGCAAGTCCGGCAAGAAAGGCGCCGATAAACAAAGCCAGACCACCCTTTTGGAACAGTTCTTGAGCTGTTAGCTCTTCGTTGTTCATTTGCTCAAAGGCAGCAGGTAAGGAGTTTGTTGGCGCCTCTATGTCGCTTTCTGGATCAACGGCGACATTGTTTCTTTCGCTGCCTGGTAGGCTAATACTGTAATTAGCCTGTTGGGGTGGGTAACAAACTCCGCCTTTCCAGCAGCCTTGATATTCTATGCTCAGCGTTACCTTGCCACTGCTAATGTTCGCAAGGGAAAGTAAAACTTCGATTGGTCGATCGTAGATGCTAACTTGACCAAAAAACTCGTCGTTTTTTAAGGTTGCATCTGGATAGGCGATGTTGGCAATGCTAGCGCCTTCAACGCTAATCGATATTTTATCTTTGTAAAGATAGTAATCCTTATGGACCAGCCATCTGACGTTAAGTGTCTTCTCGTCAATTGCAATAACGTCTAGGTTAAAAGCCTCATCGGCAGGCAGCGGACCGCCCGCTTGCAACAAGCTGACTTGTGTCGACGGCTCAGCAGTGGCACTAGAGTCAAGTGCAGGTGCTTCAGACACAACTTGCACCTGTGTTTTAATAGGGGTAGAAAGGGTGATGTTCTTTGTAATCGGCGGGTAACAAATGCCGAGATCGGCGCAACCATCAAACACAACAGAAAGCGCTAAGTCGGATGTGTTTTCGCTGGATATTGGCAGCACAACACTTTGTTCGCCACGGTAGATATTGATGTTGCCTAAGAAGGCGTCAACAGTAGGGATGGCCTGCGGAAATATGGAGGCGCCAAGTTGGTTTGATTCTGCAGTAGAAATCTCAATGCTTTCTTTGACGACAAAATAGCCAGAAGCAATCGACCAAGTTAGCTCGACCTTGTCCTCAACAATCTGGGCGTTGAGCTGAAAAGCCTCATTTGCGGGCAATAAAGAGGCATTGGCCTGCGAAAATGGCCCCAAAAGCAGCAGTAAGAAAAACGACAGAAGACGTTTCATGTGAGTTCCTGAATCATGATTCGGACAATTATATCAACTGCCCCAGTTGTTTAATGAAGATTTAATGAAGATTTAAGACCCATAACGGGCTGCTGTAGCTGGTTTGGGCTTAAAGCTCTCCCGCCTCTTCAAGCACGCCTCGAGCAATTCTAAAGCACTCAACGCCCTGCGGCACACCGCAATAAATGGCAATGGCATGAATAATGGCTCGCAACTCTTCCTTGGTCACGCCGTTTGTCAGTGCACCTTTGCAGTGCAACTCCCACTCGTGCATTTTGCCAAGTGCGGCAATCATCGTAAGATTCATCATTGATCGCGTTTTTTCGTCAATAGTGTCATCTCCCCAGCCAAATCCCCAGCACCACTGTGTCATCTGCTCTTGAAAAGGTCGATTAAAATCATCCGCAGCTGCTAAGTTTTTATTGACGTAGTCTTCGCCCAGTGTTGCTCTGCGCTTTTCCAGTCCTAATTCAAATAGTTTTTTGTCCATTTGTGTCTCCTCAGTGGTTTTTGTTAAATTATCGTACAACAAAAGGGTTCGCCATTGGCTCGGTCGAGGTGTTTATCCATGTTGTTTTGGTGCGCGTGTATTCGTGTATTGCATCAATACCGGCCTCACGACTGCCGCCACTGTTTTTAAAGCCGCCAAACGGCGCAATGGGTGAAATGACTCGATAGGTGTTGACCCAGACAATTCCAGATCGAATTTTTTGTGATACGCGATGCGCCCGTGCTAGGTTTTGAGTGAAGACGCCAGCACCCAGTCCGAATTCTGAGTCGTTGGCCATGGCAATGGCCTCTTCCTCGGTTTCAAACGGAATAATACTGATTACCGGTGCAAAAAACTCGGTGCGGGTGCACTCAATGGATTGGTCTGGACAATCGAGCAATGTTGGCTCAAAATAGTTTCCTTGGTGCATATTTTCGGGCTTTTTCCCGCCGAAAATTAACTTGGCGCCTTGTTTAACAGATTCAGTAATTACATTGTATGCACGATCAACTTGATGCGCTGTAGCCAGTGGTCCAACTTGTGTCTTGGCATCTAGCGGGTCGCCGATAACAATCGTTTTTGCGCGCTCTGAAATCCGTGCAACCACTTCAGCGTGAATGGATTTTTGGATCAAAACACGAGAGCCAGCCACACAGCTTTGACCCGAGGCACCAAAGTTGCCGGCAATAATGCCATTAACCGCACCTTCGATATCACAATCATCAAATATAAGCATCGGCGACTTGCCGCCAAGCTCAAGGCTGACATGGGCAAAATTTTCAGCAGTATTACGGACAATGTGTTTTGCCACGTCACAACCGCCAGTAAAGGCAACTTTGGTAACCTTTGGGTGGGAGGTAATTACACGCCCACAAGGATCACCAAAGCCAGTAATAATATTAACAACACCCGGCGGAAAGCCGGCCTCATCAACAAGCTCAGCAAACTTAAACAGTGCGGCAGGCGCCTGTTCAGATGCCTTAATAACCACTGTATTGCCAGCGGCCAGTGCCGGCGCAATCTTCGTTGCCGATAAAAACAATTGTGCATTCCACGGCACAATCGCAACAACAACACCAATAGGCTCTCTTGTTGTGAAAACACACATGTCAGGCTTGTCTATAGGCAGCACCTCGCCTTGAATCTTATCAGCAAGGCCTGCATAGTAATAGTAGTAGTCAGCGACATAGCTTGACTGGGTTTTGGTCTCAATCGCCAACTTGCCCGAATCTGTAGTTTCCAGCTCACCCAGTGTGTGGGCATTTTTGGCGATTAAATCACCCAGTTTATGCAGCAGCTTTCCGCGCTCGGTAGCGCTATAATCGGCCCAAGGTCCGTTAAATAGGGCCTCATGGGCAGACTCAATGGCATAGTTTGACTCTTGTTCAGTGGCCGCAGGGAAGGTCGCCCAGGGTTCGCCATTAGCGGGGTTTGTGCTTTCAAAATGCTCAGACCCGTCTGAAAATTCGCCGTTAATATAGTGTTTAAAGTGTTGCATACTTCTCTCTCAATAATTACCTAGTTAAATTCAGGCATAACTTTTTCAATAAAGAGTTCTAATGAGCGTTTTTTATTATCAAAGCTCATTGAGCTATCAATCCAATAACTGTACTCATCATAACCGAGCGCCTCGCAATCTTTGACGCGACGCACAACCTCTTCTGGCGTTCCAATAATACTGTTTTTACGCATGTTCTCAGGCGAGTACATCTCAATTTTTGCCATTTCTTCTTCGCTTAACGGCTCTATTAGGCCTTGGTCAATTGGTCGCTCGTTCTTAAACCAAGCGCCGAAATAACAATAAAATCTAGAAATATCTTTGGCGCCTTGTAGGATTTCTTCTTCCGTTTCTCCGACAAAAGTATGGCGAAGCAACATAATTTTTGGTCTTGGTTTGTCGCTGTGCGTTTCGCAAGCCTGGTTGAAGCGCGCTATCAATGAAATCACTTCTTCGTCGCCTAGCCATAGTGGTGTCACTTGAACATTGCAATCATTTTCTAGTGCAAAGTCATGAGAGCTTTGATCTCTCGCAGCAATCCAAATTGGCGGACCGTTGTCTTGAAAGGGTTTGGGCGAGCTGGTTGTTTTTGGAAAGGACCACTTGTCACCGTCGTGGGCGTAATTTCCTTGCCAAAGTCCTTGTACTGCCGGCACTATTTCACGCAGAGCGCCACTGGCGCCATAAGCATCAATACCGCAGCCAACACGCTCATACTCAAACGAATAGGCGCCTCTGGCAATGCCAAGTTGCAAGCGACCTTGGGTTATTAAGTCAGCCATGGCGGCCTCACCCGCAAGCTTAATAGGGTGCCAAAACGGCGCCACAATCGTTGCTGTGCCTAGCCTTACGTTTTTTGTTCTATGCGATAAGTCCACTAGATTAGTAAAAGGATTGGGTGCAATGGTAAAGTTCATGCCGTGGTGCTCACCCGTCCAAATAGTAGTAAAGCCACCTTTTTCAGCGATTAAGCACAGCTCAATGTATTCTTCGTAAAGTTGTTTTTGGCATTGGTTTTTGTCAATGCGCTCCATATGAGCAAAAAATGAAAAATCCATTACAAACCCCTGTCAATAATCATTTGGCTTGGTGACGGCCTCAACTGCGCCGTCTGTTTCATTGCCGACATAAATGCCAAAAGCGCTTAAGGCGCGTTCAGCAATATAACGTTTCAGCATTGTTCTACTCCACTCATCTCTAATGCGCTCAAAAGGCACTTCGTCAAAGGCATAAAACCCTCCCTCCTTTGCGTTACCGGTGTTTTCAACTTGTGCACGATAGTAAATTAAACTGGTTTTGTCGTCATCGCTTTCGAATACTGAAAATAGATAGTGCTCTGAGGCATCAATACCCATCAAATTCAATTTGCCGAGCAGGCTGCTATTGTTGTCAAGCGAGCCAAGACTACTGGCCGTTGGAAAATCTAAATAACCATCGGCTTTTTCGTTGAGGAAGATTTTACTGCGGCATTCAATGAGCGCACCAACCAATACCTTGGTGCTGTTGTCCTCCATGGCGCGAAGCATTTTTTGCTCAAGGGTGAGGTTGACATAATTTCCTCGCAAAAACACCAATGGCGTGGCGATGTTGCTGTTAAATTCTAGCACCCTGCCCAAAAGAATGTAGTGATCGCCCGCATCTACACACTTGTCTTTGGCGCAATCAAACCAAGCAACAGCGCCACTGATAATTGGACTTCCTGTGGTTTTTGTTTGCCAGTTGACATTGGAGAATCTGTCTTCAACTGGACTGGCAAAAGTGGTGGAAATTTGTTGCTGCTTTTCAGAAAGGATGCTGACAGCGAAATGCCCGCTTTCTGTGAAAGTCGTAAGATTGATGGAGGCTTTGTCGATACATATAAGAATAAGTTTTGGATCAAGTGATACCGAGCTAAACGAGTTGGCGGTAAAGCCAATCGGCTCGCCATTTGCATCAATTGTGGTGACGATTGTTACGCCGGTTGGGAAGGCACCCAGGGCGTGACGAAATTTTCTAGTTTCTTCGCTAATCATTAGTTGAGTGGTGTTTGTTTAGAAAAGACTCAATGACTTCATTGGTCTTATCGTGGGCAATGTAAGCCATCATATGCGCTTCATTGGCAATCGAGCAATATTCACCCAGAGGTGTTAAGTCTGCCATTTGTTTAGACATTGCTGGAGTGGAGTTCGGGTCGTTATCACCCGTTAAGTATAAAACAGGGGCGGTTAAGAGCGAGAGTTTATTAACGAACACCTTGTCAGAAAGTGCAAATAAACGATAAGTGCGCCCGTAACCATAGGGCGAAACACCCATCAGCCACTGTTTAATTTTTGCTATTTTTATTAACTCTTCAGTGCTATCTTTGCCTTCAAACCAGCGCCTTAGGGCTGGAGTGGTATTGCCAATTTCGCCAGACTCAATGACTTGCTCGGCCCTTTGCAGGACTCGATTTTGTTCCGTCAGAGTTCGATTAAAGACAATATTAATAGGTATTAGGCTTTGCACTTTGTCGGGATATTTCAGTGTAAAGGCAACACTAAGCAGGGCGCCCATCGAGTGACCCACCAGAGAAAGAGACGATACACCAACATGCTCAATGAGACGATTAAGCTGCTCTACGTAGTCATCCAATGTGGGGTTGTCGTTGGGCAGAGGGCTCTGGCCATGACCTAGAAAATCATAGGCGATAACTTGATAAGAACCACTGAAGTATTCTAACTGTGACTGCCATACATCGGCATTCATTCCAACACCGTGGATAAATACAAGCGTAGGCAAGGGCGCGTCAGATATGGTATACGCCGTGCCATCGGCGGTAAATTTTCGAAAGGATAGAGTTAGGTCGGTACTCAAGTCAATCATTGTAATCCTTACAACGCTTTAAAAGTCATTAATGGCACACACCGTTTTCACTCACTGCCTGCCGACTTGAGGCGTACTAATATAGTGTATTGTTCTGTAGCTGTCAAGCAAGCAGTTTACGGCTTACTAAGGGGGGTAGAGGTGCAAATACAATACTTCAGTACAGTCTTTTATAAATTAACATTCCGCTGTTTTTCGGTATAGTTTTTTTTTGAATAGAGTGCTTGATTATTGCCGCACAACCGGTAGCTTCAAGTCGTTGCTCAAAATATTGGCATGAATGGGGACGCCCTATTTTGAGTTTGGTGTATGGTGATTTTTGCATTATTGAGGTTTTGTGGCAAAGATTCCCACCTGGTATCTATATTTTGTTAACAATATATGCCGTAAATAATTAATTAAAGGGAAATACTGATTATATTTCCATAAATTGTTTACAATGTATGAAATTCAAGTGTATTATTTCATCATTGTAATTTAATTGCTGCATCGATAATTAAATAATAATGCCACTTTTTAAATATAAAACGACACTTTACATGAGCAACAAGCCACACGATACTTTTCCAAGATTACTTGCAAGTCACGTAAAACTGCGCCCCAATCATACCGCCATGCGTGAGAAAGACTTGGGCATCTGGCAATCCTGGACTTGGTCGCAAGTGAGTAAAGAGGTTCAAACACTGGCCGGCGGCCTGGCGTCGCTGGGTCTGAAACGTGGCGAAAAACTGGCTATCATCGGTGACAATCGCCCTCGCCTTTACTGGGGTATGACTGCAGCCCAAACATTGGGTGCCATACCGGTGCCGTTATATCAGGATTCGGTTGCTGATGAAATGGCTTATATTCTCGATAATGCTGATGCAAAAATTGCATTGGTAGAAGACCAAGAGCAGGTTGATAAATTGCTCGAAATACGAGATCGTTGCCCTCAAATAGAGCATATTATTTTTGATGATCCTCGCGGCTTGCGCCATTACGACCAACCATTTTTGCATAATTTCGAAGATATTCAGCGCCAGGGCCAAGAGTACAATCAACAGCACGGTGATTACCTTAACAACGAAATGGCACAATCTGATGGTGATGAGATTGCTATTATGCTCTATACTTCTGGCACTACTGGCCAGCCCAAAGGGGTTGTGCTAACTAATGACAACGTTATTATTACCGCACACAATGGAATTGTGCGTGAAGGCTTGACAGCCGACGAGGACGTGTTGGCTTATTTACCAATGGCTTGGGTGGGCGACAATCTGTTTTCATACGCCCAATCCCTTGTTGCTGGTTTCTGTGTCAGTTGCCCTGAAAACGGCTCAACAGTCACTAATGACCTGAGAGAGATAGGGCCAACTTATTATTTTGCACCGCCACGCGTGTACGAAAACATTTTGACCCAAGTGATGATTCGTATGGAGGATGCTGGCAAGTTAAAACGCAGCATGTTTCACTACTTTATGGAGCATGCACGTAAGAACGGTGTCAAAATTCTTAATGGAGAAAAAGTTTCAGTTACAGACTCGCTGTTGTATAAGCTGGGAAGTTTTTTGGTTTACGGGCCACTTAAAGACGCACTTGGACTAGGCCGTATCAAACTTGCGTATACTGCCGGTGAAGCTATTGGTCCAGAAATTTTTGAATTTTATCGCTCGCTCGGTATTAATATCAAGCAGCTGTACGGTCAAACTGAGTGCATGGTATTCCTTTGTGTCCAGCCAGATGGCGAGGTTTTTGCCGATACTGTTGGCACTCCGGCCATCGATGTGGAGATAAAAATCGATGATAACGGAGAAATTTTATATCGCAGTCCGGGCGTATTTCATTCTTATTATAAAAATCCGGAATCAACCGCCAGTACAAAAACAGCTGATGGCTGGGTTCTTACTGGCGACGCTGGTTTTTTTGATGAACAGAATGGCCACTTAAAGATCATTGATCGTGCCAAAGACGTGGGCAAACTAAACAACGGCACAATGTTTGCACCTAAGTACATTGAAAATAAATTGAAGTTTTACTCGTTTATCAAAGAAGCTGTTTTATTTGGCAACGAGCGCGATCACAGTTGTGCGTTTATAAATATTGATATAGAAGCGGTTGGAAATTGGGCCGAACGTCGTAACCTAGCCTATTCCGGCTATATTGACTTAGCCGCACAAAGTGAAGTTTATGGCTTAATCAAGGAATGCGTCAACAAGGTTAACAAGGATCTTTCAAAAGATTCACGCTTAGGAGGTTCACAAATACATAGGTTTATTATTCTACATAAAGAGCTGGATGCCGACGATGGTGAGTTAACGCGTACCCGCAAGGTAAAACGAAATTTTGTTGGTGATCGTTATAAAGTTTTAATCGATGCCCTTTACTCTAACTTAGATGAATGTCACGTTAAAACCCAAGTTACCTTTGAAGATGGTCGTACAGGGCTGTTAGAGGCAGATGTAAAAATCAGCAATGCCGAGGTTTACTCGATTGACAATTTAACCGCAGCGAGCGAGGTTTAATACTATGGATATGAACGAACGTAAAATTGGAGACGTGATTCTCGCCCTCGATAACATTAGCCTGTCTTTTGGCGCAATGAAAGTATTGGACGACATCAGTTTTGATGTTAGACAAGGTGAAATACGCTCGATTATCGGACCCAATGGCGCGGGTAAAAGTTCCATGCTAAATGTGATTAATGGTTTTTACCACCCCCAAGAGGGCAGTATTACTTTTCGCGGGGAAAAACGCAAGGAGATGGATGTGCATAAGGCGGCTGCATCCGGCATTGCTCGTACTTTTCAGAATATTGCCTTATTTAAAGGTATGAGTACTTTGGATAATATTATGACCGGACGCAATCTGAAAATGAAATGCAATATTTTCCAACAGGGTTGGTATTGGGGTAAAGCACAAAAAGAAGAAATCGAACACCGTCAAAAAGTCGAAGAAATTATCGATTTTCTTGAAATTCAGAATATTCGTAAAACCCCGGTGGGTCGCCTACCTTACGGGTTTCAAAAACGTGTCGAGTTGGGGCGTGCCCTTGCCGCTGAGCCTGATATTTTGCTACTTGACGAACCTATGGCCGGCATGAATGTTGAAGAAAAAGAAGATATGTCGCGCTTTATTCTCGACATAAACGATGAATTTGGTACCACCATAATTCTTATTGAGCACGATATGGGTGTAGTCATGGATTTGTCGGATAGAGTTGTTGTGCTCGATTATGGGCTGCAACTAGCCGATGGACCTCCGGATGAGGTTCGTAGTAACCAAACTGTTATCGACGCCTATCTTGGCGTTTCTCACTAAGGAAAAAGAACATGCGCATAGAACGAGATATTATTTATATTATTCTGGCCTTTATTGTGCTAATGGTTGTTGTCCCGTGGACAGCTGGCCAATTATCGGATCAGATTTTTTTCAACTGGCCATTTTTCTTTGAAGTGGCTATAGGCGGCTTGCTTTCTGGTGTGATGTATTCACTGATTGCACTGGGTTTTGTACTAATTTTTAAAGCCTCTGGAGTGTTCAATTTTTCGCAGGGAGCAATTGTGCTGTTTGCTGCATTGACTCTGGTCGGGCTCCATGGGCTCGGTTTGCCGATGTGGCTGGCAATAGTTGCTACCATGGGTGTGATGTTCCTGTTGGCGGTATCTATTGAAAGACTGGTGCTTAGTAAGTTGGTTAATCAGGAGCCTATTATCCTATTCATGGCCACAATCGGCATCGCTTATTTTCTTGATGGCTTTGGTCAGACTTTGTGGGGGTCAGAGGTTAAAGTGTTGAGTCTTGGGATTTCAGAAGCACCCGGTTTTTACTTTGACGGACAAATATTAATCAATGATTTTGACCTATTCGCCGCTGGGATTGCCGCTGTCATGGTAGTCGGGCTGAGTATTTTCTTTCAGTACACCCGTATAGGTCGTGCATTACGTGCGGTAGCCGATGACCATCAGGCAGCGCTCAGCGTGGGCATTCCACTGAAGCACATCTGGATTATTGTGTGGACGGTCGCTGGCCTGGTTGGTCTGGTTGCCGGCATGATGTGGGGCAGTAAGATGGGGGTGCAGTTTGCACTCTCCCTGATCGCATTAAAAGCGCTGCCAGTTTTGATTCTAGGCGGGTTCACCTCGGTCCCCGGGGCCATCATTGGAGGTTTGATAATAGGTGCTGGTGAAAAACTGGCTGAAGTCTTTCTCGCTCCGATGATAGGAGGCGGCATCGAAGAGTGGTTTGCGTATATGCTGGCACTGTTATTTTTAGTATTTCGTCCGCAAGGTTTGTTTGGCGAAAAAATTATCGAGAGGGTATAGTAATGATCTATCGTGAAGCAGGGGTTTATAAGACAACATATCGCGCAGACCATGCGATTTTTACTATTCCCCAAGATCGTTGGTCCATGATTGGTATTTTTGCGATTGCATTTTTGCTAATCCCGGCAGTTGGCAGTGAATACTGGTTGGGTGCAATCATGCTGCCATTCCTGATTCTAGCACTGGCAGCACTGGGGCTGAATATATTGACGGGCTATTGCGGCCAGCTCAGTTTGGGTACGGGTGGATTTATGGCAACTGGTGCTTTTTCCGCTTATAAGCTTGCCACTTCTTTTCCCGACATGCACATTGTCTTGGTGATCTTCGGGGCGGGTCTCATAGCGGCTGCTGTTGGTATCTTGTTTGGTATTCCCTCTTTGCGAATTAAAGGCTTTTATCTGGCTGTTGCAACCCTTGCTTCACAATTCTTTCTGATCTGGATGTTTGATAAATTTGGCTGGTTCACCAATTACAGTGCCTCAGGAGTTATTAGCGCCCCACCAATGACTATTTTTGGCGATGTCTTTATCACCGGGCCGGAAGCCTCTTTAGTCGCAAAATATATGTTTACGCTGAGTGTTGTGGTCTTGTTGGCGCTCGTGGCAAAAAACCTAGTACGGTCTAATATTGGTCGTGAATGGAGGGCTGTTCGCGATATGGATATAGCCGCTGAAATTATCGGCATTCCTATGTTGAGAACAAAACTCAAAGCATTTGCTGTTAGCTCTTTTTTCTGCGGAGTCGCTGGTGCGCTGTGGGCTTTTCTCTACACTGGGTCGGTTGAGCCATTGGCGTTTGATGTCAATCGCTCTTTTCAGGTGTTGTTTATGATTATTATCGGCGGCTTGGGTTCGATTATGGGCGCATTCCTAGGTGCGGCTTTTATTATATTGTTACCGATTCTGCTTAATAACCTCCCAACCATGCTAGGGTTAAATATTAGAACCGATATGATTTCGCATATGGAATACATGATCTTTGGCGCACTTATTGTCTTCTTCCTCATTGTTGAGCCTCACGGTTTAGCGCGGCTCTGGTCATTGTTGAAGGAAAAATTGAGGCTCTGGCCATTCCCCCACTGATATGGGGCATTGACTATGAGAAGCACCTCTGTAGAAAATAAACGCTGTTAAATAATAAAAAGGAAAGCTTAAAATGAGCAATCAAGACACCCCTTTATTGCAAATCAACAATATTGAAGTTATATATGATCACGTCATCCTTGTTCTTAAAGGCGTTTCACTGAATGTCCCTAAAGGTAGTATCATTGCTTTGCTGGGCGCTAATGGCGCTGGAAAGAGCACCACATTGAAGTCAATTTCAGGCCTGCTTGGGGCGGAAAGAGGTGTTGTGACTAAAGGCAATATTTTGTATAAGGATCAGCAAGTAGAGAGTCAAAGCCCTGCCGATTTGGTGGATCATGGTGTGATACAGGTCATGGAGGGTCGCCATTGTTTTGAGCATTTGACCATCGAAGAAAACCTTCTCACCGGGGCCTATACCCTTAGTGGTGGGCGTAAAGCAGTAGCAAAAAATCTCGAGATGGTTTATCAGTATTTTCCGCGTCTTGCTGAGCGACGCAAAAGTCAAGCTGGTTACACATCGGGTGGCGAACAACAAATGTGTGCAGTTGGCCGTGCTTTAATGTCCAATCCTGAAATGATATTACTTGATGAGCCTTCTATGGGTTTAGCGCCGCAGCTGGTAGAAGATATTTTTGAAATAATAAAACAACTTAACGAACAAGAAGGCGTCACCTTTCTGCTCGCAGAACAAAATACTAACATTGCATTGAGATACTCAGATTTTGGTTATATTATGGAAAACGGGCGAATTGTTATGGAGGGGCTCGCAAGCGAACTTGCTGAAAATGAAGATGTAAAAGAATTTTATCTTGGCATTTCAAAAGAAGGTAAAAAGAACTTTCGTAATGTTAAAAACTATCGCCGCCGTAAACGCTGGCTAACGTAAAGTCGCAGCAGCACTATAACTATTATGAGTGAATTTTATGATTCCCTAGAAACTCGAAATGCAGAGCAGCGTGAGCAGGCGCTTTGCCAAGCTATTCGTAAGCAGATAGCGCATGCTAAAGAGCATTCTGTTGCTTACAAACTACTATTAAAAGATTTTGAGCCGGAACACCTGCTGGATGTTAATGCTATCAGTAAACTGCCTGTCACGAGAAAATCTGAACTTGTTGAAAAGCAACGTCTCACGCCTCCCTTTGGCGGGATGGAGGCCATGCAAAATGGGCGACTTACCCATATATTCGCCTCGCCGGGGCCTATATATGAACCAGGCACCGCTAGGACAGATTTCGCTAACTTCGCGAGAGCTCTCTACGCAGCTGGTTTTAGATCTGGGGATCTTCTGCACAACTGTTTTTCGTATCATTTTACCCCAGCAGGAGCCATGGTCGATAGTGGCGCTCATGCACTGGGCTGTAGTGTGGTTCCGGCCGGAGTCGGACAAACAGAACTCCAGGCGCAGACTATTGCGGACCTGCGTCCGAACGGTTATGTCGGCACACCCTCTTTTTTGAAAATTATTCTTGATAAGGCCCACGAGCTGAATCTTGATGTTAGTTCGATTAAAAAGGCTATGGTCAGTGGTGAGGCGCTACCACCCTCTATTCGTACAGGCCTTATCGAGCGGGGAATTCGTGTGCAGCAATGTTATACAACTGCCGACCTCGGCGTTATTGCCTACGAATCAAAAGCCCAGGAAGGTTTGATTATTGATGAAGGCGTTTATCTTGAAATCGTGCGTCCCGGTACTGGTGACAGGGTGGCAGACGGTGAAGTTGGCGAAGTAGTAGTCACCAGTTTGAACCCAGACTACCCGCTGATACGATTTGCAACCGGCGATCTTTCTACCATTATGTCGGGGGAAAGCCCGTGTGGACGAACCAATAAGCGCATCAAAGGCTGGATGGGACGAGCCGATCAAACCGCAAAAGTACGCGGTATGTTTATTCACCCGGAGCAGGTCAATAAAATTGTTCAGCGCTATCCTGAAATCAGTCGTGCCCGACTCACAATAAACTGGATTGATGAGGCTGATCAGATAACCCTACAATGCGAAACCTCGTGCGCTGATCAATCACTCAATGCAGCGATTCGTGACAGCATTCGTGAAATTTGTAAACTGCGTGGCGAGGTAGAACTGCTTGAACCCGGTTCACTGCCCAATGATGGCATAGTTATCGACGATATACGCAAATATGACTAAGATTGGTTAAACAGCATGAAATCCAGTGAGTTTTTAGATGACATTAAAATTCTGGATTTATCGCAATACATTCCTGGACCTTTTGCCACACGACAGCTGTCCGACTTGGGTGCGCAGGTTATCAAGGTTGAGCCTCCTGATGGTGATCCGATGCGTCGATTCATGTATGCCGGCGACAGTGAAACTTCGCCGGTTTACCGGCATTTAAACCGCGGTAAAAGAATTTGCCGTCTCGATTTAAAATCATCCGCTGGACAACAAAATTTGCGCCAACTGCTAAAGGATGCCGATGTATTGCTGGAATCTTTTCGCCCTGGTGTGTTGCAGCGATTGGGGTTTGATCGTACAACACTCAACTCAATCAACCCTCAGCTCATCCATTGTGCTTTGTCAGGCTATGGTCAAAGTGGGCCTTATCTTCATCGTGCAGGCCACGATTTAAACTATTGTGCTGCCAGTGGCGCACTTGGGCTGAACAGCTCTGAGAATCAACCTGTGATAACTTATCCTCCTTTGGCAGATCACGCAGGTGCGATGCAGGCCAGTGTGTGCATCTTAGCGGCACTGCATGCACGACGCCGCAGTGGAAAAGGCGCTTATATCGATGTCAGCTTGTTTGAGTCTTGTCTGTCGTGGCAATACCTGCCTTTTTTCGAGTCAGATAATATGCGTTCTGAATTATTGCTCAACGGCGGCGCTGCCTGTTACAATATTTATCAATGCAGTGACGGTCATTTCATTAGCCTTGCGGCACTGGAAAAACATTTCTGGCAAAATTTTTGCGCTGCTGTTGATAAGCCTGCGTGGCTTGATTTACAATACAGTGAAATGCCGCAAAAACAGCTGATAGCCAAAGTAACCAAGCTTTTCAGGCAGCAGCCACGCAACCATTGGAACCAATTTTTTGAACCTGTTGACTGTTGCTATGAAGCTTTGATGCTGGGTGAACAAATGTCTTCTCACCCACAAATTAAAGCCAGAAGAGCGCTCACAAGAGATGGGCCTGCTTATCCTGCTCATATCAATAACGACAGCGTCGCGCTTAGAGCAGGCATCTTTGAATTCAAAGCTGAAGAACAGCCGCGATGGCAAGCCTTCGAAAAATGACTTCAAGCCATTATCGTCGTCACAACTTGGAGCAATTGGTTCGCGCTGCGTTAAACCATGCAAAGCAACTCAACAAACCGTTTGACCATAAGATTATTGCTGCTGTCGATCAATTTCACATTGGCGGGTTAGCTGCAACGCTTAAGATGATTGAATTAGCAGGTTTTAATCCACAAGATAAGGTGTTGGATGTTGGCTGTGGTATCGGCGGCGCTGCACGAACCATAGCTTGTACGAGTAATTGCCATGTTACTGGAGTTGACTTGAGTGAAGACTATTGCCAGGCAGCAAGATTGATTTCCAAGCAATTGAACATGGGCAATCAAACTAAATTCATAAGAGCTAATGCGCTTAAGATGCCATTTAAAAAAAATAGTTATAGTGCATTATGGACTCAGCATATAACCATGAATATTTGCGATAAAAAAGCGCTGATGACAGAGTTTTATCGAGTTTTAAAACCAGCCGGGCAGCTGTTAATGTACGAAGTGCTCTGTACAACACGGGCCAATGACAGCGTCAACTATCCCCTGCCTTGGGCGAAAGAGTCGAAAGATAGTTTTCTTGACAATATCCATAATTATGGCGCATTAATCCATAATTGTGGATTTGAGCTTAATCATCTACAGGATGTCAGTTCGACAGCAATAGTCAGCATTCAGAGAGTGATTGAGAGAATAAAACAAGGAGGAAAAAAAGAGCCGGGCCTTGAAATCATTCTTGGCGAGAGCTTTTTAACCATGATGGAAAATTTACTAGAAGCCCTTCAGAATGATAGGCTAAGTGTGGTTGAATTTGTTGCCACTAAGCCTAGTACGCCCAACTGAAGAGTGAGTATAAAGACTCCAAACTGGTGTTTTTTAACTAATTCACTCTGATTGTTGGCTATTGTAGCCAAGACCCTACAAATTTGTAATGTTGTTAACAATAATATTGTTTTTAGGACCAAATATGCATAAATAATTGAATTATATGAATTATTTGAATAAATTGTTGACAATTAGTATAAATTAGGCGTATTATCAAATTCGCGCCTTTTGTATTTACTTTGGTGAACAAAAAAGGGCGTTAAAACTACTAATAAAAATAGGAGAGTTTAAAGATGGAAATGAAACACATAACACAAGGACTGATTGCCGCATCAATTGCTGCGACCAGTCTGACGGCTGCAACAGCAGCTGTTGCAGCCGAGTCGCAGTTTGTCGGCGCACTGGTTTACCGTTCTGGTCCATATGCACCAGCCGGCGTTCCTTACGCTGATGGTTTTTCTGACTATATTAATATGCTTAACGAACGCGATGGTGGTGTCAACGGTGTCCACTTGGATCTGGAAGAGTGCGATTTCGGCTACAACACCGACAAAGGTGTTGAGTGCTATGAGCGCATGAAAAATAACGGCCCTACAGGTATGCCGGCAGTTATGCCATTATCAACAGGTGTAACTTACGCATTGCTGGATCGCGTCGTAGCAGACGAGATTCCATTGATCACCTCGGCCTATGGTCGTGCTGATGCTGCTGATGGAACGGTATTTCCATGGGTATTCGTACCACCAACCACTTACTGGGCTGGTGCAGATATTGGCATTAACTATATTGCCAGCGAAGAAGGCGGCTATGACCAACTAAATGGCAAGAAAATTGCCCTAGTTTATCATCAGTCTGCTTATGGTAAAGAGCCTATTAAAACGCTTGAGTATCTTGCGGCAGAACACGGTTTCGAGTTGTCGTTATTCCCGGTTCCTCACCCTGGTTTAGAGCAAAAATCAACTTGGTTGAAAATCGGTCGTCAATTGCGTCCTGATTATGTCTTGATGTGGGGCTGGGGCGTTATGAACGCAACAGCGATTAAAGAGGCTGCTGCTGTTAACTTCCCTAGGGATAAGTTTATCGGCATCTGGTGGTCTGGTAACGAGCCTGATGTGATCCCTGCTGGTGATGCAGCTATTGGTTATAAATCAATGCAGTTTACTGGCTCAGGAACATTCCCTATCCATGCTGAAATCAAAGAAGTCTTGTACTCCAAAGGTCTTGGTTCTGCTGATTCAGTTGATAAGGTTGGTCAACAGGCCTATAACCGAGGCGTGATGGCGGGTATTTTATTGACTGAAGCAATGAGTTCAGCAATGAACGCATCTGTCAATGCACCGGTAACAGGTAAGCAAATGCAGTGGGCACTTGATCGTTTAGATCTTACCGCGTCCCGTATCGATGAGCTTGGAGCTACAGGCATGATGGATCCTATAAAGCTTAGTTGTGCGGATCACGCTGGACAAGGTCGTGCGAAGGTAACCCAGTGGGACGGCAATGCTTGGCAAAATATAACTGATTGGATAGAGCCTAACGACGAACTCCTATGGGATTTGTATAAGGCTTCAGCCGCTCAGTACGCAGCAGAAAAAGGTATTACACCTAGAAGCTGTAATTAAACATAGTTTTGTTTAATTGACTAATGTCAGTGGCTTTTGCCACTGGCATTTTTCATTTAAAGGATTATAAAAAATTGAAAATTAGCAATATTATTAATCTGCAATCAAAGCATTCTTATTGCAGATTAATAATACTGATGATTTGAATAATTATTGATTGCTGTTATTACCGCAAAAGCCACCAGCCAGTTTGTAGGATTTAGGGGTATGTATAATAATTGCATATTGCAATTGTCTTTGTTGTTGATGAAAAAAACCAACCAGAGAAAAATGCGTTACACAAAAATAAATTGGAGTTACATTTGATGAGTGAAGAAGTTTATATTATTTCCGGTAGTCGCACCCCAATGGGAGCTCTAGACGGCAGTTTAGGTAGCCAAAATGCAGCCCAACTGGGTGCTGTTGCTATTGCGGGCGCACTCAAACGAGGTGGCGTCAACGCCGATCAAATTGATGAAGTCTACATGGGCTGTGTATTGGCCGCAGGCCAAGGCCAAGCGCCAGCACGTCAGGCAGCATTAGGCGCAGGGTTGGCAAAAAGTGTTCCTTGCACCACTGTTAACAAGATGTGCGGCTCGGGCATGCAAACCACTATTATGGGTTTTAATGCCATCAAAGCAGGGTCGGCTAACGTCATGCTGTGCGGCGGCATGGAAAGTATGACCAATGCGCCCTACTTATTGCCCAAGGTGCGACAAGGTATGCGTATGGGCCACGGAAAAATGCTCGATCATATGTTTTTTGACGGCTTGGAAGACGCCTACGAAGGTGGCTTGATGGGCGCTTTTGCCCAGACAACAGCAGACGATTACGGCCTAAGTCGTGAGGCTATGGATGAGTTTGCTATAGGTTCTTTATCGAAAGCCAACGCCGCCATTAAAAACGGCGACCTTGAGAGCGAAATAGAGTCTGTCGTTATTAGTAATCGAAAAGGCGTAGTGACGGTTGTGATTGATGAGCAGCCGGGTCAGGCGCGGCTTGACAAAATACCACAACTGCGCGCTGCGTTTAAAAAAGACGGCACCATAACCGCAGCTAATGCCAGCTCTATTTCTGATGGTGCTTCGGCTTTAGTGTTGGCCAGCGGTAAGGCTGTTGTGGAGACTGGCTGGCAACCGATGGCGCAAATTCTCGGAGTACACAGTTTTGCCCGTGAGCCGGGTGAGTTTACCATTGCGCCTATTGGCGCGATGCAAGGGCTGTTAGATAAAATGAACTGGACAGTAGAAGACGTGGATCTGTTTGAAATAAATGAAGCCTTTGCCATGGTAACTATGCTGGCCATACAAGAGCTTAACTTGGATGCGAGAAAGGTCAATGTATACGGTGGAGCTTGCGCCCAAGGACACCCTATTGGCTCTACCGGTTCTCGTATTATCTTAACCCTCATTACAGCGCTTAAAAACAAAGGATTAAAACGCGGAATAGCGAGCTTGTGTATCGGTGGTGGCGAAGCAACAGCTATGGCCGTAGAATTGGTTTAACTCAGGAGTGTGACATGAATTTTGATTTAAATGAAGATCAACGTGCTTATATAGATTTAGCGCAACAGTTTGCCACTAACGAGCTTGCACCTAATGCGGCGCGTTGGGATGCAGAGGCAATCTTTCCTGTAAAAACCTTAAAACAAGCGGGTGAATTAGGTTTTTGTGGTCTCTATTGTGACCCAGAAATTGGCGGTTTGGGCCTGTCTCGTTTGGATTCGTCGTTGATCTTTGAACAGCTGGCTATGGGGTGTACTACCACCACCGCGATGCTTACTATTCACAATATGGCTTCTTGGATGGTGACTGATTTCGGCAGCTCAGCGACTCGTCAAACTTTCGGCGAAAAGCTAACCAGCGGTGAGTTGCTAGCATCTTACTGCCTGACTGAATCAAGCGCTGGCTCTGACGCAGCAGCCCTTAGTACCAAAGCTTTGCTTGATGGCGATCATTACGTTATTACTGGCAATAAAGCGTTTATCTCCGGTGCGGGTGAAACCGACGTGCTGGTGGTGATGGCCCGTACAGGTGGCGCTGGCTCTAAGGGCATCTCAGCATTTGTGGTCAACGCGGATAGTGATGGCATTAGTTACGGCCGAAAAGAGAGCAAGATGGGCTGGAATGCCCAACCGACTCGGACGATCAATTTTGATCGTGTTCGGGTACCCGTCGAAAATCTTTTGGGTCAAGAGGGCGAGGGTTTTGCCATTGCCATGAAAGGTCTCGACGGTGGGCGGATTAATATCGCCACTGTCGGTATCGGTACGGCCCAACAAGCAATGGCAGATGCGCTAGCTTATGTCAATGAGCGTAAGCAATTTGGCAAACCTATTGCAGCGTTTCAAGGCATTCAATTTAAGCTTGCTGATATGAATACCGAACTTGTTGCAGCTAGGCAAATGGTGCGTTTAGCGGCATTTAAGTTGGATTCGCAAGACCCAGATGCAAGCACCTATTGCGCCATGGCCAAGCGCTTTGCTACCGATATTGGCTATCAAGTGTGTGACGAGGCGCTGCAGTGTTTTGGTGGTAACGGCTATATCAAAGAGTTCCCCATGGAGCGATACCTACGTGATTCACGTGTACACCGTATTCTAGAGGGCACTAATGAAATTATGCGAGTCATTATCGCACGACGTATTTTACTGGCCGATCATCAGGCCATTTTGTAGCGCAACCTTAAGGCAAACAGAGGCCAAAAAATAATCATCAGCAGGACAATATAATGAGCGACATCCTTAAAGTAGATATTCAGGGTCATTTGGCCTTAGTAACCATAGACAACCCACCGGCGAACACTTGGACTCGTGAGAGCTTGGACGCATTGGTGGAGCTCGTTGACGAACTTAATGCCAATAAAGAAGTTTACAGTCTGATTATCACCGGCAAGGGTGAAAAATTCTTCAGTGCGGGCGCCGATCTTAAGTTATTCGCCGAAGGCGACAAACAAATAGCCGCGGAAATGTCTACGGCCTTTGGTCGTGCTTTTGAAACACTAAGTCAATTTCGTGGTCTCAGTATAGCCGCTATTAATGGTTATGCCATGGGCGGTGGTTTGGAGGTTGCCCTTGCTTGTGATTTGCGTATTGCCGAACAACAAGCTGTGATGGCGCTTCCTGAAGCATCGGTGGGTTTGTTGCCTTGTGCCGGCGGCACTCAAAATCTTGCTTGGCTAGTGGGCGAGGGCTGGGCTAAGCGTATGATTCTGTGTGGTGAGAAAGTAAACGCCGAACAGGCGTTGCAAATCGGCTTAGTCGAAGCCGTGGTAGAACAAGGACAGGCGGTAGAGAGAGCTATTGAGTGGGCTGAGAAAGCCGAACGCCAAAGCCCTACCAGTATTACAGCGTGCAAACGCCTTATTCAAACCGCTCGTAAAGAGCCCATGTTTGCAGGAATGGCCTATGAGCGTGATGCATTTGTACGCCTGTTTGATAGTAACGATTGCAAAGAAGGGGTGCAAGCCTTCTTAGATAAGCGCAAGCCAAATTGGACCAACACCTAAGTATCTCTACCATGACTGAAGCAGCTATTCTCGTCGCCAGCCACTCGACACAGGCCGGGCAAAAAATTATTGAAGTAACTCTCAATGCGCCCAAGTCACTTAATGCGTTATCCGCTGAAATGATCAATATATTGTTGGCGCAGCTGCCTTTGTGGGAGTCCGATCCAAGTGTCGCTGCCGTTGTTATGCGAGGCATGGGGGATCGTTCTTTTTGTGCTGGAGGTGATATTCGACACCTTTACCAAGCCATGCAGAGAGGTGAAATCGAACATGGTCAGGACTTCTTTAATCTCGAATACAGTCTTATTGTAGTCATGCACAGCATGCAAACACCTTTGCTGGTATGGGGGCAAGGCTATGTTATCGGCGGAGGCATGGGTTTACTTCAAGGAGCCGGCTTGCGTATTGCAACGCATTCCAGTCGTTTGATAATGCCTGAGGTCAGTATTGGCCTATTTCCAGACGTGGGTGCCAGCTTTTTCTTGCAAAAAGTCCCCGATGGTCTTGGTTTGTTTTTAGGTCTGACAGGTGCTGCGGTTAACGGTACCGATGCACGAAAATTAAATCTAGTGGACGCTTTGTTAGCCGATTCTGATTATTCAGTTTTATTACAGCAATTACAAAATCTTAAGAAGCAAACAAATACCGAGCACCTCAAATCTATACAAAACCTTGTACAAAACCTTGAGTCTAAGGCTAATAACGCACCGTCATCGAATATTTCGCCTCACAAACAATCAATTATCAATGCGTTAGCCGCGCAAGACTTAAACACTGTTTTTGCTAATTTACAGAAGCTTAAGGGGCTCAGTAAGTGGCTTGATAAAGCTATTGAGACTATGGAAAACGGCTCACCGACAAGTTTGCATTTAACTTTTCGACAATTGCGACAAGCACCACAAGATTTAGTACAAGGGTTTGTTCAAGAATATGTGTTAGCCGTTAATAGTACACGTAAAGGTGAGTTTCAAGAAGGTGTTCGAGCGTTATTAATTGATAAAGATCACCAGCCTAAGTGGCGTTACTCCAAAGTGAAGGATGTCCCTCTAGCTTGGTTGGAGGGTTTTTATCAACGCCACAAAATAATGAAACCAGACTTTGAAGTTTAATTCTTTTACTATATGGAAAATACGATGACAAAAATTGCATTTATTGGTCTTGGCAACATGGGGCTTCCCATGGCTGTTAATCTTGTTAAAGCCGGTTACCGGGTAAAGGCTTTTGATTTAATACCTGCGTCAATACAAAGCTTTGTAGCCGCAGGCGGCAAACAGGCCAGCTCGGCAAAAGAGGCGGCTGAGGACGCTGAAGTGGTGATTAGCATGTTGCCCGCTGGAAAGCACGTCAACGAACTATATAGATCAGAAGATGGTTTGCTGGCTCAACTTCCTAAGGGCTGCTTAGTCATTGACTCAAGCACCATTGATGCAACAACCGCGCGCCAAGTCGGAGCAACAGCATTCAAGGCAGGAATTGACTTTATCGACGCCCCTGTTTCTGGTGGAGTCAGTGGTGCGGAAGCAGGAACTTTGAGTTTCATTGTTGGTGGCGAAGCCGCATGCTTCGCTCGTGCAAAACCCATCCTAGAAGCCATGGGCAAGAATATTTTTCACGCAGGCGGCGTGGGTTCAGGGCAAATTGCCAAGACGTGCAATAATATGCTGCTAAGCGTTTTAATGGCTGGCACTGCGGAAGCGCTACAAATGGGGATTGAAAACGGCTTAGATCCCAAAATCTTATCGGACATTATGGTGAAAAGTTCTGGCCGCAATTGGGCGTTAGAAGTTTACAACCCCGTGCCCGGCGTGATGCCTGGTACGCCAGCCTGTAACAACTATCAAGGCGGGTTTATGGTTGATTTAATGAATAAAGATTTAAACTTAGCGTTGGGAGTGGCTCAAGAAAGCAGCTCAACAGTGCCTATGGGTGAGCAGGCCGCAGCTTTATTTGAGGCTCATGCAAAGGCTAACAACGGCAAATGTGATTTTTCAAGTATTTTCAAGTATTACAACAAGGAGTAAATATGCAAGTTCAGGGTTGTGTTTTCGTTATTACCGGCGGTGCCCGTGGTTTGGGTTTGGCAATAGGACAGCTTATTGCCAGTAAAGGCGCTCTCTGCGCTATCATTGATTTGGATGAAAAAGTCGCGCAGGAAGCTGCATCATCCTGCAACAGCAGCAGTCGCGGTTATGCTTGTAACGTTGCAGACGAGAAACAAGTAGAGGAAGTGTTTGCGAAAATAGTCAATGATTTTGGCCGTTTAGACGGCCTAGTCAACAACGCAGGTATTCTGCGTGATGGCATGCTCATCAAAGTGAAAGATGGCGAGCTTCAGGATAAGATGAGCCTTAGTCACTGGCAATCTGTGATTGACGTTAACCTGACAGGCACTTTTTTGTGTGGTCGTGAAGCGGCTTCTGCTATGGCTCAAGCGGGTAACGGCGGGGTTATTGTTAATATTTCCAGCATTGCCAAGTCGGGTAATATTGGCCAAAGTAACTACGCCGCAAGCAAGGCTGGCGTAGCATCTTTAGTCACCACTTGGTCGCGTGAACTTGCACGCTTTAATATTCGTGCAGTCGGCATTGCACCCGGGGTTATATCCACCGACATGACCGATTCTATGAAGCCAGAAGCGTTGGAGCGTATAGAAAAAATGATACCAGTAAGGCGTTTGGGTGATCGTAAAGAATTGGCACAAGCCATCTTATTTGTTATTGAAAACGACTATATGAATGGCCGTTTAATTGAACTGGATGGTGGGCTTAGGTTTTAAGCTTACTTTCTAACAAAAAAAGGAGCGCCCATCTCAACAAGGAGCTTGTTGATGACAGAATATAGTTTTGATTAAACTTAAATATTATTTACTTAATTAGGAAATATATAATTATTTCAGTATAATATTTAGTTAATTACTGATTGTGGAGTTTTTTAGCTCCGTGAAGGATAACAAAAAATCAACAGAAAAAATTTCGAGGGTCTTGTGCAAATGTCTAAGACCGTTGGCTGTATAGAAAACTAGCAAAGGAAAAGAGCCCTAGGCTTTAGTGTATGAACAGGACTGAATTCGCCATGAAATTAAAAAATATTGACATAAATTTTTTTGCAGAGCAGCATCTTAAATTTGCCGACTTAAGCGCTGCTGGCACTCAATTACGAGGGGATCTCTGATGCCACAACTTCGTTTAACCATTGATTCTGCAAGTGACGCCTTTAAGGTAAATCGCGATGCGATGATCGCATTGGTTGCTGACCTTAACACCCTGCTTGCACGCATTGCACTGGGTGGCGGCGAAGCCGCAAGAGAACGCCACACGGGGCGCGGCAAATTATTACCACGTGAGCGTATTGACCGACTGTTAGATGCCGGCTCTCCCTTTTTGGAATTTTCGCCTTTGGCGGCTCACGAGTTCTACGATGTTGAAATACCAGCGGCAGGAGTGATTACAGGTCTTGGCCGGGTGTCTGGCCTTGAGGTTGTGATTGTTTGTAACGACGCAACAGTGAAAGGCGGAACCTACTACCCACTTACTGTAAAAAAACATCTGCGAGCTCAAGAAATTGCACTGCAAAATAATTTACCTTGTATTTATCTAGTGGATTCTGGCGGTGCTAACTTACCTAATCAAGATGAGGTTTTTCCAGACCGTGATCATTTTGGTCGAATTTTTTATAATCAAGCCAATATGTCAGCCAGAGGCATTCCACAGGTTGCTGTTGTTATGGGCTCTTGCACTGCTGGCGGTGCATATGTTCCTGCAATGAGCGATGAAAGTATTATTGTTAAGAATCAGGCGACCATATTTCTCGCTGGTCCACCTCTGGTGAAAGCGGCTACTGGAGAAGAGGTAACAGCAGAGGCTTTGGGTGGTGGTGATGTACACACTAGGGTTTCGGGTGTGGCCGATCATTTGGCAGACAATGATGAGCACGCACTGGACTTGGCACGTAGCGCTATTACTAATTTAAATCGTAAGAAGCTGGGATCTGTTGCAGAAATAGAGCCGCAAGAGCCTTTGTATGATCCGCAGGACGTTTACGGGGTCATTCCAACTGAATTGAAAACGGCATTTGATGTGCGCGATATTATTGCCCACTTGGTGGACGGCAGTGAATTTGATGAATTCAAGGCGCGTTACGGTATAACGCTGATCACAGGTTTTGCGCATATCGAAGGAATGCCTGTAGGCATTATTGCAAATAATGGCGTACTGTTTTCCGAGAGCGCCTTAAAAGGCACTCATTTTATAGAGCTGTGCAATCAGCGCGGAATCCCGCTTGTTTTCTTGCAGAATATCACTGGCTTTATGGTTGGTGAAAAATACGAAACTGGCGGTATTGCAAAAGATGGAGCAAAGATGGTAACCGCTGTCTCTTGCTCGCGTGTACCTAAATTTACGGTGATTATCGGCGGCTCTTTCGGCGCTGGAAATTATGGCATGTGTGGCAGAGCTTTCGATCCACGTTTTTTGTGGATGTGGCCGAACGCACGTATTTCGGTAATGGGTGGTGAGCAGGCAGCAGGTGTTATGGCCACGGTGACGCGCAGCAAAATGGAGCGCGATGGCAGCAGCTGGTCTGCCGAAGATGAGGCGAAATTTAGAGCACCTATAACGCAAAAATACGAGCGTGAAGGACATCCTTATTACGCCTCAGCACGACTGTGGGATGATGGTGTGATCGATCCGGCTGATACACGACGCATTTTGAGCTTGGCACTCGCAGCGAGTTTAAATGCGCCAATAGACGAGACAAGTTACGGTGTATTCAGAATGTAGACAATGTATATGGATAACTTATGAGCAATGATGTTGTAGTACTTAATATTGACAGCGGCGTGGCAAGTGTCACCCTTAATCGCGGTGTCGTGCACAATGCCTTTGATGAAGCGATGATTGCACGACTCAGCGAGGTATTTGATGAGCTCTCTGAACGAAAAGATGTTATTGCCCTAGTATTACGGGGCTCGGGAAAGAGTTTTTCTGCCGGTGCAGATTTAAACTGGATGAAGCGTGCAGCGACTTTTAGCCAAGAACAGAATCAGGCCGACGCCCTCGGCTTGGCGAGTATGCTGGATAAGCTGAACCGCTTACCAAAATTAACGATTGCCTGTGTACAGGGAGCGGCCATGGGTGGCGGTATGGGGCTGGTTTGTTGTTGTGATATTGTAATTGCCGATAATACGGCAAAATTTTCATTGTCGGAAGTAAAGTTAGGTTTAATACCAGCGACGATTTCGCCTTATGTTCTAGCAGCAATTGGTATGCGTCAAGCGCGCCGCTACTTCCAGACTGGCGAGCGCTTTGGTGTTGAACAAGCACACAAGATTGGCTTAGTGCATATTGCAGCCGAAGATCAAGACGACATGTCCGAGCAGCTTCAAGGTATTTTAAAAGAAGTAAAGTCGAATGGGCCTTTGGCTGTCGCAGAGGCAAAGAGGCTTTGTTTAGATTTCACTGGAAAAGCCATCAATGCCGAACTGATTAAAGATAGTGCTAATCGCGTTGCTGCAGTTCGAGCAAGCGATGAGGCAAAAGAAGGCTTGTCGGCCTTCTTGGAAAAACGTAAGGCAAAGTTTTGAGCTTGATATATGCTGTGGAGGTATTAATATTTTATGTTTGAAAAAATACTGATAGCTAATCGCGGAGAAATTGCTTGTCGCGTTATAAAAACAGCCCGAAAAATGGGCGTCAAAAGTGTCGCGGTTTATTCCACTGCTGATAGGCGAGCACTACATGTGCGAATGGCAGATGAGGCTGTTTGTATTGGTGAGCCGGCGTCCAGTGAATCGTACCTTAGGGGCGATACTATCATTAAAGCTGCGCTAGATTGTGGTGCAGAGGCTATTCATCCAGGCTACGGGTTTTTATCAGAAAATGCCAATTTTGAGCGTGCATGCGTCGCCTCTGGACTGGTGTTTATTGGACCTTCTGCGGATTCTATTTCTGCGATGGGGCTAAAGGATTGCGCCAAAGATATTATGAGTAAGGCCGGCGTGCCGGTTGTGCCAGGGTATCAAGGCGAGCAGCAGGACGATAATTTTCTTGCCGAAAAGGCCGAAGAGATAGGCTATCCAGTTTTGATTAAGGCGGTTGCTGGCGGTGGCGGTAAGGGTATGCGCTTAGTTGAACACGCGTCTGATTTTATTGGGGCCTTAGCAACATGCAGGCGCGAATCAAGTGCAGCCTTTGCTAATGACCACCTCCTAATCGAGAAATATCTTATCCAGCCACGCCATATCGAAGTTCAGGTTTTTGGCGATAGGCAGGGCAACGTGGTGCATTTATTCGAACGTGATTGCTCCTTACAAAGGCGCCATCAAAAGGTAGTGGAAGAGGCGCCTGCACCAAACATATCAGATAAATTTCGCATTGAAATATGCAACGCCGCTGTACGGGCTGCCCAAGCGATTGATTACTATGGCGCGGGAACGGTTGAATTCATTGTTCAGGGCGATACTTTTTATTTTATGGAAATGAACACTCGTTTACAGGTTGAGCATCCAGTGACTGAAATGATTACTGGGCAAGATCTAGTTGAATGGCAGTTGCGCGTTGCCTGCGGAGAGGTGTTGCCGCTGCCTCAAGACGATATTGCCATTAATGGCCATGCTTTTGAATCGAGACTTTATGCCGAAGACCCGTCAAAGGGCTTTATGCCCCAAACTGGCCGTGTTCATCATTTTTCTTATCCTCAGCAGAATCAATACATGCGTGTTGACACAGGCATTGAGACTGGCGACTCTGTGAGCGTTCATTACGACCCGATGGTGGCTAAATTGGTGACATGGGGTGAAGACCGCACTAGCGCAGCACTAAACATGGCTGAATTGTTGCGTCGTACTTATATGGGCGGCTTGCCAAGTAACCAAGAATTTGTAGCGAGCGTATTTGACCACAATGTTTTTATAGACGCCGTGATCGATACCGGCTTTATTGCGCGTTATGAGCAAGATTTGATTCCAGAAACTTATGCCAGAACAACCGAGAATGAAATAGCCTTAGCTGCTTTGTTTTATTTATTGGGACTGGACGCTCAATCCTCAGCAGTGAGCCCGTGGAATACCCACGATAACTGGCGAATAGGTGATAGTGCTATGCAGCGCAGCCTGAGTTTGGTGAATAAAGGCGAAGTCATTCATGTGTTGGCGACATGTCATGGCGAATCTTTAGATGTGGAGGGTATTGGCCAAGTTAAGCTGTTGTCTTATCACGAGGGCGCACTCAAGGCCTTGATTGACGGAGTTGAGGCGTATGCTGTGGTTCTATCCCACAAGAAAAACATCACCATTTTCTCTAATGGCCGCGTTGTTGATCTGCACTTGTTCGCCCCGGAGCTGGATGGTGATATTGTTGACGCAAACGGTGGGCGCATTGTTGCGCCCATGCCGGGTTCGATTGTGCAGGTCATGGTAGAAACAGGGTCTTTTGTTAGCAAAGGTCAGCCACTACTTGTGATGGACAGCATGAAGGTTGAGACAACCCTTGCAGCGAATTGCGATGGTGGGGTCAAAGGTGTGCATATCGCACCGGGCGATCAAGTTCAAGAAGGCACTTTATTGATTGAGATTGAGCAAGAAGAAGGTGAGAATGATGCTGCCTAAATACGTACAGATATACGAAGTGGGGCCGCGTGATGGTTTACAAAATGAATCGCAATCCATAGCCACTTCGGTAAAGATTGACTTGATAGAGCGGTTGGCAAATGCAGGTTTTACTCATGTTGAGGCGACCAGTTTTGTTTCGCCAAAAGCAGTGCCACAAATGGCCGATCACGCAGAGGTTATGGCAGGCATTAAGCGCAAAAAAGGCACTGTTTATCCCGTGTTGGTACCTAATGTTCGCGGCATGGAGGCAGCACTCAGTGCGGGCGTTCAAACAGTAGCTGTTTTTGCTGCCGCATCCGAGACGTTTTCTTTAAAAAATATTAATTGCTCAATTGAACAGAGTTTTGCTCGGTTTGCACCTATTATGGAGATGGCGCAAAAGGCGAACATACCCGTGCGTGGTTATGTGTCGTGTGTTGTTGGCTGCCCCTATGAGGGCGATACCGCACCCAGCGCTGTTGCTAAGGTAGCGAGCGAATTATACGAAGCAGGATGTTATGAAATATCATTGGGCGACACAATTGGTGTAGGTACGCCTGAGGGGGTGCGAGCCATGCTCGATGCAGTTACAAAGGTTGTGCCGGTAAAAAATTTGGCGCTACATTTTCATGATACTTATGGCCGCGCTCTTGACAATATATATGCTGGCCTTGAGATGGGTGTGAGTGTTGTCGACTCCTCTGTTGCAGGCTTGGGTGGCTGCCCTTATGCGCCAGGGTCTAGTGGCAATGTTGCAAGTGAGGATGTGCTTAATATGCTTCATCGGCTTGGAATTGAAACCGGGGTTGACGTGGCTGCTGTTGAAGAGACAAGTCAGTTTATTTCTTCGTATCTTGGGCGATAAGCGGCATTTAGTATTTCAAAAATTTCAAATTAAATTACGAGGCATTATTTATGATTTCTTATCCAAAATTACAATTTAACCACTCAGCAGAAATTGAAATGTTGCGTGATGAACTCTTCAAGTTTGCACAAGAAGAAATAGCGCCTCGCGCAGCACAAATTGATAAGGAGAACGAATTTCCACAAGATTTGTGGAAAAAAATGGGCGACATGGGTTTGCTTGGAATTACTGCCTCAGAGTGCTATGGTGGAGCGGGGATGGGCTATCTAGCCCACGTTATAGCAGTGGAGGAAATATCTAGAGCTTCGGCCTCTGTAGGTTTGAGTTACGGCGCTCATTCTAATTTATGTATTAATCAAATTCAGCGCAATGGTTCTGAGGAACAACGCCAGAGATATTTGCCAAAATTAATAACTGGTGAGAATGTTGGCGCACTGGCTATGAGTGAAACAGGTGCCGGATCTGATGTTGTAAATATGCGTTTGTCAGCAAAAAAAAATGGCGACACCTACATCTTAAATGGTAGCAAAATGTGGATTACGAATGGCCCAGATGCAGACACATTAGTGGTTTATGCAAAAACCGATATGGCGGCAGGCTCAAAGGGAATTACTGCATTTATTGTTGAAAGAGCGATGGCAGGATTTTCAACTTCGCAAAAACTTGACAAGCTTGGGATGAGGGGCTCGAATACTTGTGAATTGGTATTTCAAAACTGCGAAGTGCCGGCGGAGAACGTGCTTGGGGTTGTTGGTGGGGGCGTCAAAGTTCTGATGAGTGGGCTGGATTATGAGCGCCTGGTGTTGTCTGGCGGCCCCCTTGGAATAATGCAAGCGTGTATGGATGTTGTTGTGCCTTACATTCATGAACGCGAACAATTTGATCGCCCTATTGGCCAATTCCAGCTAATGCAAGGAAAAATTGCTGACATGTATACCACCCTATCATCACAACGTGCATATGTCTATGCAGTCGCTCAGGCTTGTGATCGAGGCGAAACAACACGTAAGGATGCTGCCGGATGTATTTTAATGAGCGCAGAAGCCGCAACTCAAATGGCCTTGCAAACAATCCAAACTTTAGGTGGAAATGGCTATACCAATGAGTTTTCAGCTGGACGCCTATTGCGAGACGCCAAACTCTACGAAATAGGGGCGGGTACTTCCGAAATACGGCGCATGCTGATTGGTCGCGAGTTGTTTTCGGAGACAAAATGATTCAAAACCTGGCACCTGGTGTTTTGTTGCTGGGGCAAGGTTTGATGGTGTAGACGCAATTCTCCCCGGCTATAATTAAACGAACAAAATATAGTTTTGGTTAAATTGAAGTATTGTTTATATAATTCGGCAATACCTAAACATTGAAGTAAAATATTTTGTTAATTCTCACTTAACATTATAGAACCAACATGCAGCTCGATAACATTGACAGAAAAATCCTAGACGCTCTTCAAGACGATGGCCGTCTCACAAATCGTGACCTCGCAGTAATGGTCAACTTGTCCCCACCAACAACGTTAGAGCGGGTTAAAAAACTGGAAAGCAATGGTTACATTAAAAGGTTTGTTGCCATAGTCGACCCTGCTAAAGTTAATACCAACTGTTTTACTTATGTTGAAGTGACTCTAGCGCGACACGGCAAAGACGCACTACTTCGATTTACGGAAGAAATAACTGATTTACAAGAAGTTCTGGAGTGTCACCGTATTACTGGCGGTGCAGATTTTCTCTTGAAAGTTGCTACCCAAAATATTAGTGGCTATGAGGATTTTCTCATTCATAAGTTGACAGACATTCAAGATATCCAGCACTTAAAAACATTAGTAGTACTTTCTACTTTAAAGCAAGAAACCAAAATACCGATCAACAAAACTTAATTAGCCAACAGAGGCAAAAAGCAACATCATACACACAACACAATATCAATCACCCTGATACGTGAGTCATAAAGTTTTTGTTGGTTTAAGTGGTCGCACTCTCGATGGACAGCTTGGGTTGGTAAGCTGGGGCTAAATGCTAGCTCGTCAGGCAAAACTTGAGGTGTGCCCGCCTATAAGTACGCCATGTGCAACGGTAAATAAGACGTATGGTCCTGCCATGCAAACAACTATTGTGGGCTTTGCCACCTATTAGCAATGTTGACTCAAACCCTGAAGAAGGGCCGGCAAATCCACCAGCCGCAAACGCTCGATAATAGTTACGACTGAAGGGCGTCCGACTAACTACAAATAGACAAATTTCGATACTGTCTCTACATTTAATACAGGCGTCCTCCTGACTACCGCCAACGCCAGTTTCATTTCTGATGACGCTTGTGCTTTGTTTGCTATCGAAAACACCACATGAATGGTTGCTTAATTGAACTAGAGGGCGGTTTAAGATTTTAAAGCTGTATACAAAAGTCGCGGTTTAGAGCGGTGGGTATGACCTACTTTATAGTCTAGCGTGAAGTAAGAAAAGTCCGCCCCCTTGTACCATCAGGAGGTGTTGATAATTGTAACTCCTTTTTATTATAAACATAATATAGTTTTGATTATTACGATATATTATGTATTTAATTCGGTTATAAGTAAATATTTCAGTATAATAATTTGTATGTGGCAGATTATCAGTCTCACTCCTATTGTTTGCCACATCTTGAATTCTGCCGTTCGCACTAAGATTTATTAAGGAAATATAATGACGCAACAACTTAAATCTATTCAATATGGAGATATATCTCTTAGTGACAAGTATGAGCTAAGTGATGGGGTTGCCTTTATGTCGGGGCTGCAGGCCTTAACCAGAATTCCAATTGTTCAGCGCCGTAGAGATAAGGCGGCCGGCCTCAAAACAGCGGGATTTATTTCTGGCTATCGAGGCTCGCCTTTAGGTGGCTATGACGCCGAATTAACGCGTGCCAATAAATATCTAGAAGATTTAGACATTAAGTTTCATCCAGGCTTGAACGAGGATTTAGCGGCAACATCGATCTGGGGTACACAGCAGGTTAATTTGATGCCAGGCGGCTCTGATTATGACGGTGTGTTTGGTATTTGGTATGGAAAAGCGCCCGGCGTTGATCGCTCGATTGATGCGTTGCGCCATGCAAGCGCTCACGGTACGGCGCCATATGGCGGCGTGCTTGCGATTGTTGGCGACGACCATGGCTGCAAATCTTCGACATTGTCATGTCAGAGTGATCATGTTCTGGCATCGATGATTATTCCAGTTTTGTATCCATCCAGTATTAATGAGTTTGTAGAGTACGGATTGCTCGGTATCGAGATGTCACGCTACTCAGGATGCTGGACTGCACTTAAGGTGACGAGCGAAACCGTAGAAACAACAGGCACTGTGGACTTGTCAATAGAAAAGCAAGAAATCTTGCAGCCGAATGCAGACGAATTTAGCATGCCAGAGGGCGGTGTTCACATACGTCTTAATGACGTTCCACGTGAAATTGATGATCGATTGCAAAACTATAAAGCTTTTGCTTGTCACGCCTTTTGTCGTAAGAACAAAATTGATAAAACAGTCATGGACAGCCCTAATCCACGTTTTGGTATTATTACCTCGGGTAAATCCTATGGCGATGTTATGCAAGCACTGGTTGAGCTTGGAATTACTGAAGAGGTTGCTGCAAAAATAGGCTTGCGGGTTTACAAGGTTGGTATGGTGTGGCCGTTGGAGCCGCAAGGCGTGCAAAACTTTGTTCAAGGACTGGAAGAGATTCTGATTGTTGAAGAAAAGCGCGAAATGATCGAGTATCAGCTCAAGCAACAAATCTTTAACTGGCCTTCAGAGACACGCCCCGTCGTTGTTGGTAAATACGATGAAAATAGTGCAATATTATTGCCTCTGGAGAATGATCAGTCTGTAGGGTTGGTTGCGCACGTAATTGCAAAACGTCTTGGACATTTTTATCATAATGAACAAGTTGAAGCGTGTTTACAGTTCTTTGAAGGTAGAGAAGCGGCAATGGCTAGCTACGTTCCACCGATGCTGCGCAGACCATTTTATTGTGCAGGCTGTCCGCATAATACATCCACCAAGGTACCTGAGGGCAGTTTTGCTATGGCCGGTATTGGCTGTCATTTTATGGTGCAGTGGATGGATCGTAATACGGCTTTGCCGACACATATGGGCGGCGAAGGCATCCCATGGGTTGGCTCATCTGCCTTTACAAAGCAAAAACACATTTTTACCAATTTAGGTGACGGCACTTATTTCCACTCAGGTTCGCTTGCGATTCGCGCAGCGGTAGCGTCCAAAATTGATATCACTTATAAAATTCTCTACAATGATGCTGTAGCAATGACCGGCGGCCAGACTGTGGATGGTGATTTACCCGTTTATCGTGTGGCTCAACAAGTTGTTTCAGAGGGCGTCACCAAGGTGTGGATACTCACTGAAACTCTGGAGAATTACAAAGATCGTAGCCTCTTTCCGAGCGAGGTTGAAATATTGAGCCGTGATTACCTTGATAAGGTCGCTAAACAATGTCAAGAGACAAAGGGTACGACGGTTATTATTTACGATCAAACTTGTGCGGCAGAAAAACGTCGTCGCCGTAAACGCGGCGAATTCTCTAATCCGGCGAAACGCGTTATGATTAATCAGGCGGTGTGCGAGGGTTGTGGCGATTGTTCTGAACAGTCCAATTGTGTTGCTGTACAGCCGGTCGAGACTGAATACGGTCGTAAGCGCAAGATTAACCAATCAGCGTGCAATAAAGATTTTAGTTGCTTAAAAGGTTTTTGCCCGTCTTTTGTAACAATTGAAGGCGGCGAGCTTCGCAAAACTAAAGCGGACAATAGTTTTGATGATGTGTTGGCCAATATTCCTCAGCCGAAGGTGATGAAAATAGATAAAGCTTACAATATTATGGTCACAGGTATTGGCGGTACGGGTGTCACAACGATTGGTGCCTTGCTGGGTATTGCCGCACATATGGAAGGGAAATTTTGTCGTAATCTTGACGCTGCAGGACTTGCGCAAAAAGGTGGTGAGGTTCTCAGTCATGTGCGTATTAGCCCGGTGCGTGATGATTTACGCACGGGACACATTATTGCAGGCGGTGCTGATTTATTGCTGGCCTGTGACATGGTTTCAGCGGCTGGCAAAACTTCTTATGAAACTCTCCATACCGAGCGCACTAGGGCAGTTATCAACACAGAAAATACACCCGTCGCCGATTTTGTTATTAATAACGAGATTAACCTTAGTCATGAGCAAGTGAGCAGCGTTCTGATGGGAGCAACTCAAGCCGGCTCACAGTATTTCGTTTCTGCTACACCGCTTGCGATGACATTGCTAGGGGACGAGATCGCCACCAATGTACTGATGCTTGGTTTTGCTTGGCAAAAAGGCTTGATACCGGTCGGTCTGGAGGCGATTGAGCGCGCAATTACCTTGAATGGTGTTGCCATTGAGATGAACTTGCAAGCTTTTGCTTATGGTCGCTTGGCAGCACATGACCCCAAAAAACTCGCAGAGCTACTCCATGAGATTTTGGGCGATAGCACTCCTGAGATTAATGAGAGTGTTGCTGGGCTTGAGCAGATGATAGCAAAGCGTGTGAGCTACTTAGAAGATTATCAAAATAAGGCTTATGCGAGGCGTTATAAGAGTTTGCTTGATCGTGTTATTAAGGTCGAGCTTGAAACAATGGGCGCAGCGGAGAGTTTAAGCACAGTGGTTGCACAAAGTTATCACAAGGTTTTGGCTTATAAGGATGAATACGAGGTTGCGCGACTTTACACTAACGGGGACTTTATTAAAGAGCTGAAAGCGCAATTCTCTGGGAACTATAAAATAAAGCTTCATATGGCGCCACCAATGTTGTCAGGTACTGATGTTGCTACAGGGCGCCCTAAAAAGCGAACCTTTGGACCTTGGATGCTAACCTCTCTGTCATTATTGGCGCGTTTAAAAATCTTACGTGGTACAGCGTTCGATGTATTTGGTTATCACCACGATCGTCGAGCAGAACGAGCACTGATTAAGAGTTTTGAGTTCGACGTTGAGTTCGTCATTCAGAGGCTTGTTGCGGATAATTATGAATTATGCGTGGAATTGTTATCCTTGCCCCTTGCGATTAAGGGTTATGGCCCCGTTAAGGCGGCCAATATTGAGAAAGCAAAAGCCAGTCACAACACTATAATGGCACAACTATCGCTCTAGAATTTATCGACAACCGCGCAAGTGAGTTCACATGTGGAGATTAACTTTCCCTTGTCACTGCGCACAAGAATGCGCCACACATGTTTTTGACGCCCAATGTGAATAGCTGTGCAGGTTGCAGTCACATAGCCATTTATCACTGAGCGCAGGTGGTTGGCGCTAATCACTGATCCAACCGCGTATTTTTGCTTTAAATTGATACTCATCACCGAGGCAATGCTGCCAATAGTCTCAGCCAGAACACAGGTTGCACCACCGTGTAGAATGCCATGAATTTGGTGTGTTCGATTGTCGACCGGCATGCGAGCTTTTAAATAATCCTTGCCAATCTCAACAAACTCTATGCCCAATTGATCCAAAATACTTTGATTGGCAACCAAGACTTTGACTTCTTCAATTGTGTAGTCTTTAAACCAGATCATGTTGATTTCCTTAAGTTGTGAATTAGGGTCATTGTTTAGCGAATAACTTGTCGCTTCAATCAGAATTATTATAAGTCTTTTTTAGGTCTTAAAATGCCAACCTTCCCCAGAGGTAATGCTGAGTATGCATGTGATTTCATTAGCAATATACATAAACTGCAGTAAAAATCAAAAAAGAAAATAGCAGTAAGGGGCTCTGGTATAAACGAGTCATAAAGACCCAATTTTGCACAACAACCAAAGGAATAAATATTATGTCAGTATACGAAAAAATGCAAAAAACCACCGAAGACCGTGATGTAGGGGCTTTTATGAGCTTGATGCACAAGGATTTCGTGATGGTCAGTCACCAAGACGGTAGCACAAATAACAAGGACGACCTTGGCGAAATGGTCAGTTATATGTTTTCCAGTGATGATTTTATGGAAAGAGAGCATCGTTGTCTTTTTGAGAACGATAAAGTAATGGTAACCCATAGTTTTATGGACTTTCCAGACGGCACAACCGAGGCGGTTCTTACATTCAATGCCCTTAAAGGCGGTAAAGTTATCCGCATGGAAACCGGCGCAACCTTGCTAGAAAAATAGAAAAAAAAGGCGCTATAAAAGCGCCTTTTGACCAACTTGAATTGTAAACGATTAGTTTACAACGTGAATCTCAACGTTGTTTTGCAATACATCAGCAACCTGATTGGCCGCCATTTCAGCAACCACGATTGATGCTTCAGCAGTTGAAGCGCCAAGGTGAGGCGTTAGAATCGCCTTAGGATTGCCAAACAAAACGTTTTCTTTAGCTGGCTCTGTTGAGAAAACATCGATAGCCGCGCCTGCGATTAGACCTTCGTTAAGTGCATCATTAAGATCGCTCTCATCAACCATGTTGCCACGAGCAGCATTGATGATGATTGCAGAAGACTTCATTTTTGAGAAATGCTCTTTGCTAACAAGTGGCTTGCCGTCGGCTGCCGCTTTGCCATGAAAACTAATAATATCACTTTGCTCAAGTAGCTCGTCAAAGCTCACGTTGGTAACATGAGGGAACTCTGCTTGTCTTGACTCTAAAGACTTAGAGGAAACAAGTACGTTGACATCAAAACCACTAACCAAGTGGCTAAGTCTTGCGCCAATATTGCCAAAACCAACAATGCCAAGAGTTTTCTTTGAAAGCTCGATGCCTTTAATGGCCTTCTTCTGCCACTCGCCTTTATGCGTTGTTTCGTCTGCGAAAGGAATTTTTCTAAGTGCTGCCATTATTAAAGCAAATGCGTGTTCCGCTGTTGCGTTGGTGTTGCCGCCCGGTGTGTTCATTACAACAACACCGTTTTCTCTTGCTGTCGCGCAGTCGATGTTATCAACGCCTGCACCCGCTCTAGCAATAGCCTTAAGCTTTGTTGCAGCAGCCAAGATGTCTTTTGTGACTGTTGTAGCTGATCTTACAAGTAGGCCGTCGTACTCAGGAATGATGTTAATCAACTCCTGCTCGGATAGTCCTGTGGTTACGTCAACTTCAATACCTTTGTCGTTGAAGATTTGATCCGCAACGTTACTCATTGCGTCTGAAATTAATACTTTATACATTATTTTACCTCTTGATAAGCCCATTCAATCCACGGCAATACTGCCTTCATGTCGTCGTTTTGTACTGTTGGTCCGCCCCATAATCTAAAGCTAGCTGGTGCTTTCGGGTAACCGCCAATATCAAATGCCACACCTTCGTCGTCAAGTAGTGTTACTACTTTCTTCACAAGCGCTCTTTGATCGTCTTCACTCATACTAGTGAATGATTCGTCTTTGATTGCTACAGTGATACTTGTTGAAGATCTTGCGCTTTCGTCGTCACATAAAAACTTAAATGAGTCGCTGCCATCAATCCAGCTAGAAACAATATTAAGGTTTTCGTCTGAGTGCTTAATTAACGCTTCTGCGCCGCCAACAGATTCAACCCAGTTTAGTGCGTCGATTACGTCTTCAACACAAATCATTGATGGGGTGTTGATTGTGGCGCCTGCAAAGATGCCTTTAGAGACTTTTAGCTTGCTCGCCATTCTGTAAATTTTAGGCATTGGCCATGCAGGTGTGTGCGACTCTAATCTTTCTAGTGCACGTGGTGATAATGCAATCATGCCGTGAGCGCCTTCGCCGCCCAAAACTTTTTGCCAAGACCAAGTAACAACATCAAGCTTGCTAAAGTCCATGTCCATGGCAAACACTGCAGAGGTAGCGTCACAAATTGTTAAACCCTCTCTGTCGTCTGGAATCCAGTCTGCATTAGGAACACGAACG
This sequence comes from Candidatus Thioglobus sp., assembly GCA_012959965.1. Taxonomy (GTDB): domain Bacteria; phylum Pseudomonadota; class Gammaproteobacteria; order PS1; family Pseudothioglobaceae; genus Pseudothioglobus. The sequence goes on along the minus strand of DUCF01000026.1, from coordinate 13,393 downwards.
CCGGCTGTTGTACCGTTCCACGTGAAAATCACGTCGTTATCAAAGTTGGCTTGACTCAAATCAGGCAGCTGACCGTAGTCGGCAACGTAAGAGTTGACGTTATCAAGCTTTAACTCGTTCAAAATATCGTTGACCCAGTCTTTACCAAAGTTCTCCCAAGCCAAAACATCAACACCTCGTGCACCTAAAAGAGACCATAAGGCCGCCTCTAATGCGCCGGTGTTGGAGCCTGCCATAATGGCTACAGTGTAATCTTCAGGCAAGCCAAGAAGCGTGCTTGATTTGACAATAACGTCATTAAGTTTCGCTTTACAGTGCTTTGCTCTGTGTGATCTGCCAGTATCGGCATTTTTTAGGGCGCTAATATCCCAACCTGGCCTCTTAGAGCATGGGCCACTTGAGAAGTTTGGATTTGACGGTTTAGTTGTTGGCTTAGTTATCATAATGATTTAGTCCTCGAAGTCGTATGCTACCAAGCCATCTAATGGTTTTGGATCAAACCATGTCGATTTTGGTGGCATTGTTAAATTTTTGTCAGCAAAGTTTATTACGTGTTCCATTGGTGTTGGGAAAAAAGAGAAACCAACTTCGACTTCGCCTGAGTCGACCTTTTTTTCAATTGATTCAAGCCCGTGAAAACCGGCAATAAAACCAATTCTTGTATCGCGTCTTGGGTCGCCAATGTCTAAAACTGGGTCAAGCAAGTAGTGATGCAATATATTAATATCTAAGTTCATCAGTCCTGAAAGTGCCTCTTCTGGCTTATCTTTTAGGATAACTGAGTACCACGTGTTATCCAGGTACATGCCGAACGACTCTAATGCAGTTGGCTTGTATGGTGCGTTTTGTTTTTCAACAATAAAGTGCTCTTCAACTTTCTCGATAAAGTCGCTTGGAGAATAACCAAACAAGTCTTTTACCAGTCTGTTGTAGTCAAGTATGCGTGCCTGGCTTTCTGGGAACAGGGCCATCATGAAGAAATTATATGACTCTTCACCCGTGTGGTCGTGATTCTGGTGCTTTCTGTATTCTGCGAATCTGGATAACGCCGCAATTCTATGGTGGCCATCAGCAACGTATGTGCGCTGGATCGCGTTAAACAATTCTCTGATTTGTAGCACAGTATCTTCGCCGTCTATAACCCATAGTTGATGCTGACAGCCGTCTATAGCATCAAAAGAATAGGTTGGCTCGACAGTGATTTGCTCTTCTAATAAGCTGGCCAATTTAGCTTCGTCAGGGTAGACGACATAAATAGGGCCTATTTGAGCGTTTAGGTTTTTGATTTGTTCAAATCTTTTTTGAGAATTCTCGACATAAATTTTCTCATGTCCACGAATATGTAGATCGTCATAGTCGGATATTTTTGCCGTAGCAATCATGCCAACTTGAGAATGCCCTTCTGTCGAAATTTTATAAATATAAAATGCTTTCTCAAGGTCTTTTGCAATAGCCGAGCTGCTTTTCATTGCCCCGAACTTTTCTCTTGCTTCAGCTTCTAGCTCACTATCCGTTTTTGAACAAGGATCTTCCGGACTAAAGATATTCAGATAACTCCAAGGGTTGTTGCCCTTGTAATCGCTGATCATTTCTTCAGACAAGTGGTCCGTACTAGGAAGAGATACAGACGAAGCTTCTGCTCCTTTGGGTCTTAATCCTTTGAATGGGTTGGCTAAATACATAATGGGCTAAGGCTAATAATTGACGATACAATTTTTTGGCGGTGATTTTAGAACACTAATCACAGCAAAACATTATAAACACTTTGACTACTCAAAGAACAGTTTTTTCCTAATAAGAACAGTTTTTTCCTAATAAGAACAGTTTGGTAATGCTTAATAAACTCCAAGAAATTTTATAGAGTTAATAACGAAGATAAACGAAAAATATTAATCGAAAGGACAAATTAATTCGTTTCTATTTGTCCGTTGGTATGCTGTTGAAATCCTCTGCGAAAAAGCAAAGATTGGCGAGAAGGTAATAAAAAAGACACTAAAAAGTGCCTTTTTGTGTGAAATACAGCCAATATTTGTCCAAAAAACGTGTGTTTTGGCCTTATTTTACAAAATTTAGCAAATTTTCGATTTACTGAACAACCACCACCATTGCAGGGCGAACAAGGCGACCGTTTAGGGTGAAGCCTACTTGCACCACGTCAAGTACTGAATTTGATTCTTTGTCTGGCATTGGAATCATGGTCACTGCTTCGTGAAGTTCGGGATTGAATTTATCGCCGACAGGGTTGAGCGTTTCAACACCAAATTTTTCCAGCGTTGAGGCGAAAACCTTATCGGTCATTTCAAGGCCTTCAACGATGTGCTCGACGGTTGCACCATCTTCGGTGGCTGACTTTAATCCCATAGACAGAGAGTCTTTAACTTCAAGTAAGGCCTTAACAAAGCCGTCTAGGGCGTATTTGTGGGCGTTTTCCAAGTCTCTTGCTGAGCGCCGTTTAAGGTTTTCCATTTCTGCTTGCGCGCGTAGAACTTTGTCCCAATTGTCTTTAGCGGACTGTTGTGCGGCAGCGAGTTGCGCCTCAATATCGAGCCCTTCTTCGGTCTCTGTTGTCTCTACTTCTTGCTCTTCAGGGGCTTGCTCTTGCTCGATGTCTTGCTCTTTCTTTTTTGTCATTTTATTGTCCAACTAATGTATATTACAGGGAACCATTGTTCGTGTTGATTTCATTGATATGTGGTCACTTTTTATAATATTTCAAGGCCTATGTTTAATACAATTGGCATTATTACCAAACCAAAAGATTTTACCAGCGAACAGACAGGTAGCAGGCTAAGTGTTTTCCTTGAAAAACGAGGCATCACCCTTGTCGAAGGCGCTGACGCAATAAAAGAGAGTGCAGATCTTATTATTGTGGTTGGTGGTGACGGCACAATTCTTAACACTGCGCGTACTTTTGTTGATAATGGCATCCCTATTCTTGGGATCAATTTAGGCTATCTTGGCTTTTTAGTAGACCTAGCAGTGGAGGGTATGACTGAAGCAGTTGCGGAAATATTAGAGGGCAAATACATCAAAGAAAGGCGCGCGTTATTGTCCTGTCAAGTTGAGCGAGGCAATAAGGTTTTGTCTCACCATTTGGCTTTTAATGAGGTGGTTATTCATCGTAACCACACCCCAAGAATGCTTGATTTCGATTTGTATGTTGACGGTATTTTTGTTAATAATCAGCGCTCGGACGGCATCATTATTGCCACGCCAACAGGCTCAACGGCTTACTCGCTTTCAAGTGGCGGCCCTATTGTGCACCCTGGTGTTAATGCGATAACCTTGGTATCCATTTGTCCACATACTATGAGCCATCGTCCCATTGTCTTGCACGGCCAAAGCGAAGTGTTAGTACATGTGTTAGATTCGGTTGAGCGAGCAACAGTCAGTTTTGATGGCCAATCTACGATGCCGAATCAGTTGGGTGATAAGCTACGGGTTAAGCAGAATGAGAATTTTGTCCATTTGATACACCCTAAGCGCTATGATTATTTCAAAATTATTCGCACTAAATTGCATTGGGGTAGGAAGGTTTAGCTGAATAAGCCCAACCTTGACAAGTATGATAATTTCTGACTTATGCTAGAGCAGCTCTCAATCAAAAATTTAGCAGTTGTTGAGAATCTCAGTGTTGATTTTCAAAGCGGAATGACAGTAGTGACCGGTGAAACTGGCGCGGGTAAGTCGATTATGGTGCAAGCGCTCCATCTTGTGACTGGCGGCCGTTCGGACGCCTCTCTGGTGCGCCAAGATAAAAATAAAGCTGAAATTATTGCAACTTTTGCGCTGGATAAAAAACCAAAACTTAAAGAATTCCTAGAAGAACAAGACTTGGACGATGAAGGCGAGTGCATTTTGCGCCGTATTGTTGGCGATGATGGTCGTTCACGCGCTTACGTTAATGGCACACCGGTAACCTTGTCTATTTTGAGAAGCGTCGGTTGTCAGTTGATCGATATGCATGGCCAAAACGAGCACCAACTATTATTGCGTACGCAGCAGCACCGAATCTTATTAGACGATTTCGGAGAGGCGCAGGCTCAAGTGAAATTGCTTAACCGTGTTGTTCGCGAATATCAACAAATAAGCGGTGAAATTGAGCGCATTCAAAATGGCGGCGAATTGCTCGTTGCACAGCAAGAATTATTGACCCACCAACTAAGTGAGTTGGTCGAGGCACAACTTGAACAAGATGAACTTGACAGCATTGAAGAGCAGTACAAGATCAGCAGCAACGCCAGTCTATTGATTGAAAAAATATCCGCTATTTTAGGGGTGCTTGACTACGATGCCGGCATTAACGCACAGCTTATTGGTGTTGATGGGCAGATTAGTCATGCGCGGCAAGTGGACGAAAGTTTAGAATCTGTTGAAGCGCTTCTCTCGAGTGCGCAAGTGCAAGTGCAAGAAAGTATTTATGAGTTGACTAACTACTTAAGCAAAGTTGGTGGCGATGAGGAAAGCGCAGCGGATCTAGAGGCGCGTATTAACGAACTTCATGACCTCGGTAGAAAACACCACTGCCAAATACCTAAATTGCTCAACACCCAAAAAACCATTCAAGACTCTCTAGATGGTATGGATGCATCCAGCGACAAAATACAAGGTCTGCTACAAAAACAGAGCGAATTAAAGAGTGCTTATAGTAGTGAGGCTGGGGCGCTGTCGAAGCAACGTCAGCGTGCCAGTATCAAACTCTCAAAACTGGTGAGCAAGGTGATGCAGGAGCTCGGAATGCCGGGCAGTGAGGTGCGGTTTGTACTCAACTCGATTGACGATAGGGTGCAGTTGAACGGCAATGAAGAGGTTGTTATTCAGGTGAAAACCAATATGGGCCAAGCCTTTAAGGCGCTCAATAAGGTTGCCTCTGGTGGTGAGTTGTCGCGCATTTCATTAGCACTCTCGGTTGTCACCAGTAAATCGGATCTGGCACCAAGTATTGTCTTCGATGAAGTAGATGTGGGCATCAGTGGCGCCGTTGCCGAAGTGGTTGGGCGCTTATTGCGAGGGCTTTCATCGCGCTATCAAGTGCTGTGCGTCACTCACCTCGCGCAGGTTGCAGTGCAAGGCCACGCACATATGAAAGTGGTTAAGAGTGAGCAAGACGGTGAAACCTTTACCGAGGTTCATGCACTGGGAGACAAGGAACGTACGGACGAGGTGGCGCGCATTTTAGGCGGCATCAAGATTACTCAAAAGACTCGCATAGCCGCCGCAGAAATGATTAAGACAGTCGCATAAAGCCTATAGAGGTCTATGCATAAAGGCCCCTTACAAAATTCCCTCTAACTCACCAACAATGACGTGAAGCGTCGTAAAGTCCGTTTGTTTCTCTTCTTTGATGGATTGAATCATCAGCTGCAACCGTTCAATTTTAGCTGTGTAGGCTTGGTGGAATTGTGTCGTGGAGCCCAAGGCAAGCGCCGTCTCGGTAATGCGAGCGTGAACATCCCTCAGCTGATTTTGCAGTTTAAACTTTGCACTTGCATGCCAAGCATTAGTCACCTCTAGGGCGTTTATTTTTAAACTGAGCCAGCGAATATCCAAGTCTTGAGAAATAGCTAAATACGTTGCAAGTGCATCATTTGTTCTGCTTTGGCTTTTCTCGGTAATGGCAATCACATCAAGTGTGTGGTACAAGCTGGTGGTTAGGGCAATTTTTTCGGCAAGCTTTTGAGGCAAGCCTTGCTCATTGAGCTTGAGTGTTTTGCGACTCAGGCCTTCACCGCTGAGTTTTTGAACGCTGTCTTTAACGTCGTTGTACTTCGTCCGATAGTTGTCTAGCGCGTCACTTACATCGAGCTCGGCCCTGCTGCTAAGCAGCCAAATAACGTTTGCGCGAACAACTTTTGTTAATGCGCTAATAGCCTCATATTGTATATTACTAGCAACTTTATTATCCAGCCCATGAACAGCCTCAAGCAGGCCGTCAATATCTAAAAGGTCAGCGCTGATTAGATAAGCACGACTTATTTGGGCGTAGCTAGCACCTGTTAAATTGTGCATGCGGATGTGAAAGACGGGCCCCATAGTGTTAATAATCTTATTAATAACAACGGTTAAGATAATCTCGTTTTTCAGTCTGTGGCTATCAAGCAGATTCGAATATTCATTGGCAACAAGCGTAGGGAAGTAATTTATAAGATGAGGGTAAAGCCCTTTGCCAGTAGTCAGACCAGACTCTAACAAGTTTTGGTATAAATCCATTTTACTATAGGCAAGTAATACACCAAGTTCTGGTTTGGTCAAGCATTTGCTGCCGATCAAGCGACCCTTTAGCTCTTTCTTGCTCGGCAAGTACTCAAGTTCACGATCCAAGAGGCCGGCTTTTTCTAAATAATTTATGGCCTCTGCTTGGCCAGCCAGATTCTCTGGGCTTGGTCGAGTGTGAATGCTAATTACTGCCGACTGCTGGTAATTGTTTTGTAGGCACAGCGCTGCCACCTCGGTCTCCATTTTTGCAAGCGTTTTGTTACGTTGTTTGGTTTCAAGCGTGTTCAGTAGAATTTTTAGGTTGACTTCATGGTCAGAGCTGTCTACGCCGGCAGAATTGTCAATGGCGTCAGAATAGCAACGCCCGCCTAGCTGATCAAACTCAATGCGTGAATTTTGCGTCATGCCTAAATTGCCACCTTCGCCAATCACTTTACAGCGAAGCTCGCTCGCTTTAACGCGCGTCGAATCATTGGCCTTGTCCTGGGCATCAAGATGAGACTCGTAACTGGCAATAACGTAAGTACCAATGCCGCCATTCCAGAATAATTCTGCCGGCGCTTTTAAAATGGTATTTATCAAGGCATCGGGGCTGAATGTATTTTGTGTTGTGCCTAGTGCTTTCATCGCTTCTGGCGACAACTCAATGGATTTAGCGCTGCGCTCAAAAACACCACCACCCTTTGAGATTAATTTTTTGTCATAATCTTGCCAAGTGGTGTTTTCAGTGGTGAAAAGCCGCTGTCTTTCGGTAAAACTGATGCTTGTGTCTGGGTTTGGGTCGATAAAAATATGGAGGTGGTTAAAGGTCGCAAGCAAGCGAATGTGCTTTGAAAGCAGCATGCCATTGCCGAAAACATCGCCACCCATGTCGCCCACGCCGACAACACTAAAGGCCTCAGACTGGATGTCTTTGCCCATTTCACGGAAGTGACGCTTGACACATTCCCAAGCGCCTCGTGCGGTAATCCCCATTTTTTTATGATCATAACCCACCGAGCCGCCCGAAGCGAACGCATCCCCAAGCCAGAAGTTATTATTCGTAGAAATTTCATTGGCAATATCAGAAAAGCTGGCGGTGCCTTTATCGGCAGCCACAACCAAGTACGGATCGTCGTCGTCATGACGCACAACATTTTTTGGCGGAACAATAATGCCGTCGACAATATTGTCTGTTAGATCAAGCAGCGATTGAATAAACAACTTATAACAGGCAACGCCTTCAGCGAGCATTTTGTCTCGCTCGGCAGGCAGGCTTCTTGGGACAAAGCCGCCTTTGGAGCCGACCGGCACAATGACCGTATTTTTGACTTGTTGTGCCTTGACTAAGCCCAGCACTTCGGTTCTAAAGTCCTCGGAGCGGTCTGACCAGCGCAATCCGCCACGGGCAATTTTGCCGCCGCGTAAATGCACACCTTGAACTCGTGCCGAATACATGAATATTTCGTATAATGGCGCGGGCTTTGGCAGAAAAGAAATTTTTTGAGATTGGATTTTAAAGCACAGATAATCCTCATTATCCTGGTAGTAATTGGTTCGAACCATGGCTTCTATAACTTCTAAATAGCCGCTGATCACTCTGTCTTCGTCCAGCGATGAGACCGCTTCGAGTCGCTCTGTAATTCTTGCTTTTATTGGCTCTTGCGCGCTCACATGCTCTTTGTTGTTGATATCGAACTTGGCTTCAAATAAGGCAAAAAGCGCTTTACTCAACTCAACATGGTTGGTTAGTGTGTTGGTAATAAAGTTTTGGCTGTAACTAAAATTTATTTGCTTTAGATAAACATAAATGGCGCGAAATAGATTGGCTTGTCTAACATCTATACCCGCACAAAGAACAAGCTGGTTAAAGCCGTCATTCTCAATTGCGCCCATGCAAATCTGCTCAAATGCTTGGAGAAATCTGTCTTTATCAACCTTAAGGTCAAAATCTTTCTGGTCTTTTCGTAATAATTCGATATTGCGAATTTTGATTCGATGGCTGCCGCTGGTATTAATTTTGTAAGGGTGCTCGGAAACCACATTGACGCCCAGGTTTTCAAAGACGGGCACAATGTCGGACAGTGTTAGCGAGTGATCTTTGCTGTAAATTCTAAAATTGACACTGTCGGCGGAGCGCCCCGAGCCAACAAATAAGTCACTGGCGAAATTGTTTGGCGATAAAGACTCGAGTTTGAGAATGTCTTCAAAACCACGATCTACGCCGTAGTCGTTAGTGTAAGTTCGTGGAAACGCGTTTTGATAATCATTAAACAAGGACGAATCAGCGCCACCCACTTGCATCACGTGACGCAGTTCTGCGTACCAATCATAAGCAATCGATTTAACCTCTGTTGCAAGTTCTTCCTCGCTTATTTCGATGCCTGATTGGGTAAAGATATTAAACTCAATGCGACATAAGACAGAGTCGAAAAAACGCACATCGAATAAAACAAAATCAGCTTCAAATAGGCTGTGCAGTCGTTGTTGAATTTTTTGGCGCAGCTCTGAGTCGAAAATATCACGAGGCAAATACACCAAGCTGGTATAAAAATGGCCACAACGGTCTTTGGTCAAGTATACGTGTGTTTTACGTCGCTCTTGATGGCTTAAAACACTGCTGCCAATTTCCAATAATCGGTCTGTTTTGATTTGAAACATAAGCGCACGTGGAAAGCTTTCTAACAGATTTTGCATTGCTTTATGGTTGCAACTGGTTGAGCGCAGTCCGGAGCGCTCTAGGACCCGTTCCGCCTTTTCTTTGATTAGCGGCACTTGAAACACACTTTGGTTAAAAGACGTGCCAGATAAAAAGCCGACAAAGCAATAATAACGACCATCAACACGGATCGCAATAACGTCCATTTGTCGAGAGCGGTGAATCTTAGAGGTAACCGATAGTTTGGTTACAATAAGTGATGAGGGGCCAAATGAAAGATTGGGGATAAATGGCGCGACCTCTTGATCGCTCTCTAGCAAGTAGCGGAATAGACCGGTGGCGCTTTCGTCGACAATCGTTTTCAGTGCCGTGTCTTGCTCAATCTCTGCACTACCAAGAACGGCAAAGTTATGATTTTCTATCCAGCGAATAAAGTCGCTGCTGGAGGTGGGTGCTTTTTCAGCGCCGAGAAGTTCGGCAATCTGCAGTAAACGGTTGCGCGCGATAGGCCAGTCACTAACCACATAGTGAATTGCATCAATTCGTCTGCGCATTTTTCCTTTGAGCGTGTCGACACTCTCGGGCGACATGAACTCAAGGTGAAACTGCATAAAAGACTCAATCTCGTCTTCATGGCATTCGCCTTTTTTGTAAGGCGAGAGGTGGCGAATATTGCCTTTTTCGTCACGCCCAGCCTCTAGTAAGGAAGCGTGAGTAAAGATAATGTTTGCACCAAAGCCATTGATGCACATAATAAGAGTGTCCCGAATAAAGGGCGTATCTTTAGTAATAACGCTGATAACGGTATTGGTCGCTGTTGAGTTTGGGCTAGCGATGTTGGAGCTCTCAATGAGTGTTTCGTCACAATGTTTTGAGGCACCAAGCGCTAAGTGGATGTTTGCGCATTGCAGCAGATATTCTGCTTCGGAGTTGTTGTAGTCTGAGGGGTGTAGACCGTGATAATAATGAGTTAGATATTGCTTATTTTGCTCACTGAGGGCAACGCCTTGCTTTGCAAGATCTTCAATAATCGCTATCATTTCAATTGATGTGCATAATTATAAAGGGCTGGATGATAGACTATTATAAAAGGCTTTTTAAAGTTTTTTTTCCAATAAACAGCTATAAAAGAAAATAAAGGTAAATATTAAGATTTTTCCATTAAATTCCGTAAGTTCTACTGAAATTACCTAAGCCCGGCAAGCAAGTTTTAATGAATTGTATGGATGGTGAGATCGGCTTAGCTAAGGCATGCAATATTTACCGACAGACAACCCGTTGCGCGCATGTTCCTTAAGGGGTTTTCATACCAACTAGAAAATAACAACAAAAAATCATATAGAGAATAACAACAAAAAATCATATAGAGAATAACAACAAAAAATCATACACTTGTGACTTGATTAAAATCGCTAAAACGGTATAATGTTTCGTTTGTGTATGGCCAGAGTGGTTGTCAATTGGGGTGAAATCAGTGAATTCACTAGTTCAATCCTTACTACTCGCAGTAGCAGTTTTAACATTTTATAGCTACGGTTTTGGCCTCGATGCGCTTTACGGTGCATTGGTCAGTTTTACAAACACCTGGTTGTTTGATTACTTTATGCGCACGCAAAAAGCGGCAGTTGATGCTGACGCTCAAAAGAGTTTTAGGATGGCCATCAAGAGCAGCGTGTTGAGAATATTTTCTCTGGCGATGCTTACCTTGATTGGACTTAGTTTGTTGGCACTTGACCCCGGCGCACTCATTTTGAGTTTGGTTGTGGGGCAGGTTGGATTTATACTAGATAGGTTTAGACAAAAATAATGGCACAAGGCGAATTAACAGCAAGCGCTTATATTAAGCACCATTTACAGAATTTAACTTTTGGTCAACACCCAGATGGTACATGGGGTATTGCTCATGGCGCAGAACAAGCGAAAGAAATGGGCTTTTGGGCATTTCATATTGACACACTAGGCTTTTCTTTTGTTCTAGGTGCGTTGTTCTTGTTTATTTTTGCAAAAGCAGCTAAGCGCGCTACGATTGATGCGCCAAGCGGATTTCAGAATTTTGTAGAAAGTGTTATTGATTTTATTGACGAGAACGTTCGTGGCTCGTTTAAAGGAAAAAATCCAATGGTTGCGCCACTTGCGCTAACCACTTTTATTTGGATTATATTGATGAATACAATGGATCTCGTGCCAGTTGATTGGTTGCCATATGCGGCACAATTGATGGGTGTTGATTATCTGAAAGTTGTACCAACAACCGATCCAAACGCTACATTCGGTATGGCGCTTGGTATCTTCCTCTTGATTCTATTCTTTAGTATTAAAGAAAAAGGCCTTGGTGGATTTGTTGGTGAATTAACGTTGCACCCATTTGGTAAATGGATGCTACCGTTTAACTTATTTTTAGAAGGGGTGAACTTGCTGGCTAAGCCAGTTTCACTAGCGTTACGTTTGTTTGGTAATATGTACGCCGGTGAGATGATCTTCATTCTAATTGCACTGTTGCCGTGGTATGCGCAGTGGGCCCTGTCTTTACCGTGGGCTATTTTCCATATCTTAATCGTATTATTACAAGCGTTTATCTTTATGACGCTGGTAATCGTATATATGGATATGGCTCACCAGAAAGAACATTAATTTTTTTAATAATTTTTACAAGTAGGAGTAAGAAATGACTGAAGTACAAGCAACTTTATTTTTAGCGGGTTCAATTCTAATGGGTCTTGGTGCATTGGGCGCCGCTGTTGGTATCGGTACTCTGGGTTCTAAGTATCTAGAAGGCGTTGCACGCCAGCCTGAATTAACTTCAATGCTAAGAACGCAAATGTTCATCGTAATGGGTCTAGTTGACGCCGTACCGATGATTGCTGTTGGTATCTCAATGTATATCATTTTCGCGGTAGCTGGTTAATTTATTTCTTTTTCACCTAAATAAGGGTATTTGCTATGAATATTAACGCTACGCTATTTGGACAACTAATCATGTTTGGACTTTTTGTCTGGTTTTGCATGAAGTTTGTCTGGCCGCCACTTGTTGAGGCGATGGCTGCACGTAAGAAGAGCATCGAAGAAGGTCTATTGGCAGCAGAGCAAGGTAGAGCAGAGCACGCACAAGCGCAGCAGAAAGCTGAAGAGCTTATTGCGAGCACTAAAAACCAAGCGAAAGAGATTATTGATAACGCTGATAAGCAAGCTAACGTAATGATTGACAACGCCAAAGGCGCTGCAGTTGAAGAGGCTGACAAGATCAAAGCACATGCTAAATCTGAGCTTGATCAAGAAGTTGTTAGAGCGCGTAACGACCTAAAGGACCAAGTTTCGACTTTGGTTATGCAGGGCGTTAACTCAGTGCTAGAGAAAGAAGTTGACGCGAAAGCGCACAAAGACATGCTTTCTAAATTGTCTCAATCACTATAGGTCTAGACGATGGAATTATCAACAATTGCCAAGCCTTACGCACAAGCGATTTTTGACATTGCAGAGCAGGGCAGCTCACACTCTGAGTGGAGCAACCTACTTAGCGCTGCTAGTGCAATTATGTCTGATGAGGCAACACAAGCTTTTGTGGCTTCTCCTAGTACAGGCAAGGATCAAAAGATTCAATTGATCTGTACGCTGCTTGAAAAAGCAATGGCTAGAAGCCTAAGCACGCAAGAATCTGCGTTCATCAACCTTATTCTTAGCAACGACCGTACAGAGGCGATGAGCAATATTGCTGAAACCTTTGAGGCTGCGGTACTTGCTGCGAACCAAGGTAAGAACTTCACTGTTGTTAGTGCATACGAGTTAACTGATGCAGAAGTTAAGGCAATCGTTGATGACTTGTCATCTAAGCACAATACAACAGTAAATGTCGACACACTTGTAGACGACACACTCACGGGTGGCGTTGTCATTAGAGAAGGCGATAAAGTAATCGATACATCAATTAAGGCAAAAGTGGACGCATTAGGCGTTTGTTTGTCTGTAAATTAATTTTATAAGAGAGGTTAGTCATGCAATTAAACGCTTCTGAAATCAGTGATTTAATTAAAAAACAAATAGAGGGTTTTGACTTTTCAGTAGAAGCTCGTACAGAAGGCACAGTTATCAGTGTGAGTGACGGCATTGTCCGTATTCACGGCTTGGCTGATGCACAGTTCGGTGAGATGCTAGAATTCCCGGGCAATACATTCGGTATGGCTCTTAACCTTGAGCAAGATTCAGTTGGCTCGGTAGTGCTGGGTGATTACCTTCATATTTCAGAAGGCGACACAGTTAAATGCACAAACCGAATCATGGAAGTGCCGGTTGGCACTGAACTTCTTGGTCGTGTTGTTAGCCCTCTTGGAAAGGCAATTGACGGTAAAGGCGATATTAACGCATCCAGTTCGCACCCTCTAGAGGTTGTTGCTCCAGGCGTTATTGAAAGAAAGTCGGTTGATCAGCCAATCCAAACAGGTATTAAGGCGATTGACGCGATGGTTCCAATTGGTCGTGGTCAGCGTGAGTTGATCATTGGTGACCGTCAAACGGGCAAAACGGCCGTTGCAATTGACGCGATCA
>DUCF01000025.1 GCA_012959965.1 Candidatus Thioglobus sp. | reverse complement strand
ATGTTTTAAATGAATGCCATTTTCACATAATAGGACATACTCCTTTGGTTCCTTTAGTGGCTTCAATACGATTATCATTTAAAAGTGCGAATTTCATAATTGAATTATAAGTCCAAATTGCGCTTGATGTATTAGATGGAGCATAACAACAGCAATAGAAGTGCTTGCGAGTCTCCGACAAGCAAAAGGGAACTTACACCGCGTCTTAGTCTAGCTGACTATCTGTAGCAAATGTGTCACAACACGGTTTAGACTTTAAGATATGTAGAATTTCTTTGTTGGCATTAGTGTTGTCAATAATTGCTCTCATCATTTGACCAGAAGCAATGAATGAGAGTCCTATAACAAGAGCGCCGGCTATGAGAAAAAATTTATCTCCACCTGAGCCAGGCAAAGTGAAGGCGACGATACATCCTCCAACGATAGCTAGCCAACCAATACATGAGACTAATATGGCAATACCACTGGCGGTTCCATAATCTTCTTTATATTCACTGCTCATAAGTCACACTCCTTATTTCTGATATGTAGTTTGTTTTGGTGTGTAAGACACTATACCGAAAGCTGGTTTCTTGTGTAAGGGAGAGTATAACAATAGTAACAGAGGTATTGGTGAGCCTCCCCCCGGGGTCTATCGAATGATGGGTGTTTTACTCATATGATTCAACATATTTAAGCCATTTCGCCTCAACCACGCTTAAGTTTTCTTTCAAAATGGATTCAACAGTCAGTGACAAGTTTTTAGTTTTACCAATATCTTCAAAAAAAGTATAAAGCACCTCTTCTCCATAATGATCAATGACAAAATATACAAAGCTTGCACCAACATCATAGGATTCAAAATCCAAACTATTGTATCCAGCTCTAGGGTCGCCAAAAAACTTTTTCCAGTCTTGAATTTTGGCAAAACTAACCTTTCCATCTCGGATATATTCCGCCGCAATTCTCATCGAGTTTTGTTTAAATGGCACTTGGTCTTCGTAGATTTTTGAACCCATTATTTGAGCAAAACCTTCATCAAAAAATCTGAACTTGTCTTGGTTGCTTGCACCACCTGTTAGTTTAAATAATGCCAAATGTGAACTCTCATGTACTACAGTGTCACTAAACTTATCTCCTTTTGCGTGGTTTGCAGATATGAATATTTGCATATCAAACCAATCAAAAGACGATGTATTATTGTATGAAATGGTTATGGGAATATACGAAGGCGTGCTTTCTTTGAAAAAGTCATAAACCAACTCCCACAAAGGATCTAAGTCTTTATGTTCGTCGCCAAAATGGGCATTGTCTCTTGATTCGATACCATCATGAACGGTCTTCATTATTGCAATACAGTCAAGTTCTTTACCTTCGACATAATATTTAAAATATGAATCAGTCGGGCTATATAAATAATTCTTGCACATTTCAGTATCGGAAGCGAATACCTTTGAGCCAAAAATCATTGCTAAAAATAGAAATACTGCGTATTTTTTCATTGTTCGCTCTCAGTTAATATATAGTCCAAAATGCATTATACATATTTAATATCTTAAAAAATAAATAATGATAAAGAACTGCAAATAAGGCAAATTTACAAGTTTAATTTGATCTAAAGTCCAAACCCCTTCTCATGTGTGAGGGAGAGTATAACAATAATCTCAAACACGGCTGGATGGGTCCCCCATGTACTTCCAAAGCCACCCAAAACAAGGGCTTGTTAACGGGTAGAAACAGGCTCAAACCATGCCATAAGAGTTAGTACGACTGCGTTTAAAGCGTTTTTATTGCTAAGGAATAGTAGGTGTTGCCTTCGGTCTAATAGTGTAAATAAATATGTGAGGGGTAGTAGATTTTTCTACCTATATCGATTTAGTAGAATATTCTTCTAGTAATATCAAGGACTTACATTGTGTTTGGCTATTAATTAGTTAGTATGTAAGTAATTGCTAGTGGTATCCCTATGGGAGCCTGAGCATTAATTGCGTAAAGGTGAAATGGCTGAAAGCCTAGGGGGAGATGGTGGTTATGGGTGGACTTGAACCACCGACCCCGGCATTATGAATGCCGTGCTCTAACCAGCTGAGCTACATAACCAAAAGAGCGGATATTATCGAAAGATTTGCGTCAAATGTCAAGTGAAATCGAGCATTTATAGCAAGTCATTGGTGTATTGTCTGATTATCCACCCGCATTCATTATAAAATTTGGGTATTCAGGTCAAATCTTGTATTGAACAAATGTCAACATCCAATCTAAAAGTCGCACTCACTGGCGGCATCGCCTCCGGCAAAAGCCAAGTCAGTAGCTTGCTCGAAGCCCACGGCAACCCCGTTGTTGATTTGGACATTCTCGCTAGAGAGGTGGTTAAGCCCGGAACTGAGGGTTTGAGTGAACTCATCGCCGCCTTTGGTAATGAAATACTAAACGAAGATGGCACACTTAATCGTACCCATCTAAGAGACAAGCTTTATAAAAAAGGGCGCAATCGCGCGCTGATTGAGAAAATATTGCATCCAAAAATATTGGAAAAAATGCAAATGGCGATGGAAGAGCACGAAAACGGGGTAATAATCGTCGTTGTGCCGCTTTTGGTGGAAAAAAACCTCTGGCAACCCTTCGATAGAGCGATTGTTGTCGACACTTCGGTCGAAAATCAGCTAAATCGCCTTAAAAATCGCGAAAACATCGACCAAAGCAAGGCAGAAGCGATGTTATTGGCGCAAACAAGCCGTGAGCAACGCCTAAAACTGGGTGAAAGCCTACCGACCGATATTATCGAAAATAATTCGGAAATTATTGATTTAGACAAAAAAGTAGCCGCACTTCACCAAAAACTCAGCAACCTTCTATAAACACTCTATTCGTTTCTGATGAGCGGATAAACCGCAGGGTTGAACATGTTTTTATTCGCCAGCAGAATCAGCGCGAAAGTGACAATGCCTGTAGAAGCAGTGAGCATCAGTGTTAAACCCCAATCCAGCTGCCACTGCAGAGTGAAAATGTTCTCGACAACGTAATAAGACGCAAACGCTGCCGCACTGATTGAGAAGGATATTAAGGTTAGATAAATAATCGCAAACTCCAAAGTCATTGCCTTAAGAATGGTGGCAAAGTCAACGCCCAGTATTTTGTAAATCAGATTATTGTATTTGCGCAGACTGGTTTGCACCATCACGGCGCTGACAATGACGATCATACCAATGACAATAACGATCAGTGAAATACTGGTCACAGCAATAAAAATCTTATTCATAATTTGCCCGACCTTGGACAAGATCCGATCAATTTTAATTGCTGAAATATTAGGAAATTGGCGCAAAACTTGCGATTGAATTTCACCACTCGGATGCTCGGATTTCAGTGTGCCCACATATTCAAAGGGGAGTTGCTGCGCAAAGGCAGTGTTAATAATAATGGCAAAGTTAGTACCCATACCGCGATAGTCCACTTGGCGCAGGTTCTTGATAATGCCAACAACCTCTCTGCCCAAAATGCTCAGCGTTATTTCATCATCAACATTGATGCCGAGATCTTCGGCCACTCTGCTGTCCATCGACACCAGCATTTGTTCGCTATTGCCCGGTTTCCACCACTCGCCTTTGATGATGAGATTGTCTTCTGGCGGCTCTACTGACCAAGAGATACGCCTATCGCCCTGTATTGCCCAATGAGAGCGATTATCTCGGGAGACAAGGCTTTCTATGGGTTTGGCATTAAGTGCTACAAATGTCGCGCTCACCATCGGATTAAACTCCATAATCGCGTCAGAGTCTAGTGTTCTAATAAAAACCTCTAGCGGTTCTTTTTCGTCTTTGTTAACACTGATAAAAAATAGGTCCGGCGCCATCGACGGAATGCTTTGCACAATCTCCCTTTTTAAGTTGTCGGCAACAAAACTGAGTGTGAGTAGTAGGGTCAATCCAATGCCCAGAGAAATGGTGATAATGGGCGCCAAGGATTTTTTACTGGCAATGTTTCGATAAGCAATTTTATAAGTGTTGTTTGGGAAAGCGGGCAGCTGCCTTAAAACAAATATAAGGAATTTCGCCACGCCGTAAAAAACAAACATGCTGACGAAAAACGCGAAAAAATAGGACAGCGTTAACGTTTGTTGTCGCGTTTGCAAAACAAAATAAGCGACTAAGATGGCGGCCAAGATTAGCAAATAGAGAATGTTTTTCGCCGAGAAATGCAAGTTAACACTCTGAAAAGTGTTGCGGAACAATGCCGCAGCCTCAATGGATGGAATGGAATACAAAGAGGGAATGGAGAAAATTAACACCACCAGCAAGCCAATAAAAGCGACGTTTGCGTAATCAAGCAAACTAAAACTCGGCTGCAAGGAGATACCAAAAGACGCAGGTATAACCAGGTTCGCCACCAACGGACTTAACACCCCCACCGCATAAGCCACAATTGAAGCACTGAGTAACACAACCAATATTTCATAGAAATAAATCAACTGAATGGTTTGTGACGAAAAACCCAGGGATTTCTTAATGGCAATACTGGTGTTTCTTTGGTTGATGAAAGACAACAAAGTGTTGCTGATGCCAATGCCGGCAATAATCATTGCACTGACGGACACCAAGTTTAAAAAATTGGAAAAATTATCAATAATACGGCGCAGGCTCTGCGCGCTGTCGCTCGGCAACTTCATTCTGATGTTGTTGTCGTCAGCCAGTAGCGATTGAACCGCATCAACTATGCTGTCGTAATCGTTGGACTTTGGAATTTTCAGCCGCGTGTCGTGGTGCAGAAAACTACCGGCGGTTCTTAAATCAAATTTGTCGTATTCATTTTTACTAATGATGGCAAACTCACCGAAAGCAGCGCTGTTAGTCAAATCGGGCACAGAGACAATCACACCGCCAACGACAAAAATGGTGCTCATAATTTTCAACTCGTCGCCAACCTTAAGTTGCAATTGGTTTTGAATATTTTCATTAATCAGTACGGCTGGTGCGCCCGTCTCGACAAGCAATTTTTCCCTCGCGCCCGCTGGCTCTGTTTGTACAACACCGTAGAGGGGGTAATGCTCATCAACCGATCTAAGGTCGGTAAAAACCGCGCCTTCGCCAGGTTTCGATAACATCGTGAAAAAATTAACCGTTTGACTGACTTTGGCTAGCTTGGAAAGTTGCAATAAGCGCTCGTCTGAGAGTGGAGTGATGCCGCTATTGATTTGCACGTCGCCGCCCAACAACTCCACTGAGTTGGACTTTATCTCGTCGTTTAGAGACTGCTTGATCGAAAAAGTTAAGGACAAAAGCAGCAGGCTGATAAACAGGGTAATGGCGATCACCCAGAGTTTTTTATAACTACGGCGTATATCCCTAATGGCATAGCGATGGATAAAAAGCCATTGCTGATAATTAAACAATATTGCCGTCCTTGAGCTCAATAATGCGATCGCATTGTTGTGCAAGATCATTATCGTGAGTAACCAACACAAGCGATGTTTGCTGCGCTCGGGTGTAGTCAAACAGCAGTTGCATCATGTTCTTGGAAGTGGTCTCATCCAAGTTGCCGGTTGGCTCATCGGCCAATATAATGGCCGGCTTGTTGATCAAAGCTCTAGCGATAGCCACGCGTTGCTGCTCGCCACCTGACAGCTCGCTAGGCAAGTGATGAATGCGGTGGGCTAGGCCGAACTCGGTTAATAGGGAGATTGCCTCCTCGTCCTTATTATATTTTTGATTGGCCTCGAGAGAGAGCAGCACATTCTCCAGAGCCGTGAGGTTTGGAATCAAATAAAAGGACTGAAAGACAATGCCGACATGTTGTCGTCTGACTGCTGAGAGTGCGTTTTCATTGAGGTTTGTAATATCCTCATTGTTGATTTTAATGGCGCCTGAAGAGGTCTTTTCTAGGCCGGCGGCAAGCATGATGATTGATGTTTTTCCCGAGCCACTGGGGCCAACAATGGAAACGATTTCATCTGCGTTTATCGAAAAGCTGATACCCTTTAACACCTCAACACGGTTGTCGCTCGTACCGTAGCTCAACGAAACATCACTAAATTGTATGGCTGATTTATTCATTGTCATATCATATAATAGCCCAATATGTTTATTTCACTAATTAAGCCACTAAAGGCACTTTCTTGTTTGTTGCTTCTTGTCGTTTCGAGCGCAAGCTTTGGCGAGGACCCTATAAAGATTATGTTGTTTGGTGATAGTCTAATAGCTGGTTACGGCTTGACTCAAAGCGAAAATATAACCTCAGTGCTGCGTGCTAAGTTTGATAAAGACGACATAACAGTTAAGATAATTAATGCTAGCGTCTCTGGCAACACGTCTAATAATGGCCAGGCTAGACTTGATTGGTCGCTTGGCGATAATCCAGATGTGGTGGTATTGTGCCTCGGTGCTAATGATATGTTGCGTGGCATAGATCCCGCTCTCACCAAAAACAACCTCAACACAATGATTATCAAAATCAAAAAAAGTGGCGCGACACTGGTATTTGCAGGCATGCGCTCACCCGAGAGCATGGGGCGGGATTATCAGCAACAGTTTGACCAGCTATACTTTGATCTCGCTGAACAGTACAACTTAATTTTTATGCCATTTTTGCTCGAAGGTGTCGCCCTTGAAACGAAGTATTTACAGCATGACTTTAAACACCCAAATGCATTAGGTATTACAATCATTGCCGATAATTTATACCCTTACCTTGTAGTAAGTTTAAATGGCTTTTAAAGCCCGTCTATTGACATGAGGGGGGGGTGAGGTTTATAGTGTTCATTTCGAACCATAATAAATCTTAACTACGAGAGGAGTCTAGTGATGAATATAATGATGCACATAAAAATAAATAACGGTACTTTTGAAGACTACAGCGAGTACGTATCTAGCCAGTCTGATGCAATGAGTGCGTTTTGTAGGGATACAGTCTTAACAAAGGTAGATGATCACACGGCTATCGCAACATCCGAGCTTTTTGACCCTGAAGGAATGAAGGCAATGTTATCGTCAGATGTTGCTAAAGAGTACGCTGAAAAACTTGGCCTGGAACGCACTTTATACAGTCTCCAGCAATATCAATAAAAAAACAGTCTGACGTGCGAGCTATTTGATCTGAAGGCGTTCAACCACATGACCGCCTTCAAGGTGCGACTCGAGAATCTCGTCGATATCTTCCTCATCGATGTATTGGTACCAAACATTATCGGGGTAGACAACAGCCACAGGGCCGTGCTCACAGCGACCGAGACAACGTGACTCACTAACACCAAACCGCCCTTCGCCCAACATGGC
This sequence comes from Candidatus Thioglobus sp., assembly GCA_012959965.1. Classification (GTDB taxonomy): domain Bacteria; phylum Pseudomonadota; class Gammaproteobacteria; order PS1; family Pseudothioglobaceae; genus Pseudothioglobus. The sequence goes on along the minus strand of DUCF01000025.1, from coordinate 21,714 downwards.
GGTTTCGCGACATTTGTCTTTGGCATAGCGATAAATCTCTTTTGCGCCATTTTCGGAGCAGCATTGTTTGCCGTCTTTGCGAATATTGTTGCAAAAGAAAATATGGTGTCGGTAAAAATTACTCATAGATCGATCGCCCTTTGATAACAATGTTTTTTGTCAATGCCTGTTATTTTAGCAGCAAGTTTGGCCGCTTTCGACGCACCCATTTCCGCGCAAAGAATTGGCAAAAGGGTATCCAGTTTTGCTTCTGCTGCAATTGTGTCGGTTTTAGCGACGCCAGAAATCAAAATCACAAACTCGCCTTTTTGGTGATTTGGGTCAACTGTCAAATACTCGATCAAACTGGGGATTGTGCCGGTATTAATGGTCTCAAATGCTTTGGTTAATTCTTTCGCCAAACAGACTTCTCGACTCCCACCTAAAACTAAGAGCATGTCGGTCATCGTTGCCAGAATGCGCTTGGGGGACTCATAGTAAATACTTGTTTCTGTGCGGCTGACAAGCGCTTGCAAAACCTTGATACGCGCCGCTTGCTTGCTCGGCAAAAATCCAAAGAAAGTAAAATTGTCGCTCGCCAATCCAGCGCCAGACAATGCTGTTATGAGAGCACTTGGTCCTGGAATTGGCACCACCTTGCAATTGGCTTTTTTTGCCTCACAAACCAAGATATAACCGGGATCGCTAATGAGTGGCGTGCCCGCGTCACTGATTAATGCAATGGATTTTCCAGTACTCAACTCATCAATAACAAATTGGGTTTTTTCACGCTCATTGTGATCATGAAAAGCGCGCAATGGCGTTGAGACGTCAAGATGGTTCAAGAGTTTTTTGCTGTGGCGCGTGTCTTCCGCGAGAATGAGTTCAACACTTTTAAGGACAGAAACCGCCCTAAAGGTGATATCATCCAAATTACCGATGGGGGTTGCAACAATAAAAAGTGTACCTGACATAGATGTTTAGTTTCAAACGTAGAATTGGCAACAAGGCGGAAGCTTTGGCGCTGGATCATCTGAAACAACAAGGCTTATCGCTGATTGAACAAAATTACCTAACCAAGTTAGGTGAAATAGACATTATTATGCTTGATAAAATCACGGACACGTTGGTTTTTGTTGAGGTTCGCTATCGAAAAAACACCTCGCATGGCACTTCTATCGAAACGGTTACTCATTCAAAACAACAAAAATTAATACGAGCCGCACAACAATATTTACAGAAACACCCAACATATCAACATTTTCTCTGTCGCTTTGACGTTGTTGGCGTAGAATCTGATTTAAAATATCCTACAATTACATGGATACAGAGCGCCTTTGAGCGCTAGGAGTGATAGTGAAAAAAGCCATACTACTGAGCACCTTGTTAATCTTATCCACACTGCTCTCTGCATGCTCAACAATAGTCCAAGGTGTTGCAGCCGTTACTTCAGTTGCCACCATGTCTAACGATCGACGCAGTGCCGGCACCATTCTCGACGACAAAACACTCTACCTCAGGATTAATAATATTGTTGAAGAAGATGTGATGCTTGACGATGCTCATATCAACTTTATGATTTACGATGGCGTTGTTTTAATGACAGGCGAGGCGCCAAGTCAAGACGCAAAAACGCGTCTCGTTGCCCAGTTAAAAGCAAAAGCACTGAACATGAAGCAACTGGTTAACGAAGTTGTGGTAATGCCCTCCAGCAGCTACCTCTCAAGAGCCAAGGACAATCTTATCAGCCTTCAGGTTGAGGTGCTTTTCCAAGACCAAGAGGTGTTTCATCCAACGCATATCAGAGTGTTGACTGAGCGAAAAACCGTATACTTGATGGGCGCTGTGACCAAACGAGAGGCAGAAAATGCTACCAATCAAGCGGCAAAAGCAAAGAATGTTGGAAAAGTGGTTAGGCTCTTCAGCTATCTCAGCAAAAGGCCAGCTAGTGAAATCGAGCGCGACAACTTGAAACTGGCTGAGGACGAAAAAAGGGCGGCACTTGAAGCTAAAAAAGCCGAGCTTGCGGCTGCCCAAGCGGCGCTTCAAGAGCAAATCGACACACTCAACTAGTCACACAAACTAACGAATCGCCCTACATACAGGCCCAAAAGAATAGCGATGTACGCCTACTATCGGTCCGTATTCCGTCAAAGCCTCCATATGCACCTTGGTGCCATAACCCTTGTGTTTAGCAAAGCCGTATTGAGGGTAGAGGGTATCTAATGCCACCATCTGCCTGTCCCGAGTGACTTTTGCAATAATAGAGGCAGCAGAGATTGCTGGCTCAGTCAAATCACCCTTAATAATCGCTCGACAGCTTTTAACATCGGGGCAGCGATTGCCATCAACAAGCACCTCATAATCGGTAACGGTTGTTTTTTCTGTATGACTACTCTGTAAATTCAAAATAGCTCGACGCATCGCCACAAGTGTCGCTTGCAAGATGTTTATTTGGTCAATTTCAGCGCAACTCGCCTCGCCAACTGCCCAATCGCAACTCTGAGTTATTTGCTGATAGAGTGTCTCGCGTTTTTTTGCGCTAAGCTTTTTTGAGTCTGTGAGGTCAGGAAGTTCAAATTCAGGAGGAAGAATGACAGCTGCAGCAATAACGTTTCCTGCCAGTGGGCCTCGGCCCGCTTCGTCAACGCCAATGATAATCACTGGCTAGCAATCCTAAATTGCTTTAAAGCCAATGTCGGTTCGGTAGTAGGAGCCCTGCCAATCAACTTGCTCCAACAGAGCATAGGCATTAGCTTGCGCCTGCTTGATGTCTTCACCCAATGCAGTTGCGCACAATACGCGCCCGCCATTACTAAAGACCTGATCTTTGTAGAGCTTGGTGCCAGCATGGAAAACTTTAGCATCTGCTGTGCTTTCTGGCAAATTGATAAGTTCGCTTTTGTGATAAACATCTGGATAACCTTTGGCCGCTAAAACCACGCCCAAACAAGCGCGCGCATCCCAATCGATCGTGGCCTCGTCAAGCTTGCCATCGGACGCCATCAAACAAAGCCCGGCTAAGTTTGATTGTAAGCGCATCATAATTGGTTGCGTTTCAGGGTCGCCAAAACGACAATTGTATTCTAAGACTTTAGTCTTACCATCGGCGTCAATCATCAAGCCGGCATAAAGAAAGCCTGTGTATGGCATACCTTCAGCGGCCATGCCGTCCACCGTTTTGCGAATCACAGTTTCCATCACATCGTCGAATATTTCCTGACTGACAATTGGTGCAGGTGAGTAAGCGCCCATGCCGCCGGTGTTTGGCCCTTTGTCGCCATTGTCTCTCGCCTTATGATCTTGCGAGGTAGCCATTGGTAGAATATTTTTGCCATCAACCATGACAATAAAGCTGGCTTCTTCGCCAAGTAAAAATTCTTCGATGACAACACGCGAGCCGGCATCACCAAAGCGATTTCCTTGGAGCATGTCATGGATGGCATCGTAAGCCTCTTGCTCAGTATTAGCAATAATTACGCCCTTTCCAGCGGCCAAGCCGTCTGCCTTAATAACAATCGGTGCGCCTTTTTCTTTAACATACATTATGGCCGCAGCCTCTTCAGTAAAAACCTGATAATAAGCGGTTGGGATATTGTTGCGCTGAAGAAAGTCTTTACAAAAAGCTTTTGAGCCCTCTAATTGAGCGGCAGCCTGAGTTGGGCCAAAAATGGCCAAGTCAACTTTTCTGAATTCATCCACTATACCTAAAACCAAGGGTGCCTCAGGGCCAACAATGGTGATATCGATGGAATGCTCTCTAGCAAAAGCTATAAGACCGGCAATGTCTTCGGAGTCAATTTCAATATTTGAAATTTTATCCTCCAAAGCGCTGCCCGCATTACCTGGGGCAACAAATACTGCCTCAACTTCGTCAAAACTTGCACACTGCCACGCTAGTGCGTGCTCACGACCACCAGAGCCAATAACCAGTACTTTCATGTACTTCCTTTTGTAATCACTATAATACAACGTGCGAGCGGCCTCGCAAGTCTAACGCTTATTATAGTCTAGAGAGAAAGAGCTGCCAACAAAGTCATTAAACTCGAAATCGGAAACGGTTGAACTCTGTTATAAGCAAACCCTTTGCAGAAAAACTTATCAATGAATGTCGCAAAGAGCTTTGCTAAAAGCATTCAATATTTCTTCTTTATTGGTGTGGTGGCCAGATTTTACAACCCACTTGCCACTGCTAATTTGTCCATTAATTGCGCCAATATCCAGCCCATAAATAATCGTTGCTAATCTGCCTTCGTCGCTTGCACGACCCATTAACGGCGAATTTGCATCAACAATCACCGCGTCTAAATCAGAGCCAACTTCAAAATAATCTTGCGTCTGTTTGCCTGCAGCCATTCTACCATTATCAATCACCGCTTCAAACGCAAGTGCGGCACTGTCACCAGCCTTGGCATTAAGAAAAACATTGCGTTGTTGCTTTGCCATACGCTGTCCGTAATCGAGTAGTCGAACCTCTTCAAATGGATTGAGAGTGATGTGTGAATCAGAGCCAATACACCAGCGACCGCCGTTGTTAATATATTCCGCAATAGGAAAAAAACCATCGCCCAAATTGCCTTCGGTAGTGGGGCAAACCACAACGTTTGCATTTGCCTTAATAATCGCACTCATTTCCGATTCGGTTATGTGTGTACTGTGCACCAAGTGGCAGTTGGACCCAACTTCTGTTTCGTTTGTGAGCCATTCCACGGGTCTCGCACCAAAGTGCTCTACACAGGCATTGACTTCCTGCATTTGTTCTGAAATATGTAAGTGGCATGGCAGTTCTTTATTGTAGGCAATAATTTCTTTAATCTCCTCTGATGATGCCGCCCTCATCGAGTGTAAGCCAAGGCCGATGTCAACACCTGTATCGTCCTTATATTGTGATTTAAGTGACTCAATGTGCTTAAAATAATCCTCTGTTGAAGAAAATTGAAAACGTCGTTGTGCGTATGACGGGCCTTTTCCAAAACCTGAACAGCGATAGTAAACCGGTACAAGAGTGATCTTTATGCCTGCTTTTTTTGCAGCAGAAATAAGCCTGTCGGACATTTCATTAGGATTATCGTAGTATTTTCCAGATTGATCATTTCGCAAGTAGTGAAACTCAACCACATGACCATAGCCAACACGAGTCATTTCAGCATAAAGCATTGTAGCAATTGCCTCTGTCTGCTCAGGCGTTATTTGATCTGCTATACGATACATTCTATCGCGCCAGCTCCAAAAATTATCACCACCCTGACCTTTTGGTATATTTTCAGTCAACCCCACCATGCCGTACTGAAAAGCATGCGAATGAGCATTGGTTATTGATGCAATTGCATAACCATTCACAACCTCATCGAGCACTGCTGGAGATTCATTGGAAATCGCTATGATCTTGCCACTCTCATCAGTTGAGATATAGGCCGGCGAAACCCACCCTTTTTTCAAATAGATACCTTTAAATTTCCAATTTTTCATTTCAAATCCTTTTCTACGCCTTAAAGACAGTGTTTCCATTAATAACTGTTAATCGATTTGCATTCTCGGTAAAGTGATACATCCAGTGGTCGATACTCGGAGTATCAATTAACACAAAATCCGCTTTTTTGCCAACCTCAATCGAACCTATCGTGTCGATTTTGCCAAGCGCTTTTGCGGCCTTAATCGTCACAGCCTTAAGCACTTCTGCAGGGCTCATGCGATTTAATGTGCAACCAAGCATCATGGCGAGTGGCAAATGGTAGCTTGGCGCTGAACCGGGATTAAAGTCTGTTGCAATCGCCACATCAACGCCGGCATCAATTAGCGCTCTTGCATCAAGCGGCTTTTGAAAAGTGTACAGCGTCGCCAAAGGCAAGCTAACAGCTACCGTTCCTGAGCGCTTCATTGCCTGAATACCGTCTTCTGAAATATACTCCAAGTGATCGGCAGAAGTTGCGCCACACTCAGCTGCAAACTCGGCGCCTTTGCCGTTTGAAAGCTGGTCAACATGGAGTTTAATTTGTAGCCCGCACTCTTTTGCCTTAGCAACAATGAGTGTCGCCTCTTCTACAGAAAAAGCATGGTCGTCAACAAACACATCGCAAAATTCTGCCAAGGCATTTTTCGCAACCTCTGGAATCATTTTATCAACAACCAGTTTGCAGTATTCTTCCCTAGTTGTGCCTTGTGGAACAAGGTGAGCGCCAAGAAAGGTTGGAACAATTCTAAGCGGTTGGCTTTCACCAAGTCGCCGATAGACTCGCAAGAGCTTCATCTCATCATCTAGGGACAGGCCATAGCCACTTTTACACTCGACAGTGGTGACTCCAAGCGCTCTCATTTTTTCTAAGAAATCATAGCTTCGTGAATACAAGTCATCCTCTGTTGCTGCACGAGTTGCCTTCACCGTCGAGGAAATACCGCCGCCACGCGCGGTAATTTCAGCATATGGAACGCCAGCTACTCTTTCGCCAAATTCATCGCTTCGCCATCCGCCAAAAGCCAAATGAGTATGGCAATCAATCAAGCCTGGTAACAAAAGAGCTTTTTGGCCATCAACCGTTTGAATGTTCTTGTATTTCTTGGGCAACTCGCTTTTACTGCCCACCCATTCTATCAAATTACCATCCCAAACAACAACGGCGTCTTTCATAAGATGGATTTCACTCTGGGTACCGCTATCTAAACACTGAGCTAAGTTGATATTGTCAATCTTTATCATTGCAAAGCGCCAATTGAGGATTCAACAGTTGAAAGGATTGAATTGGATCTAAGTAGCTCAATACAAGCATCGATATCTTTTCTAAAAAAGTCATCCGCCTCCTTATGGGAGACGTGCTTTCTTATTTCTGCATGGGCCGCCTCAACCCCCACTCCTGCGATCGTAGGGTGCCTAAAATCAAGCGCTTGTGCTGAAGTAAATGCTTCGATTGCCATAACCTGCTCTACATTTTTCAGCACTTCCAGTAGTTTAATGGCAGAAATACTGCCCATGCTTACGTGATCTTCTTGGCCCAAGCAGGAAGGAATAGAGTCAACGGATGCAGGATGACATAGTATCTTATTGTGAGAAACTAAAGACGCAGCCGTATATTGCGGGATCATAAATCCAGAATTAACTCCACTGTCATTCACCAGAACTGTCGGCAGGCCGTCTAACCCTTGTAATAACAAATAAATTCGACGCTCGGAAATACTAGCAATTTCAGCAAGCGCCATGGCTGCAGAATCCATTGCTAGAGCCAAAGGTTGGCCATGAAAATTGCCACCACTGATAATATCACCATCATCAAACACGAGCGGGTTATCCGTTACCGAGTTAAGCTCATTCTCAAAAACTGTATTGGCGTAGTCCAATAAGTCTCGTGTTGCGCCATGCACTTGGGGTACGCACCTTAAAGAGTAAGGGTCTTGGACTTTCTCGCAATGCTTGTGGCTTTCAAGGATATCAGAGCCCTGCAGTAAAGCCCTTACATTATAAGCAACTTTTTTTTGACCGGGCTGAAGCCTAACTGTCTGGATTTTCTCATCAAATGGCTTAATACTCCCCTTTAATGCTTCAAGCGAAATTGCAGCCAAGATGTCGGCATTTTTTACTAAACTTTGAGCCCTTTGAAGAATATGGGCGCCATACGCAGTCATAAGCTGTGTTCCATTGATTAGCGCTAGACCATCCTTTGCTTTTAATGTAACCGGCTGTAGGCCCGCCTTTTCTAAAACAGATTTTGCAGAAACCATCTGGTTTTTATTATCAGCCCAAAACTCCCCTTTGCCAATCAGAGGCAAACATAAGTGCGCCAACGGCGCCAAATCTCCAGATGCACCGAGACTACCCTTGCTAGGAACAACTGAAATCCAGTCATTTTCTATGAACATCAGCAGGCGATCAAAAGTCTCAAGGGATACGCCGGAATAACCCAAACTCAAACTGTAAACTTTAAGCTTAAGCATCAGCCTTGTAATGTCTTTGGGCACAAAATCCCCAAGACCCACCGCATGGCTTAATAGCAAGTTTTTCTGCAATTTTTCCAGTTTGTCAGCATCAATCCTCTTATTTGCCAAGAAGCCAAAGCCGGTATTAATGCCGTAGTAAGTCTTACCATCACTAAGTGCCGCGTCAACAACTTTTCTCGATTTTATTACAGCACTTCTATCTTTAACAACAAGAGCGATGGCTTTATCAAGATCAGCGTGTAAATCTTTCAGGCTAATCATTGTTTAGTCCTCCAACATAGGCAAATCAACACCTTTATTCTTTGCAGTATTTTTGGCGATATCATAACCCGCATCAGCGTGTCTCATAACGCCCGTTCCCGGATCAGCTGTAAGTACTCTAGAAAGGCGGTTATCAGCCATATTTGTGCCATCGGCAACACTAACCATGCCTGAGTGTATTGAATAGCCAATACCTACGCCACCGCCGTGATGGATAGAGACCCAGCTTGCGCCGCACGCCGTATTTAACATGGCATTTAGCAATGGCCAGTCCGCAATAGCATCCGAGCCATCCATCATTCCTTCGGTTTCACGATTAGGCGATGCGACCGAGCCGCAATCCAAGTGATCCCTTCCGATAACAATCGGTGCTTTGACCTTGCCTTTTTTAACAAGCCAATTAAATTTAAGGCCCATTTCTTCACGCTCTCCATATTTGAGCCAGCAAATTCGCGCCGGTAAACCCTGAAATTGAATCTGATTTTGCGCTTTATGAATCCACTTAGCTAGAGGCTCATTGTGAGGAAATGTCTCCAATATCATCTTATCTGTTGTGTAAATATCTTCAGGGTCTCCTGATAGTGCCACCCACCTAAACGGTCCAGAACCCTCGCAAAATAGGGGTCGAATGTAAAGCGGCACAAACCCCTTAATGTTAAACGCCTCTTTCATGCCTCGAAGGTCCGCCACTTGGCCGCGAATATTATTGCCATAGTCGAATGTAATGGCGCCTTGTTTTTGCATTTCAAGCATTGTTTCCATATGCACTTGCATCGAGTCAAGTACAGCCTGTTGATACCCTTGAGGGTCCTTATTTCGAAAATTTTCTGAGGCCTGGACATCATAGCCGGACGGCAAATAACCGAGCTGTAAATCGTGTGCTGACGTTTGGTCAGTGAGGACGTCTGGAATAATGCCTCTTTTTAGCATTTCAGGCAACACATCGGCAATATTTGCAACAAGTCCAACAGATAAAGACTCTTTGTTTTCCTTGGCCTTAAGCACTCTCTCCAAAGCCTCGTCGAGATCGTATGAAATTTCGTCCAAGTAGGCCGTTTCCAGTCTTTTTTGTGCGCGAGACTCGTCCACCTCAACAACCAAGCATACACCGCCGTTCATAGTGGCTGCCAATGGTTGCGCGCCCCCCATTCCACCTAAGCCCGCAGTAACGACCAGCCGGCCAGAAAGATCGCCACCAAAGTTTTGCTTAGCACACTCGGCAAAAGTTTCATAAGTACCTTGCAAGATCCCCTGTGAACCAATATAAATCCACGACCCTGCAGTCATTTGGCCATACATTGTCAACCCAGCTTGCTCATACTCTCTAAATTTATCCCAATTACCCCATCTTGGAACGAGGTGAGAATTTGCTAATATCACTCTTGGCGCCTCCTCGTGCGTTCTAAAAACACCCACAGGCTTTCCTGATTGGATCAACAAGGTTTCGTCATTATTCAAACGCTTTAAAGTTGAAATGATCTTATGGTAGCACTCCCAGTTTCTAGCAGCTTTACCGTTGCCGCCATAAACAATCAATTCGTCCGGTTTTTCAGCAACTGCTGGATCAAGGTTGTTCATTAACATACGCATTGCTGCCTCTTGGTGCCAACCTTTGCAACTTAGCTTTGTTCCGTGCGGAGCTTTAATCATTTTCTTCTCAAATTCGTTAACAAGTTATTGTTGATTATACTTGTATATACAAGTATAATCAACAATAAGTCGTAGATACTCCGTATAATAGACCCCCCTATGAGAAATACAAAACCCATATATCAAGTTGTAAAACAACATATTATTGACGGAATCCATAACAAACGATGGCTGGAGCACACAAAAGTACCTTCTGAAAATAGCCTTTGTCAAGAGTTTTCCGTGAGCAGAATGACGGCCAACCGAGCACTAAAAGAGTTAACAGAAGAAAGTATTCTTTACCGTGTTCAGGGTCTCGGTACCTTTGTTAGTGAAAGCTTGCCCGTTAAATCAGTCTTGCAAATTAAAGATATATCCGAGGAAGTTGAGGCTCGAGGTAATCGCTTTTTCTCCCAAGTCATTTCACATAAACAAATTGATGCGCCACCACAAGCAAGTCGATTTCTTGACCTTGGAAGTGCCACACAGTTGTTTTACTCTTTGGTCTTGCATTTCGAAAATGATGAGCCAATTCAACTGGAAGAGCGCTTCATAAGTAAAAAACAAGTGCCCAACTATCTAGAAGTTGATTTGGCGACAGAAACAGCAAATCATTATCTCAAACAGACAACTCCCCTTTCTGACGCAAAACATATTATTGAAGCAATAGCTGCAGATAGCGGTGTTGCCGAGCTGCTCAAAATTGACAAAGACTCGCCCTGTATTATGATTACCCGTATTACATGGAGCGGCAATACGCCCGCCACTTATAGCAAACTCACTCATCCTGGCTCTCGTTACAGTCTTGAAACCTAGATAACAAAAGCACTGTGATAGAAGTTATTAAGCCGTCTGAATTCAAAGTTATCCCCTGGAAAAATGGCAAGGGCGAAACAATAGAGCTTGCCATTAGTGCAGGCGGCACAATCACTGACTTTGATTGGCGGCTCAGTATTGCAAGCGTTGATGAAAATGGTGCGTTTTCAAACTTCTCAGGCTATTTTCGACACCTGGCTCTGATAAAAGGCGCTGGAATTGAACTTGTTCATAATAATATGACTTGTGACTCATTAAGTGCTCTGCTTAGTATTGCCAAATTTGACGGCAGCTGCAAAACTTACGCCACACTGCACGCAGGTCCAATTTCCGATTTTAATTTAATGACAAAAAATCATTATTTTGACGGAAAACTTAAGACGTTTAAGGCTTGCAAGAAGACTTCTTTAGATAGTAAAGAATTAGTCTTTATATATGGTTTATCAAACTCAACGGTGCTTGTCGAGAAGGATAAAAAAACGCTTTGTAAACTTCCCGCAGGTCATTTATTAAAGCTATTCGGTGAAACCGGTCAGAGCTTAAAAATCACTGGAAAAAATATAATTTATGCCACTGTCGAACGTCTTTAGTCGGTATTCATCAAATGCCGGTGAAAGCTCTTAAACAAATAAGCGTTTTGGCAAAACTTCGCCCTCAAGACTGCTCTCGCCAATACCCAAAAACCGTTGATTTTCATCAAACAATTTCAACTTTTTCACTTCAGTATAATCGCCGTATTGGATCTTTCTACCGAGCTTAACATCATTCGTTTGCTCAGCATTTAAGAGTACAGAGTCAAAGTTTGGCAGCATGGTATCAGCACCAAGAATCAACGCGTCTAGCGCCTCAAAATCATCGTCTTTGAGTGCCTCCAGTTGCTCAAAAGAAATGCTATCAGTCAAATCAAAATGAGCAAAACCTGTGCGCCTTAACTCAATAACGTGGGCGCCACAGCCAAGAACTTTGCCGATGTCTTCAACCAAAGTTCTGATGTAAGTGCCTTTTGAGCAGGCAACATCCAGGCTCAAAACATCGTCCTCAAGATCTAAAAAATTAATCTCATGAATTGTTACTGGTCGCGCTTCACGCTCAACCTCGATACCTTGACGTGCCAGCTCGTAGAGTGGCCTTCCATCACGCTTCAGAGCTGAATACATCGGCGGCACTTGTTTGATGTTGCCAAGGAACCCTAGCAAAACGCTTGTAATGCTTGACTCATTAATGCCTTCAGGTGAGCCAAAATCTGTAATTTCTCCTTCGGCGTCCCCAGTATCACTGACCTGTCCTAATTTTCCGCGTACGAAATAACGCTTATCATCATCTAAAAGAAATTGAGCAACTTTGGTGGCTTGACCCAGACAAATTGGCAATAGCCCGCTTGCTAACGGATCAAGGCTGCCGGTGTGGCCGGCTTTTTTTGCAAAAAAGAGACGTTTAACTTGTTGTAAGACGAAGTTGGAACTGTTACCACTGGCTTTATCTAATAATATAACACCGTTGATTTCTCGCCCTTTTCTATTACGTCTAGACATGTTTCTTAGAGGTCTTAGAGCTTACTTAGTAAGTCTTCAATTTTAGCGCCAGTATTCGGCGCAGTATCGTAAATAAAACTCAGGGTGGGTGTGTGTCGCAAATCAAGCACCTTTGATAGGCGCGTGCGGAAAAAACCGCTCGCCTTATATAATAGGACGCTTACTTTTTTTTGCTCATCTTCTGCACAAGAGAAAAACACTCTGGCGCTACTTAGATCACGACTGGTAATTACGTCAGTAATAACAACATCTTGCAGACGTGGGTCGTTAACCTCTTTCCTAAGCAGCATAACGAGCTCTCTTTTGACAAGCTCGTTAACCCTCTCTGTTCTGTAGCTAGGCTGTTGCGCCATTAAAGCGTACGAGCACGTTCAACACGCTCAAAGACCTCGATTTGATCGCCAGGCTGAACGTCTTTGTAGTTAAGAATACCAATGCCACACTCGGTACCTGATTTAACGGATTTAACGTCGTCTTTAAAGCGCCTTAACGACTCTAACTCACCTTCGTAGATAACAACACTGTCTCTAAGAACGCGAATTGGACTGTCTTTTCTAACAACACCTTCGTCAACCATACAGCCCGCAATATCGCCAAACTTAGGCGATCTAAAGACGTCTTTCACGGAAGCAATACCAATAATGTTCTCGCTCAATTCAGGTGAAAGCATGCCGCTCATGATGCCTTTAATGTCATCAATAAGGTTATAGATAATGCTGTAATACTCAATTCTAACACCTTCGGTGTCGGCTGTTTTTCTAGCAACTGCGTCGGCACGAACATTAAAGCCAAGCACGATTGCATCCGACGCGCTGGCCAGTGCTACGTCTGTATTATTGATACCACCAACACCTGAAGAGACCACCTTAACGCGTACCTCGTCGGTTGATAACTCTTCCAATGCTTCAACCAATGCCTGCGCCGAACCACGAACATCAGACTTAAGTAATACGTTAACAGTGGAAACATCGCCTTCTTCCATTTTGGAGAAGAAGTTGTCCATTTTCTCTGCTTGTTGCTTTTGCAGTTTAGCTTCACGATCTTTAGTTTTTCTGAACTCGGCAACTTCACGCGCCTTACGCTCATTTTCTACTGCCAAAACTTCGGCGCCGGAATCTGGCACACCCGAAAGACCTAAAATTTCTACTGGCATTGAAGGGCCAGCCTCTTTAATCGGCTTGCCTGTGTCGTCAACAATTTGCTTGACCTTACCATACTCTAAACCAGCAATTACTGTGTCGCCTTTTCTCAAAGTACCCGATTGCACAAGAATCGTTGTTACCTTGCCGCGGCCTTTATCTAGCCTTGCTTCTAGCACAATACCGCTGGCCGGCTTGGTAACATCAGCCTTAAATTCAGATATTTCAGCTGTCAGAGTAATGGCATTAAGAAGCTCGTCAACGCCTTCACCAGTATGTGCTGAAACGCCAATCATCATCACATCGCCACCCCAGTCCTCTGAGATAACGTCATATGTTGACAATACTTGCTTGATTTTGTCTGGCTGAGCACCTTCTTTGTCCATTTTATTAATGGCAACAATGATTGGCACGCCAGACGCTTTCGCATGTTTAATGGACTCAATCGTTTGTGGCATAACACCGTCGTCAGCAGCAACAACCAAAATCACAATATCGGTTGCGCCAGCACCACGAGATCTCATCTTGGAGAATGCTGCGTGTCCAGGTGTGTCAATAAAGGTAATGGTATTGCCGTTCGGACTCACTTGGTAAGCGCCAATATGCTGGGTAATGCCGCCCGCTTCGCCAGCGGTGACTTTGGTGTTTCTAATGTAGTCTAGAAGCGATGTTTTGCCGTGATCAACGTGGCCCATGATGGTAACCACCGGTGGCCTTGTTGTAGTATTTACATCATCACCCGTATCTTGTACAAGCGTGTCTTCAACAGTCTCTTCTTTACTGGCAACAGGATTATGACCCATTTCTTCAACAACCAACATCGCGGTGTCTTGATCGATAACGTCGTTCAGTGTAGCCATTACACCCATACCCATCATCACTTTTAATACTTCGCCAGCCTTAGTGGCCATTTTTAATGCCAAGTCTGAAATTTTAATATTTTCAGGGATGGCGACTTCGTGAATGATTTTATCAACAGGTTTATGGAAGCCGTGCTGTGCTTGTTCGTCTTGAACTTTTTGTGACAGGCGAGTGCGGTCCTTCTTCTTTAATTTACGACCTGGATTATGGCGAGCAACATGCAGCTGCTTACGTTTAGGTGGCGTTGAAGGTTTGGCTGCATTGCGTAATCTTTGAGGCGGTTTTGCTTCTTTCGCTTTTGGTGCGTCAGCCTTCACTTTGGCGCTTTTTTCTACCTCTGTCGCTGCTACGGCCTGAGCTTTAGCTTCAATCTCTTGTTGTTCTTTCTGAGTTTGACGCGCTTCGGCTTGGTCTTTTTTATCTTTGATTGCGCCATGGCGTTTAGCGTCTTGCTCTTGATGCTTTTCTTCTGCAATTCTGCCAGCCTCTAAGGCCTCTTGTGCTTTTTGCGCGGCCTCTTCATTACTCTCATCAACAACAGCAACAACTGGTGCTTGGCGTTTTTTCTTTATCTGAATCTTAACACCGCCTGACGTCGAAGTCGCTTTCGGTGTTTTACGTGAAACAGAAATACTTGACTTAGTGCCCGAGCGTTTGCTCAAATTCGCCATTAAGACTTTTCTTTCGTCACCTGAAATATCAGAGCTCTGTGTCTTACCCTCGATGCCGGCGGCTGCCAAAATCGATATCACCTCATCGGGTGTTTTTTTGAGTAATTTAGATAAGCTTTCTACCGTATGTGCCATTTTTGATTGCCTCTATTTATTGTTGAATGGGTTCGTAATTGCTCTTACCAACCAATCAGTCAAACCAGCCTTCATTTTCTCTGGCAGTCATAATAACAGCCGAAGCGTTATCGTTGCCAATATCTTGTATCTCTAACAGTTCAACGATTGAGAGCTCCGCCACAGCATCCACTGTGTCGATCTCCGCATAAACCAAAGCGGCAGCTAGTGCTTCGTCAACACCTTCAATCGTTAACAAAACCTCTGTTGCTTCGGCATCGCCAAGGGCTTTTACAAGCTGGGCGTCTTGCGCTCTGTCTTGTAACTCCTCAACCATGTCTTCGTCAAACTCTTCAATTTTTGAAAGAATGTCAGAGTCAGCCTCTGCAATTTCATCAAGACTTGTGTAGCCTTCGTCGATCAAAACGCCAGCAACTTCGGCGTCTACGCCTAATTTTTCTGCAAGCTTCTCACCTGTTTTCTGTGCTTCTTTAGCTTGCACCTCATCGGCGTCAGCCAACGACATAACGTTAAGCCTCCAGCCCGTTAAGCGACTTGCTAGCTTAATATTCTGACCACCACGACCAATTGCCAAAGCCAATTGCTCTTCAGCAACAGCGATGTCCATAACACCCTTTTCTTCATCGACAACGATAGAACTAACTTCAGCTGGCGCCATTGCATTAATGACAAACTGAGCAGGGTCTTCGTCCCAAAGAATAATATCAACACGCTCGCCATTCAGTTCGTTGGAGACCGCTTGCACACGTGCACCACGCATACCAATGCATGAACCGATTGGATCTAGGCGCTTGTCTTTCGCTTTAACCGCTAACTTTGCGCGCAGACCAGGATCTCTTGCACCAGCCATAATCTCAATAACGCCTTCGCTGATTTCTGGAACTTCCATTGCAAAAAGTTCGGTCATCATTTCATTAACCGTACGGCTTAAGAAGATTTGTGCACCTCTTGGCGTTGACTTAACTTCTTTAATATAGGCTCTTAAGCGGTCATTTTTTCTTACAGACTCGTTAGGAATTAAGTCAAATCTTGAAATCATGCCATCAACGCCGCCCATGTCAACGTAAACGTTGCCACGATCAACGCGCTTCACTGTAACCGATACCACCTCGCCAACACGACGAGTGAAGTTTTCAACAATTACGCCTCTTTCTGCTTCGCGCACCTTTTGAATAATAACTTGCTTAACAATTTGCGCTGCGATTCTACCAAATTCGACAGACTCCATCGGCTCTTCAACAAAAGCGTCAATCTCATAACCCTTTGCGTCCGCCTGATAAATATGCAGTTCAGAATCAAATTCCGTGCCTTCGTCGTCAACACATTGAGCGCCGTCTTCGATCACCATCCAGCGTCTAAATGTATTGAATTCACCGCTTTGACGATCAACCGAAACACGTACTTCAATATTGTTGCGTTTTTTTGTCGCAACCGCCATGGCTTCTTCTAATGCTTCAATGACATCCTCTTGAGTGATGTCTTTCTCGTTAGAGATTGCTTCAACCATTAAAAATAGTTCTTTGCCTTCCATGCGCTTCTCCTAAAAATGAGCAACCAAATTTGCTTTATCTATTAAATTTAAATCTATTGTCACTGGCCCCAACTCGGTCACCAGTTCCATTGTTTCGTTTACTTCGCTAATACTGCCGATACTGCCAGTAAATTTACGTCTTCCTTCAATTGGTCTAAACAACCTAAGACTAATGTCGTGCCCTAAAAAACGCTGGTAATGCGCAAGTGTAAAAAGCGGGCGCTCGATGCCTGGCGAAGATACTTCCAGGCTGTACTGACCAGTAATTGGGTCTTCAACGTCCATTATGGCGCTCACTTGTCGTGAGACAGCTTCGCAGTCGTCCACGCCAATACCGTTCTCTGAGTCAATGAAGAGTCTTAAAATTGAATGCTTGCCACTGGCGACGTATTCCACACCCAGAAGCTCATAACCCATGTCTTCAATAACAGGGTTAATCAACGCAACAATCTTATCAGCAGTTTTGGCCATACTAAAAAAATCCTAATAAAAACCCCCAAAAGAGGGGGTAATAATCTTCCTATTATAACACTTAAGGAAATTTGGTAGCGGGGATAGGATTTGAACCTATGACCTTCGGGTTATGAGCCCGACGAGCTACCATGCTGCTCCACCCCGCACTAAAGAGGGGCAATTATACGCTTAAAAGAACCCTCCAATCAAAAACTTTTAGGCGCAACAATATTGATCAATAAATCATTCACTTTACGCAAGAGTTATATAATATCCACATGAAGAAAATCGCTCTGGCTGTGCTTATGGATGACATCGCTGGCATCAACCCAATAAAGGATTCCTCCTTTGCAATGATGCTGGAAGCGCAAAGCCGTAGCTGGGATATATATACTTTCGATAGCAATGATATGTATCACCAAGACGGTTCAGTTTTTGCCAACGCGCGTAAAACTTTTATACAAGATTCGGATACCAATTGGCATTGTCGTGAAGACGCCAAAACAATTGCACTGAGTAATGTCGATGTCATTTTCATGCGCAAAGATCCGCCCTTTGACATGAACTACATTTACGCCACCTACCTTCTTGAGCAGGCCGAAAACAGCGGTGTTTTGGTGATCAACAAGCCAAGCTCATTGCGCGATGCCAATGAAAAATTATTTGCCCTAAACTTTCCTCACTGCATCCCGAAAACGCTGGTGAGCGCAGATATTGAGCAACTATACCGTTTTATTGAGCGTATGGGCGTGGGTGTTGTTAAACCGCTAGACGGCATGGGCGGAACGGACATTTACAAACTGCACAAGGGCGATGACAACATCACCGAGATCGTCTCAAAGCTGACCAATCAAGGGCAAAGATTTATCATGGCGCAAGAGTTTTTGAGCGAAATCAAAGATGGCGACAAGCGCATTTTGCTCATTAATGGCAAGCCAGTTGACTATGCCTTAGCGCGCATTCCTGCCGAAGGCAATTTCAAAGGCAACTTAGCTGCAGGTGCTACAGGGCGGGGTCAGCCACTCAGCGAACGAGATCGATATTTGTGTGAACAAATCGCGCCGATGCTGATTGAAAAAGGATTGTTGTTCGTGGGTCTCGACGTCATCGGTGACTACATCACTGAAATCAACGTCACCAGCCCAACTTGCATTCGTGAGCTAGACAAACAGTTTAATCTCAATATTTCTTCACTTCTGCTAGACGAAGTCGAGAAAAAACTAGCCTTGCACTAAGTCAAGGCCGTACTTTGCCAGCATCACACCAAGTGCTGCAGCAAGTAACGAAAGACCAACATTGAGCAAGATGTTTAATAGGGCTTGCGAATAATGACCGCTACTGAGCATTTCCACCGACTCAAAAGACAAAGTCGACATTGTCGTCAGCGAGCCGGTCAAGCCCACCAAAAGCATTAAGCGATACGTTTCGTTTAGCAGCGCTTTCTCTAGAATCACTACCACCAAAATACCGGCAATCAACGAACCCAAAACATTCGAGATTAGCGTGCCATAAGGCAGCGCCCTGCCCAACCACTGCAGCGACAAAACACCCAAATAGTAGCGACTACTAGCGCCGATAGTTGCGCCTATACCAATTGCTAAAACTGTACCCACAGCGCTCATAAATTCTACCTAAGTTGTTTTAATTTTTCCCCAATTTTAATCTCTAGACCGCGGTCAGTGGGCTGATAATAAACTTGCTCTCCCATTGCTTCGGGAAAATACGTTTGTCCGGCGCTAAAGCCACTGGGCTCGTTATGCGCATAGCGATAACCCTCACCATAACCCAGCTCTTCCATCAATTGGGTGCTGGCATTGCATAGGTGTACGGGTACTTCTAGATCACCAGTTTCTCGTGCAGCTTGCATCGCCTCATTAAAGGCCTTATACACAGCATTGGATTTCGGAGCACAAGCACAAAAAACTGCGGCTTGTGCAATCGCCCTATTGCCTTCTTTGTCGCCAACACGCTCGTAGACATCCCAAGCGTTAAGAGTGATTTGCAACGCTCTTGGGTCGGCATTACCAATATCTTCTGAGGCAATCGCAAGCAATCGTCTGACAATCACTTTTGCATCACAACCAGAAACCAGCATTCTTGCCATCCAGTACAAAGCGCCGTCTGGCGAAGAGCCACGTACCGACTTATGAAAGGCAGAAAGTTGCTGATAATAAATATCGCCGCCTTTGTCAAAGGCACTAATTTTTCCTTGCAAGATTTTACTGACGTCTTCTTTATTCAGCGACTTGCCATCGCTTTGTGAGAGCTGCTCAATGATGTTGATCAATCTTCTGGCGTCACCGTCGCTTGCGGCAATAACGCTGTCCAGCGAGCCGTCGTCTTCAAGCGAAAGCTTCCTGTGCTCGATTGCCCTTGTGGCAACTATACTGAGCTCTTCATCATTCAACGAATTAAGGACATAAACCCTAAGCCTAGATAACAAGGCTCGATTAAGTTCAAACGAAGGATTCTCGGTGGTTGCACCGATAAGCGTAATCAAGCCAGATTCAATGTGAGGCAAAAACGCGTCTTGCTGAGACTTATTAAAACGATGAATCTCATCAACAAATAGTACAGTGCTTTTGCCGTGTTGTTGATAACGACCTGCATGATCCAAGACAACTCTCAGCTCTTTGACGCCATCCAAAACCGCCGACATCTGCTCAAAATGCGCACCTACTTGTTTGCAAATAATGCGCGCCAAAGTGGTTTTCCCCGTGCCAGAAGGGCCCCATAAAACCATGGAGTGCAACTGCCCTTCATTGAGCGACTTGCCAAGCGGCTGATCCGCACCAAGCAGGTGTTTTTGCCCGACAAAATTCGTCAACGAATCTGGGCGCATAATCTCTGCTAGTGGCTGATAAATGGACATTATTTTTCTTAATTTATTCTGATGATTTGGTAATTATCGTCTTTTATCGCCATCAACAAAGCAGATAATCCTAATTCGTTCGCCAGCTCTATCGCCTTCTCGCTACCCATGGCCATCATTGCTGTAGCGTAGGCGTCAGCAAGGGCGCTTCGAGGGTGAATAACGCTCACCGAAGCCAGGTCATTATTGGCTGGCAAGCCGCTTTTGGGGTCGAAAATATGCATGTACTTCTCGCCCTCCCAAATAAAGTAATTGCGATAATTGCCGGAGGTGGCCACCGACGCGTTATTAAGCGCAATTGGAATGGGCGCCTTATTGTCGGGCCGCTCCACGCCAACGGTCCACTCATCGCCGTCGTTTGTACCGGAAGCGTAAACTTCACCGCCAATTTCAACTAAGAAATCCTTCACGCCGGCCGCCTCAATAAGGCGCGACACTTCATCCACGGCATAACCTTTGGCAATCGCTGAAAGATTCAAGTGAATGTCTCTGGTTTTTTTAACTCGGCCCTCGCCAAACTCTACATACTTTATTGAGGAATTTTCGAAAGCAGCGTTAACATCATCACTCTGTGGCACGCTCGTGCGCCCGCCCTCTGCACCAAACCCCCAAAGATCAACCAAGCGCCCAATGCCCGGATCGAAAAAACCGCTTGTTTGAAGATAGATTGTCTCAGAGGTACGCAATAACTGGAAAAACTCGTCGGAAGCCTTGAGCCACTCGTCAACTGGCGCGTTGTTCAATCGTGAAATTTCCGAATCCGGCCGCCAAGTCGAAAAAAGTGCATTTATTTCTAATAGACGCCGCTCAATTGCCTCTTGTTGTACGCGCTCATCGCCCAAAACATTGATGCTATAGGTCGTGCCCATGCTTTCGCCAAGTATGTACTTTGCCTTGTCCGTTTCGAGGCAACCACTAAGAAGAAAAAATATCAGAATGAGACAGGTTTTACGCATTATAATTTGCCCATGTTTTTACGCCTTATTTGCCTAGTTTTACTCTCTTCGAGCGTTTTAGCTAACTCTCACACCTTTGACGATTTTCTAAACAATATTCATCAACTCGCTACTGAGCAAGGCGTCTCAAAAGCAACTGTTGATCGGGCATTTTATCAGCTCACACCCAATCTTGATATATTGGAATCCGATCGCTCTCAAGCGGAATTCAGCCAAAACTTTTGGAATTACCTTGGCAAAAGAATCAGTCAATATCGTCTGGATAATGGTTATGATACATTAAAACAAAACCGCTCATTACTTAACAAAACCTATCAACAGTACGGTGTTCCGGCGCACGTTCTGGTGTCTTTTTTAGGGCTGGAAAGCAACTACGGAAACAACACCGGTAGCTACAGTTTGGTGCGCTCTTTGGCGACGCTTGCTTACGACCCCAGACGTTCTGATTTGTTTACCTCCGAGCTAATCGCACTGTTAAAGCTGATTGACGATGGCAAGGTGCCGCTGGAGGCAACCGGCTCTTGGGCAGGCGCAATGGGTGCCGTGCAATTTATGCCAAGCAATGTTATCGCCTACGGTGTTGATGCGGATAATGATGGCAAAATTGATTTGTGGAATAATCAGGCCGACATTTTGGCCAGTGCTGCTAATTTCCTTGAGCATCTCGACTGGAGTCGCGGCGAGAAATGGGGTCGGGAAGTCACAATTTCTGAGGATTTTGACTATGACTTTGTCGGGTTAAAAACTAAGAAGCAACTTGATGAGTGGCAGACGCAAGGCGTTCGCAGCGCCAATGGCTCTGATTTGCCAAAGTCGAGCATGGACGCTTCGCTCATATTACCGATGGGCTACAAAGGGCCTGCTTTTCTTGTTTACCAAAACTTCCGCTCAATACTGCGCTGGAACCACTCTACCTTATACGCGCTAGCGGTTGGGCATTTGGCTGATCGATT
>DUCF01000024.1 GCA_012959965.1 Candidatus Thioglobus sp. | reverse complement strand
CGCTTCACTGGTATTGATATTTGCACCTTGATTTGTATTTCGCCAGCTGAGAGTTCGATATCTGCCAATTTGTCGCGTTGACCGTACCACGGCATAAAACCACGATTGACGAGTATTGCCTTGCTCGAATCGGCAATCACAAACGGGGTGATGACGTAATAGCCAGAAGTTTGTTGAACAATCTGGTTGTCATAGATAAATTGCTTTTCTGGCAAATAATGGCCGTTTAGGCGCAATTGGTAATACTCTTTTGCCTCAAGCCCATCAAGTTCAGTGACAATCTCAACGGTCCCTGTATTGGCGACTTCTATCGCTTTCTCAATAGCGCGTTTTTCGTCCGCACGATCCAGCTGCCAAAAGCCTAATGACGTTAAAAAGACAACCATGATAGTAATCAGGGCTGCAGGCAGTAGAAACTTGAAACTCATTACTGCGTTGGCAACATGGTTGTGTTCGGCTCAATCCATCCCATAAAGCCGGAAAACATCAAAAGCGCAAACAAAAACACCGACAGACCGATGCGAATTCGAAGAGATTTAAACATTTTCTCAGAGCCCTCTTTGCCGCCCTTCACCATACCAATCAATGCCGAGCCAAGGCTAAACAAAATAACAACAATGATTGCAATAACTATATAACCCATAATTTTCTCTGCTAAATTAAAAAGGCCCCAGAAAAGGGGCCTTTTATTGATCCACTAACTAAATATTATAGCCAGTATACAAAAATGAATAGACCTAACCAAACAACGTCTACAAAGTGCCAGTACCAAGCAACGCCTTCAAAAGCGAAGTGGTTGTCGGAATCAAAATGACCTTTTTGGATTCTATATAGAATCACAGTCAACATAATGACACCGATCGTAACGTGGAATCCGTGGAAACCAGTCAATAGATAGAACGTAGAACCGTAGATACCAGAAGTTAGCTTTAAGCCGTCGTGGTATGCATGGCCGTATTCCGCGATTTGGAAGCCAAGAAATGCAACACCCAAAGCGATCGTAGCAATCATCCAGAATACCAATGCATTTCGGTGACCTTTGCGAAGTGCATGGTGTGCGTAAGTTAGTGTTACGCCCGAAGTGAGCAGAAGACCTGTATTTAATGCAGGCAGTCCCCAAGTATCAACAAGTTTGAAACCAGAAGAGAACTCAACACCGGATTGAGCAACAGCGCCTGGCGTGTTAATTAAAGGCCAAGTTGCTTGGAAGCCCTCCCAAATGTATTTTGATGTTTCTAGCGCTTCAGTTGCACCACTAAACATGTTGTTGTCTGCGCCACCTAACCATGGAACACTCAAAATTCTTGCATAAAACAACGCACCAAAGAAGGCTGCGAAGAACATCACTTCAGAGAAGATAAACCAGCTCATGCCCCAGCGGAATGATTTGTCTACTTGTCTGTTGTACATGCCGTTAACACTCTCGTTAACAACCGTTCCCAACCAGCCGAATAGCATAAAGACAATAATTGCCATGCCTAGACCCATTACTGAACCGCCCCACTCAACACCGTGCATTTGGTTAGCAAAACCAATGAATAACGTAGAAACGCCGATTGAACCAATAATTGGCCAGTAAGTGCCATGAGGTACATAATAATCTTGATTGCTCATTTTTCTTCCTCTCTTTTAACTGTCTAACTTAAAAAAATTGTAGGACAAACTTACGTCTTGTATGTTTACGTCCATCTCTGGCTCAATCACAAAGCGAAGTGTCATTTCGACTTCTTCGTGTGGTTTGAACACTTGCCTAGTAAAACAAAAACACTCTAGTTTCTTAAAGTAAAGTGCGGCATCCGTAGGTGCAACACTAGGTACCGCTTGGCCAATAACTTCAAAGTCCGTGTTGTTTTTGGCAATATAACTTGTTGTATAAAACTTGCCAGGAACAACGTCCATCGATGTTACCTTTGGTCCAAACTGTACCGGGAACCCCGGCATGGTCGATGCAAAAAAACTTACCTCAACCAAACGCTCCTCATCCACCTCGTATTGCTGCTCGCTGTCTACTTTGCCTGTTGTGCCGTTAAATCCTGTGATGTCACACAAGACCTCGTAAAGAGGGGGCATTACAAACACCGCAAAAAGGAGCATCAAAATCGGCGCTGAAACCAGCGTAAACCAAAACCTTTTTGTTATTTTCTTTCTTTCCACAACCACTACTATGCATTAAGCATAATTGTTGCTACGTATATTCCTATTACAACAACGCCGACCAACACTGCGGTTAGGGCGGCGCCATTATTTTTTTTCTTATCCGTCATTAACTGTGCTGCGACTCTTCAAGAATAGTTGCACGAGATGGCGGTGTATTAAAGCTGTGGTAAGGCGCAGGCGAAGGAAGTGTCCACTCTAGGCCTTTTGCGCTATCCCAAGGGCGAGCATCTGCTGCCTTGCCGTTACGAATACAGTCAACAACAATGTAGGTTAACAAGATGAACGACAGACCAAAGCTGAATGCGCCAATCGATGAAATAAAGTTAAAGTCCGCGAACTGTAGTGAGTAGTCAGGAATACGACGAGGCATACCTGCAAGACCTAAGAAATGCTGCGGGAAGAACAATACGTTCACTGAAATCATTGCCCACCAGAAGTGGAATTTCGCTAATTTCTCGTTGTACATTTTTCCTGTCCATTTCGGTAGCCAGTAGAATGTCGCTGCAATGATTGACCACAAAGCGCCCGTTACCAGTACGTAGTGGAAATGCGCTACAACGAAGTATGTGTCGTGGTACTGAATGTCCGCAGGAGCGATACCTAGCATCAAGCCAGAGAAGCCGCCAATGGTGAACAAGAATACAAATGAAAGCGCCCAAAGCATAGGTGTTTCGAACGTTAGTGAGCCCTTCCACATTGTAGCCACCCAGTTAAAGACTTTAACACCTGTTGGCACGGCAATTAACATTGTCGCGTACATAAAGTACAACTCACCAGCCACCGGCATGCCTGTTAGGAACATGTGGTGTGCCCATACGATGTATGACAAGAAGGCAATTGATGCTGTCGCGTATACCATTGACGAATAACCGAAAAGTGGCTTACGAGCAAACGTTGGGATAATGTGAGAGACCACACCAAAGGCTGGCAGAATCATAATATAAACTTCAGGGTGACCGAAGAACCAGAAGATATGCTGGAACATCACTGGGTCGCCACCACCGGTTGCGTCGAAGAACGCGGTGCCGAAATTGCGGTCCGTTAACATCATTGTTACCGCGCCCGCCAATACTGGCATCGCACCGATAAGAAGGAATGATGTGATCAACCAAGTCCATACGAAAAGAGGCATGTCCATCATTTTCATTTCGGGTGCACGCATGTTTAGCACGGTAGCGATAATGTTAATCGCGCCCATGATTGACGAGAAACCTAATAGGTGAACCGCAAAAATGAAGAAGTCTGTTGAATCTGGTGCAAACGTTGTAGACAACGGTGCATAGAACGTCCAACCAAATGCCGGCGCGCCGCCATCCATAAAGAACGTGCTAAGTAGAATGCCACCAGCAAATGGTAGAATCCAGAAACTCCAGTTGTTCATACGTGGTAGGGCCATATCAGGCGCACCAACCATCATAGGAATTAACCAGTTACCCAAACCAACGAAGGCGGGCATAATCGCACCAAACACCATGATCAAACCGTGCATAGTCGTTAGCTGATTAAAGAACTGTGGATCCATTAATTGTAGGCCAGGCTGTAGTAGCTCTGCACGAATACCCATCGCAAACGCACCACCAATTAGTAGCATCGTAAAAGCGAACCACATGTAAAGCGTGCCAATGTCTTTATGGTTTGTTGTTTTAACCCATCTTAACAGGCCTTTTTCAGGACCGTGATGACCGTCGTGTGCTGCAGTATAACTCATATGTTTCTCCTTAGATTAGCGTGCAGATGTAACATCTGATGGTTGAACAACCGAGCCTGTGTTACCAAAAGCCCTTCTTTCGTAAGTAATCACAGCGGCTAAATCAGAGTCGCCCAACATCTTGAATGCTGGCATACCGTTTTTACCGTTAATTACAATATTTAAGTGGTCAGCTGCATCGCCATTAGCAATACTTGACCCTTTAATAGCTGGACCATAACCGCCGCTACCGTCGGTCATATGACAACCAGCACAGTTGGTGTTATACAAAGTCTCGCCTTGTGCCATTAGATCGTCTTCAGACCATTGTTGTGTTGCGGCCTCGGCTGCAGCAGCTGCTACGCCTTGTTGCTCAGCAACCCAAACTGCGTAGTCTGCTTTAGAGACGACGTCAACCACGATTGGCATAAAGCCGTGCTCTTTACCGCAAAGCTCAGCACATTGACCTCTGTAAGTGCCAATTTCTGTAGGTTTTGCCCACGCGTCATTGATGAAGCCAGGATTAGCATCTTGCTTAACCGCAAAAGCCGGAACCCACCAGTTGTGAATTACGTCGTTAGATGTAATCAGGAAGCGAACCGTTGTGTCAACAGGAATAACCAAATGATTATCAACCGATAGCAAGTAAGTGTCGCCCGAAGCATCAAGCGCTTCGCGCTTAGCTGCCGAGCCTTTTGCACGGTCATCGACGGCGTCTTTTGAAGATTGCGCAAGATTAGAAATAAAGCTAATGCCCTCTACAGGATAGTCGTATTGCCATTTCCACTGGTGACCTGTCACCTTGATAGTCATGTCAGCCTTATCAAGCACCTCAATGTCAATCAACGTCTTAGAGGCCGGAATTGCCATTGCAACCAAGATTAGAATTGGAACACCTGTCCAAATAAATTCAACCATTGTGCTCTCATGAAAATGAGCCGCTTTATGCCCTTTAGATTTCCTGTGAGCCACAATTGAATAGAACATTGCGCCAAAAACAACAATACCAATAACAACACAAACCCAAAACACCATCATGTGTAAGTCGTAAATATCCTTACTCACCTCAGTAATACCCTGCGTCATGTTTAGTCCGTACTCTGCTAACGCAGCCTTAGAACTCACCAGTGCAACCAATGCACTTGTCAGCGTCAATAATCTTTTCATAGA
>DUCF01000023.1 GCA_012959965.1 Candidatus Thioglobus sp. | reverse complement strand
AAAGTTGTCGATCAAAGTGAGTCTGCGCAAAAAACAGAAATTGTAAAGACCGAAACAACAGAGGAACATGCCCACGATGAAACTCATGAGCATGAAGACCAAGAATACGTTGCCGGTAAGCATTATGTGGTGATAGACAAGCCTGTTGAAACCCAAACGGGTGACAAGGTTGAGGTCAGGGAGTTATTTTGGTATTACTGTGGCCACTGTTACAACTTAGAGCCTTATATCCATGCAATGGAAGCGACTCTAACGGATGAGGCGGTATTTATACGCCAACCCTCGGTGCTTGGAGACAGCTGGATAAACGGTGCTATTTTCTTTTATGTTTTAAAGGACTTGGGCGAGTTGGATAGATTGCATACGCCTTTGTTTGATGCTATTCACAAACACGATATTAAGTTTAATTCGCAAGAGGAATTTGTAAATTGGTTGGTCGATAACGGTGTTGATAAGGAAAAAGCCAATATGGTTTTTGCATCATTTTCAGTGGAAAGTAATGTTAGAAAGGCAATAGCAGATACACGTAAATATCAATCAAGAGGTGTTCCAACATTGGTTGTAAATGGAAAATATTGGGTGGATGCGACGCATGCAGGCAGTATCGAAGGCATCTTTAAGGTAGTGGATTACTTGATTGAGAAAGAGTTGCACTAGGCAGTGCGTGAATCTTTTTCAGAAAGTGTTTTAGTTTTTGCAGGTCTTGACCCTAGTGGTGGCGCTGGCATCAGTGCCGATATCGAGGCGATTAATCGATTTGGAATAACAACGCTTCCAATTGTTACCGTACTCACTGCGCAAAACACTTGTGAGGTGACACAACTTGAGGCTGTTGATTGCGCACTAATTGAAGCGCAATACAGAGCGGTTGTTGCTGATATCGATTTTCAGGTTGTTAAAATCGGCCTACTTGGCTCTTCTGAGCAAATCAAAACCATTGCACACTGTCTTAGTGAAAAACCGCAATTAAGTATTGTCCTAGACCCCATTATTCGCGCCAGTAGCGACAGCCAGTTGGTTGATGAAAGTGCGATTTTAGCAATGCGGAAACAGCTTATTCCTTTGGCAACAGTCATCACGCCAAATCAAGCGGAATTATCACTTTTGGCGCCCGATTTGGATGAATCCAGCGCAGTTAAATCGCTGAATTGTCCTTGGGTTTTACTGACTGGCACGGATAGCGCACAAAAGGAAATAGAGCATCGTTTATATTGTCAAGGTGAGTTGCACTCGTGTTTTCCTTATGTGAAACTACCGGGAGAGTATCACGGTTCTGGCTGCACACTAGCGAGCGCGATTAGTGCGTTGCTTGCGCTCGGTATTGATGTCGATATTGCTTGCAAGAGGGCGCTAGACTACTGTTATCAAACGTTATTGAGCGCAAAAAAGCTGGGTAAAATGCAATATCATCCCAATCGCTCAAAGCCCGCATAATGTCTTTTATTAATCAATGGTTACGCTCAGATATTCAAGAGATTCAGGCTTATCATGTCCCGAAGTCGAAAAATATGATAAAACTGGACGCTATGGAAAGTCCATTTTTAGTCCCTGAAGATTTAATCGAGCCTTATCTTGCTTACTTGGCAGAAGCGAAACTCAACCGTTACCCTGATGCTGGCGCACAAAAGTTGCAGCAAACGTTAAGGGGTTTAATGGACATCCCTGAAGGTTTGGATATCTTGCTAGGTAATGGCTCAGATGAGCTTATTCAGCTATTGGCGTTAGCTTGCGATACAGGTGATACTATCCTTAGTGTTGAGCCAAGTTTTGTTATGTATGAAATGATTGCCAAGTTTACTCGCCTTAATTACAAAGGGGTGATGCTTGACGAAAATTTTGAGATTGATTTGGATGCAACACTGGCAACGATTAAAAAAACACAGCCAAAACTGATTTTTATTTCTTACCCAAATAACCCGACAGGCAATGCTTTTGATCGCGATTCCATCAAAAAAATTATCGAAACCAGCGACGCTTTGGTGGTGGTGGATGAGGCTTATTACGCTTATGCTAAAGACAGCTTTTTAGGAGAAGTTAGTAATTACCAAAATATGGTTTTACTCAGAACAGTCTCTAAAATCGGTTTTGCCGGACTGAGATTGGGTTTGTTGATTGGCAACCCGGAAACGGTTGGTCATCTAGATAAATTACGCCTACCGTATAACATCAACACATTAACTCAGGCCAGCGCCAATTTCCTCCTCAAAGAAAAAGATCGAATTGCTGCAAATGCACAAGTGATTATTGTGGAAAGAGGGCGTCTATTTAATGAGCTGGATGCCATCCAGGCGTTAACAGTTTATCCATCGGATGCTAATTTTTTACTGGTTAAAACGCCCGATGCGAATGCACTATTTGAGTTCTTAAAAGATAATGGCGTACTCATTAAAAACTTTGCCAGTCATCCGCAGCTCACCAATTGCGTTAGAGTAACAGTGAGCAACACTAGTGAGAACACCGCCTTGTTACAACAACTAAAAAGTTTTTATGGCTAACCGTGAAGCGCTAAAGAACTACACCCAATCGTATCTTAACGCCGATGCTTTTGAGGACTATTGCCCTAATGGTCTGCAAATTGAAGGCAAGGAAGAAATCAATAAAATTATCAGCGGTGTCAGCGCTAATCTTGCCCTTATTGAGCGAGCAATTGATGAAAAGGCGGATGCAATTTTTGTCCATCATGGGCTTTTTTGGAAGAACGACTCGCAGACAATCACAGGTGCTAAGCGTCGCAAAATTGCCTTGTTGCTAGAAAATAATATCAATTTATTTGCGTATCACTTACCGCTCGATGCCCATCCGGATGTTGGCAACAACGCGCAATTGGGCAAGCTGCTGGGTATTAATAACATGAGCCCTGTTGCAAACAGCTTATTGTGGACGGGCGAGCTTGAGTTAAACGTTGGCGAGTTTGGCGTAGAAATTGATAGTGCGCTGCAAAGAGCGCCATTAATTATTGGCGATCAAAGTGCCAATATCAAGCGCATTGCTTGGTGCACCGGTGCAGCACAAGGTTTTATTGATCAAGCGGTAGAGCTTGGGGTAGATGCCTATCTTACTGGTGAAGTCTCAGAGCAAACACCGGCAACAGCATTGGAGAATGACTTGGTGTTTATTTCAGCTGGACACCACGCGACTGAACGCTATGGTGTGCAAGCACTGTGTCAGCATCTCAGTGACAAGTTTGGATGTCAGCACCAATACATAGAAATCGATAACTGCGTATAAAGCCGAGTTAAACAGATGCTCTTTGATTGCAATCTAGTGGGCGATTAATTGAAGTCGAAATATGAGTGACTATCCTTGTAAACACTTCACTATTTGCACCATTTTGGCACTTGTAATGCAATAATTCTTCATTTCAATATTCATGGTGTAATAATCCTGAATTATTTTCCTTGTTTCTCGAATATATTTGTTAACGTAAGCTGCAAGGATTCGTATAATAAACCTCTTTTGTTATAATTCTTTAGCCGTGAGTAAAAAATATGATGTAGCCATTGTTGGCGCAACTGGTGCAGTAGGTGAAACGCTGATTTCAATTTTAGATCAGCGCGATTTTCCTATTAATAATTTATACCCTTTAGCCTCTGCGAATTCAGCGGGTAAAAAAGTCAAGTGCCAAGGCAAGTCTTGGACGGTACAGGATCTGGATACTTTTGATTTTTCTCAAGTTCAAATCGGCTTATTCTCAGCAGGTGGTCATATTTCTGAAAAATACGCACCGATTGCAGCAGCAGCGGGTTGTGTCGTGATTGATAATACCTCGCACTTTCGTCGTGACGAAGATATTCCATTGGTTGTGCCAGAA
Source organism: Candidatus Thioglobus sp. (assembly GCA_012959965.1). GTDB lineage: Bacteria > Pseudomonadota > Gammaproteobacteria > PS1 > Pseudothioglobaceae > Pseudothioglobus. Next base: position 26,326 of record DUCF01000023.1, on the reverse strand, counting down.
GTGAATGCACACGCGATTGCAAATTACACAAATCGAAATATTATTGCCAATCCGAATTGTTCGACGATTCAAATGTTGGTTGCGCTAAAACCAATTCACGACGCTGTGGGGATTACGCGTATTAATGTGGCGACTTACCAAGCGGTTTCTGGCAGTGGCAAAGAGGCGATTAGTGAGTTAACAGATCAAACAGCCAAACTTTTGAATGGTCAAGATATTGACATTGAGGTCTATCCAAAACAAATTGCTTTTAACGTCATTCCTCATATCGATGTGTTCCAAGAAAATGGCTACACCAAGGAAGAGATGAAAATGGTGTGGGAAACGCAAAAGATTTTTGAAGACGACAATATTTTGGTTAATCCGACTGCGGTTCGTGTGCCTGTTTTATTTGGTCATTCAGAAGCAATTCACATCGAAACAAAGACAAAGATAACTGCGGTAGAGGCTAGAGCACTGCTTGAAAAAGCCCCTGGTGTTAAAGTTCTTGATGAGCGCGAGGATGGTGGTTATGCGACGCCTTTTTCTGAAGCAACCAACAACGATGAGACTTTTGTCAGCCGCATTCGTGAAGATATCAGTCATGAGCTGGGTTTGAATATGTGGGTGGTTTCTGACAACATCAGAAAAGGTGCTGCACTGAATACCATTCAAATCGCTGAAATACTCATCAAAGACTATATATAGTCTACGGTTAATAAATAAGATAAAATTCACTTATGATAAAAGTTGATCGAAAAACAAACGAGACAGACATCTCTGTCGGTCTGGATATTTACGGAACCGGTGCTGCTGATATTGAGACAGGCGTGCCGTTTTTAAACCACATGTTGGATCAAATTGCCCGTCACGGCTTGATGGATTTAACCATCCGCTGCGATGGTGACACTGAGATAGACGATCACCATACGGTGGAAGATATTGGAATTACTATTGGTCAGGCCTTTTTTAAGGCTGTGGGTGATAAAAAAGGACTCACTCGTTATGGCCATTCTTATGTGCCACTTGATGAGGCGCTTTCACGCGTAGTACTCGATTTATCTGGACGACCGGGTTTGATTATGGATGTTGACTTTACCAGAGGTAGAGTGGGCACTTTTGATGTTGACTTGATTCGAGAGTTTTTCCAAGGTTTCGTCAATCACGCATTAGTAACGCTTCATATCGATAACATGAAAGGCGTTAACTCGCACCACCAAGCGGAAACTGTCTTTAAGGCATTTGGCCGAGCATTGCGTATGGCGGTAACACCAGACGAAAGACAGGCGGGTGTTATTCCTTCAACCAAAGGCTCTTTGTAACGCTTTAGAATATGCAAACAATCGCAATTGTTGACTATGGAATGGGCAATGTCCGCTCTGTACAAAAGGCTTTTGAGTTTGTTTCGCCGAACGATCGTTCAATTCTAACCAATGACCCCGAGCTAATTAACGATGCTGATCGCATTGTTTTCCCTGGGCAAGGCGCTATGGGCGCTTGCATGTCAGCACTTAATGAACATAACTTGATTGATGTCATTAAAAAAGCCGCCGCTGAAAAGCCATTTTTAGGCATTTGCTTGGGCTTGCAGCTGCTCTTTGATCACAGCGAGGAAAATAATGGCACGGATGGCTTGTCAATTATTCCCGGAAAAGTAATTAAGTTTACTCATACCGACCTCAAGATTCCTCATATGGGCTGGAACACGGTCAACCAAGTGTGCGCCCACCCCCTTTGGCATAATATCGATAATAATGCCCGTTTTTATAGCGTGCACAGTTATTACGTGCACGAAGAGGATTCATCTGTTGTTACGGGCAGTACGGACTATGGCGATGTATTTACCTCGGCGGTTGCTAAGGACTCCTTATTTGCGGTGCAGTTCCATCCTGAAAAGTCACAACACGACGGCCTACAGCTATTAAAAAACTTTGTTGACTGGTAGCAAATGTTGCGCGCAATTCATCGTGACGGAGTGATGGCAGTTGCTAAAAATATTGAGATATTGGCAAAGTATATATAATGACTTTTTGTCATCCAAACCCTACTTTTCAGATAACTAACTCTGGTTAACTTGGTTTTGAATGCACTGAAAATAAGCCTGATGATTCATTGGTGTGTTGTTTTTCTGTGCAGAAAAAATCATTTCGGCAATGCAATCCATCATTAGGTGCTCAACGGCGTGCTCATCTTTGAGTTTTATAAGTAGCTTGTCGTAAGCTTCTTTAATGCCCTTTGGCTGGTTGATGGAGAGTTGGTCTCTGAGTGCTAGGTGCAGATTGATGTGGAGAAAGGGATTAACTTCGCCTTGCTCGGGAAAGTAATCTGAATCCACGTTATTGATTAAAGCTTGATATTCTGGGTGAATCTGAATGATGGATGCCAGCAGTGTTTCTAATGGCTCGAGAGGCTCTTTATTGATGAATTTTTGCCAAGATCTAGCTAAGAATTGTCTTTGCTTGGTTCGATCTTGGCTGTACAACATAAGGTTACGTTGTTATAGGTTCTTCTCTTCGTATTCACAAAGGTCAAGAAGTGTGCAGTCTGTGCAATGCGGCGAGCGCGCCTTACAAACATAACGACCGTGAAGAATCATAAGGTGGTGGGCAGGCACTTTAAATTCATCAGGGATGAATTTGATAAGCTTCTTTTCTACTTCAAGTACTGTTTTGCCAGAGGCAATCGCAGTGCGATTTGCAACACGGTAAATGTGCGTATCAACAGCAATAGTAGGCTGACCAAAGGCTGTATTTAATACAACATTGGCAGTTTTACGACCAACACCAGGAAGAGCCTCAAGCTCTTTGCGCGTCTCAGGTACTTGAGAGTCGTACTTGTCGATTAGAATCTTACAAGTTTGGATAATGTGTTTAGCTTTCGAATTAAACAAGCCAATGGTTTTGATGGTGTCACGAAGTGTGTCTTCGCCAAGTTCAAAAATTGTCTCAGGCGTGTTGGCAAGTGGGAATAACGTATCAGTTACTTGGTTGACACTTTTGTCCGTTGCTTGTGCTGATAAGGTAACTGCTACAAGGAGCTCGAAAGAAGTTGAGTAGTTTAGTTCTGTCGTTGGATTTGGAATTTGTTTGAGTAATCTGCCAAACATTTCACTGCGAGTTTCTGCGTTCATAATAGGTTTATCTAGTCCTTATAAGTATGCAATTATGGGTAAATATTATACCTGTTTGAGCTAACTATTTCAATGCTATAGAGTAAAAACCTAGAGAAAAGTTTGCGCGTAATTTTCCAGTTGTTGCCAAAGAAAGTGCTTTTCTGGCGCATCTTTTTTGAGTTCGGTGAGCTGTCGTTCAAAGTTATCAAGCGACAAGTAACCATTCTCACCATCTTGTACACGTGACTGAACAATTTCAAACCAATCCTCAGTCTCACTTTCAGATAATGTTTCGGAGTAATTCCTAGCCTTGAAGTGTAAAAACAAAGTGGACAAGTTTTTGTCTTTAAAGCTCGGCTGGAAGGTGCCAATTTCATTTGCTGAGAGGGTTTGGATTTGATTGCAAATGCGCCTGTCGGTATTATCGACAAATTTATCATAAAGTGCTTGATCCGCATCTTTTGACGGCTGTTTTTCACCGTCATTAAGGTAAATAGCCCGCACAGCTTCTTGAATCTCATTTTGATGTTTTTGAATAAAGTCCAAGTGATTGAAACACCGATCCATTTCAATTTTCAGTTGTTCGATGATTTTAGGTTCTAATTTGTGAACATTAGGCACAAACATTGGGCTTTTATTGAAAATCAGCTCTTTAAGTTGTAATCGTTCAACGCCTTTTGGTAGTTCGGATTGTTTGGTAAATAGCAGTGTTTTTAGTTCTTCAGTAGCCAGCTCTAGGAGGATGGATGGGTCTTGATCCAAATTAAAGACAATTGCTCGATCGGCGTACTCGGGATGATAAGCAAGTGCTGTTGAGAGTCTTGTGCAAGATAAATTGGCCGCATACATGCCGGAGGTATGCAACATCGGCGAGAAGAGTTCTATTTTGTTCGCCACAACTTTTTTATCGCGAAGACTAAAGGCGTAATCAAACAATTGCGGCTGTGTTTCTTTAATGATCTTTGCCAAGGCAATGGTTGCGCGAACGTCACTCAGGGCGTCATGCGCATCGGAGTGCTCAATGCTATTTGCAATCGATAATCGATCGAGCTTAAAAATCGGTTTACCACTTTCATCGGTTACCCAGTTAAGGCTTGCATCCTTTTTTAGTGCATAAGCAAGACGGACAACATCAAGGATATCCCATCGCGTGTTGTTGTTTTGCCAGTGCCAACCGTAAGGTTCAATAAAATTTCGGAAAAAACCATAACGGCTAAATTCGTCGTCGAAACGGATGCTGTTATAACCAACGATACAAGTACTTGGTTTAGAAAATTGCGCATGAATTTTCTTTAAGAATTCGTGCTCAATAAGCCCATTTTTTTCGCAGTGTTGTGGTGTTATGCCAGTAACAGCAACAGCATAAGGACTTGGAAGGCAGTCATGCGTTGGTTTGCAGTAGAGCATGTGCTCGTCAAGAATATTGAGGTTGGCGTCTGTGCGAATGCCGGCAAACTGTGTAATACGGTCAACTCGGGGTGATATGCCAGTAGTCTCGTAGTCGTACCAATAAAATGTATCCATGACACAATTATAGGCTGGGGCGGTGTATGATATAGACTGGTTTGTCCTACATTTAGAGGTTATTTATGCAATCAGATAAGCAAATAAACAAGTTGTCGATTGACTCTATTTTTGTTGAAGCTGTTAAGCTGCCATGGGTTCATGCACGGAGCTGCATTAAGTTGTCGATGCCGTTAATTGGCATCATATCAATACTGACATTGGGTTTTTGGATACTGGAGCCAACATTTATTGAACAGGCAATTATTGACTCAGTTAACGAGCCACTAATAATAGGTGCTTTCATTCTAACGCTTTGCGTCATTGTTGCTTGCACTGTTATGATGATTGTGGGTTGGCATCAAATGTTTATATTGCCAGAAAAAGCCCTGAGGCCGCCAAAGATGTTTCGATGGGGAGTGGAGGAGAATCGGTTTCTTGGTTGGTCTATTACGATTACCTTGGTTTTCCTATTGGCTTTGCTGCCGCCAATGTTTTTTCTGTTACCGCTACTTCTTGAAGGCACCCAAATGATGGCTGGAAACACCACGGCATTTGTCCTGTTTAGTCTTATTGGTATTGTTATTGTAGGGCTAGTTGCCGCTTTTCCAAGAGTGATTTTGGCGCTACCTGCGGCTGCTGTCGGTAAAAGTATTGGTATCAAAGGCTCTTGGTTATTGACTAGGAGATTCACTTTAAGACTGCTGGTTCTGCTGATCCTAATACCTTGGTTGGCGAGCGAAGGTATTGAGTTGATAGTTGCTCTAGGATTTGTCTTTGCATTTTTTGATTACGCAGCGTTTGCCTTGTCAATCTACGTATACGCAGTGGAAGTGGCGCTACTATCGCTGTGCTATAAAGCATTGGTGAGTGATATCGAGCCAAAAGAGCTTGCCGATTAAAATTGATGGGCGAAAAAAAACACCGCTCGGAAGCGGTGTTTTTTTGAATTTTGTACTGGTGTTATACTATTGAGGAATAACGTTAGCAGCTTGAGGGCCTTTAGCGCCATCTTCAAGTTCAAATTCTACTTCTTGACCTTCGACTAAAGATTTGTAGCCGTCGCCTTGAATAGCACGAAAGTGAACGAATACATCGTCACCACTTTCTTGCTCAATAAAACCAAAACCTTTTTTCGCGTCAAACCATTTGACTTTACCTGTTGTTGTAGACATTTCGTCTCCTAAAAAAAATAAAAAAACTTGGAAAAGATGCAATCTAACTAATTAACCGTGAAACCGACATCTTGTCAATCTACAACACGAACATAAACAATTAGCTGTATTTTTACCAGCAGTGGTCATTTTACCTAAGAATTACAATTAAAAACATTTAATTGATTAAAACTCAGATTTCTATCTTAGCGCTTGGGTTTGCGTTTAGTGAACTTACGATCTCTATCTCTGTCTCGATTACGACGTGGCTTGCCTCTGTCTTTTCTGTCGGAGAAGCCGCCCCTGAAGTTGTCAGACTGCTCTTTAGCTGTGGCAGTGTTGTTCTTGTTAGTAAGCTCTTCTATGTTGAGCTTCTTATCAAAAACGCGCACATTTCTCAAAACTTCAAGCGTTTCCTTTGGCATTTCGTCTGGCAAATCAACCGTGGTAAAGTCCTGAAAGATTTGAATAGAGCCAATGAATTGACTTGAAATGTCAGCTTCATTAGCAATCGCACCGAGGATGTTGCCCGGCTTGATCCTGTCTCTATTGCCAAGCGCAATCTTATAACGTCGCATCGGTATTTGAGGATTGTCCTTTAATGGGGACGCCTCAATGTCGACAGTGACTTTTTGACCACTACTGGCGCCAAATTCCGCTTGTTTAAAGGCTTTTTCCTCAAGCAGTAGTGGCTCAGTGCCCTGTGCCATTAAGGCAAGTGCAGCGGCGATTTTAAAGGTATCAACTTCGCTATCTTTTTGAAATTCAATAAGCAGCTCTTCAAATGCTGCCAAGTTTTGATTGCTCAGCGTGTCAGAAATTCTTTGTTTGAAGTTGTTAACGCGTTGCTCGTTAATAATCTTTGTTGATGGTAATTGCATCGGCTCAATCGGCTGACGAGTAATGCGCTCAATAGTTTTTAGCATGCGGCGTTCGCGTGGAGCAACAAATAAGATTGCTTGACCTTTTCTGCCAGCTCTGCCCGTTCTGCCGATACGGTGAACGTATGATTCGGGATCTTGAGGAATGTCGTAATTGATTACATGTGAAATGCGCTCAACATCAAGACCACGTGCCGCTACATCGGTGGCAATGAGAATGTCAATCTTGCCTTGCTTATATTGATTAATAATGCGTTCGCGTTGGTTTTGTGCAATATCGCCATTAATCGCTTCTGCAGAAAATCCTCTTGCTGAGAGTTTTTCAGCCAAATCAATAGTGGCAGTTTTAGTTCTAACAAAGATAATCATTGCGTCAAACGTTTCAACTTCTAAAATTCGAGTTAATGCGTCGAGTTTTTGTCCTCCGCTACCAAGCCAGTATCTTTGTGTAATCGTAGGCGCAGTGGCTGTTTTAGTCTTAATCTGAACAATTTTGGGATTGTTCAAAAAAGTCTCAGCAACGCGCTTGATAATATTTGGCATGGTGGCTGAGAAAAGTGCAATTTGTCTTTGCTCCGGGAGTTTTTCCATGACCCATTTAACGTCATCGATAAAGCCCATTCTTAGCATTTCATCAGCTTCGTCTAGTACCAGTGCTTGCAAATTGTTGAGCTTTAATGTACCGCGTTTTATGTGATCCATTACTCGACCCGGCGTACCGACGACTGCATGGACACCTCTTTTTAAAGGTCTTAATTGAACATCGTAAGATTGACCGCCGTAAATTGGCAAAACATGAAAACCCTTAAGATGTCTTGAATAAGTTTGAATAGCCTCAGCTACCTGAATCGCCAATTCGCGAGTCGGCGCTAGTACTAACAATTGCACCTGGTTGTTGTTTAAATCGATTTTATCCAGCAATGGCAATGCAAATGCCGCTGTTTTTCCCGTGCCCGTTTGCGCTTGACCAATAATATCTTGGCCGTCGAGTAAGTGCGTGATGCACTGTTCCTGGATGGCCGAAGGTGTTTCGTAGCCAATCTCATCCAACACTTTAATAATGTTGTTAGATAAGCCTAAATCTTTAAAACTTGAAGTTGGTGCGCTCGCTTGCTTGTCTGACATATCTGACATGATGGCTCGGAAAGAGGAAAGGCCAAAATTATACCCTAATTCTATATTTTTTAATTTATTATCAACCAATTATAAGAGAGCTTTGTAAAATAGCATATATTCGAAAATATAATTAATACAAGCCAATGAACACAGAACAAATTTTAAGAGAGCGAGCAGGAGAGCAATGCGAATTGTGCGGCTCGATTGAAAATCTCGCCATCACTGCTGTTGATGGCGACAGAGACAATGCCGAAAAGTGTGTTTTGACTTGTGGTACGTGTCACAATCAAATTGAAAACTCAGAATTAATCGAACCCAATCATTGGCGCTGCTTGAATGATTCTATGTGGTCGCAGGTGAGTGCTGTGCAAGTCGTTGCTTGGCGTATGCTTAATAGTCTGCGCAGTGAGGGCTGGCCACAAGATTTGCTCGATATCCTTTATCTTGATGAAGAAACTCAAGCTTGGGCAGAGGTGGGCGCTGAGATAGGTACTGAGAACGATACAAAACACATTGATAGCAACGGCGCCATGTTGAGCTCTGGTGATACAGTGACATTAACAAAAGATTTAACCGTGAAAGGGGCGAACTTTACCGCTAAGCGTGGTACGGCAGTTCGTAATATTTCTCTAGTGTTTGATAACGAGGCGCAAATTGAAGGTCGAGTTAACGGTCAGAGAATTGTTATTCTGACAAAATTTGTGAAAAAATCTGGCTAATCAAGCCACTTAATAGAGCACCCCATTGATGGGATTTGCTCAGTAGGACCTTTGCCGGTAGCCGCCACTCCCTTCATGGCTTCAAAAAGGTCGCGCTTAGCGCCCGCCACAGCTTCTTTACGAGACTCGTCCAAGCGGCCACGATATTGCAGACCTAGGTCTTTGTTGTAACCAAAGAAATCGGGCGTGCAAACAGCACCATAAGCTTTAGCAGCTTCTTGTGCTTCATCAATTAAGTAAGGGAAGGGAAAATCCATTGCTTCGGCAATTTTTCCCATATTTTCAAAAGAGTCTTCTTCATAATCGCTTGGATCGTTTGACATGATGGCAACGGTATTTACACCCAATGCTTTAAGTTCTTTGGCATCACGAATAATGCGATCAATAATGGATTTGACGTATGGGCAGTGATTGCAAATAAACATCACTAAAAGCCCATTTTCGCCCTTTAAGCTAGCAAGAGAGTGCTGCCTGCCATCGACACCTTTTAGGTTGAAGTCGAGTGCTGCTTGATTAAATTCGCAGACTGGAGTTTCGGTTCTGACCATGTTGCTCTCCTTATTTTTTTAAAATTTCTTGAATTATATGTCCTGCCATCATAAGACCAAAGATATTGGGCATGTAAGATATTGCACCATTCACAGCACGCGGGCGCCCTGTGGGGGTAAGCTCTGTTTTAGTGAGCTCTTGGTGCGGAAGGGCTTTTATTTGAATTTCAGTAGAGTGAACAACTGAAAACTTTAATGAGGCATGAATGTTTCTGAGTTGTCTTCTCATTTCTCTGGCCAGCCCACAGTTCTCAGTTTTGTCCATCCGAGAAATCTTGACTTTTGTTGGATCGAGTCTACCGCCAGCACCCATGCTGGAGATGATCGGCATGTCGTTGCGGGCGCACGAGTCGATAAGCGCTGTTTTGCAGGCGATTGCATCGATACAATCGGCGACAAAGGTTAAATCTTTATTGCAGGAAATAGCCTCGGCCTCGGTTCTGTCGATAAATAAGTGTTTTTGATTGATGATTGTGTCAGGGTTGATATCGTGCAGTCTCTCATAAAGCACATCGACTTTTGATTTCCCCAGTGTTGAATGGAGGGCAACCAGTTGACGATTTAAGTCTGTTTTGGCAATAGTGTCGAAATCAACAAGGGTTATTTCGCCAATACCAGCACGACACAGTGCTTCAGCGCAGGCACCACCAACACCGCCTAAACCAGCAATAAGAACATGGGATTCTGCGAGCTGGGCTAGACCTAATTGACCAACTAAAATTTCAGTTCTGGCGCAACTTCCTGCCATATAATTAACTTAAATTAAACAGTTTTCGGGCGTTATCGTCGCACTGGGCAATGGCTTCTTCAACGGCAATTTTCTTAATTTTAGCAATTCTTTCCACGACTTGAATCAGGCCGTCAGAATTTTGATTGTCATCCGTCTCAATAAGAATGTGTTCCGCTGGAATGTATTTAACGATATCGTGCAATTTATAGGCATGTGGATCGGCCAATTTTGAGCCAAAACCGAGGTAAAAGCCAATATCAACCAATCTTTTTGCTTGTTGAAGGCTGCCCGAGTATGCGTGAATAACACCTCGAGAGCTAGCGTGTGATTTTAGTAGGTCAGTGGCGTCTTCAGTGGCTTGTACTGCGTGCACAATCAGTGGTAATTTGTAGCGATTTGCTAGTGAAATTTGCTCGTCAAAGAAAAATCTCTGTTGATTTTGATCTTTAACTTTCAGGTAGTCAAGGCCACATTCACCAACTGCTATAGGGTTTTCGTCTTCAATTTTAATTTCAAGGTCGTACAAGTCAATCATTTGATGATCTTCGATAAACCATGGGTGAATGCCAAGTGCAAAGTGACGATTGTCGTCTTTTGCGCAACATTGAATGACACTGTCCCAATTTTCTTTACCAGTTGCAGGAACAATAGCGCCAGTAGTGGCTGCTGAAGGTGTATTGACGTTGTCAAAATCTAGATGAATGTGTGAATTAAGCATTGTTTCCCTTATTAACGGACAGGTAATATAATTAGCATCTTTTGTTTCAAAACCCCCTTAATGAAATTCTTTCGACAAATGTCACAGATGCGTTTGATTTTATTGGTTGCGACTTTTATAACCCTAACCGGTAATTTTACCTTTTTCGAGCAAGCGATTTTAATCTTTCCGCTTGAGCAGAATTTGTTATTTGTTTTTTCCTTGTTTATTTTGCTGTTGACCTTCCTCTCGGCGCTGTTAATTCTTGTCTGTTATCGCCACACTATTAAGCCGATTTTAATTTTTTTATTAACCACCTCTGCTATTGCTGGCTATGCTGCTAATAATTACGGCATCATTATTAATGAACACATGATCGCCAGCATTGTTGAGACCAATTCTGCCGAAACCTTTGATTTGCTCAGCGTTAAATTGGTTATTTACGTATTTTTGTTGGGTATCGTGCCCGCTTATTTTGTTGCAACAGCAAGAATAGAAAGACCCGTGGTTAAAAGGCAATTAATACAGAGGCTTAAAACGTTGGTTGGTGTTTTTTTGGTTTGTGTGCTTATTATTGTGAGTTTCTCAAGAAATTACACAGCGTTTGCGCAGGAAAATCGCGATTTGAAATATTATGTGAATCCGACTTATTATTTGTACGCTGTTTCGAAGTATATCGATTCTCAATTTGAGGTTGCCAAAGTGCCTTTTAAGCAAATTGGCATGGATGCTCAAGTTCGTCATCAAGGTGAGCAGAGGCGCTTGGTGATTATGGTGATTGGCGAAACCGCAAGGGCGGACCGCTTTTCGCTAAATGGCTATGAGAGAAACACCAATCCTAATCTAAGTAAAGAGTCGCTCATATCTTTTACTGATATGAGTGCTTGTGGTACAAATACGGCATTTTCCCTTCCCTGTATGTTCTCAGTGCTAAGCCGTGATGATTACAGTCATGGTGAGGGAAAAAATATGAGTAATGTGCTTGATATTATTAAGCGTGCTGGTGTTGACGTTATTTGGCGCGAAAATAACACAGGTGCAAAAGGCGTTGCAGATCGACTTGATTTTGAATATTTTAACTCGTCCAGTGTCAACACGGTTTGTGATATTGAGTGTCGGGACGAAGGTATGTTGAGTAACCTTGCTGTGCTTATAAAAGCTCGATCAGATAAAAATATATTGATTGTGCTGCATTCGATGGGAAGTCATGGGCCGGCTTACTATAAGCGCTACCCGGGGGCTTTCGAAGTTTTTACACCCACTTGTCAAACCAATCAATTAAATGAATGCAGTGACGATGAAATCAACAACGCTTATGATAATAGCATTATTTACACAGATTATTTTTTAAGCAAAGCAATTTCTCTATTAAAGAATGACTCGGGCAATCATGCCTCCGCATTGCTCTATGTCAGTGATCACGGCGAGTCGTTAGGCGAAAATGGCATTTATTTACACGGCTTACCGTATATGATAGCGCCAAGCGAGCAGACTCAAGTGCCAGCGATTTTGTGGCTTAATGAGGCGATGTCGGAAGTGCAAGATGTGAGTTTTATAAAAGAAAAATCGGATAATTTGTTATCGCACGATAACTTGTCACACACCTTGCTAGGATTGATGGGCGTGGAGACCAAGGTCTATGATTCGAGCCTTGATATTATGGCAAAATAACACTTCGTATGAGCCAAGGCATTTATTTGTGTCTTATTGCCTTATTGGTCGATGAAAACTTACACTCAGAATAAAAAGTGATTATAATAGTCCGATTATTCTGCAGCGACATAGAGAAGAGAATTATGAAAACATTTAGTGCGAAAGCCGAGGAAGTCAAAAGAGACTGGTTTTTGGTTGATGCCGATGGCAAAACATTAGGACGTTTGGCGACCGAGGTTGCATCACGTCTGCGTGGTAAGCATAAAGCTGAGTACACACCACATGTTGATACTGGCGATTACATTGTGATCGTTAATGCAGCAAAGATTACCGTTACTGGTAACAAGTACAACGATAAGATGTATCACCACCATACTGGTTATGTTGGTAATTTAAAATCCATTGCTTTTAAGGATTTGCTAGCAAAGAAGCCTGAAACGGTGATTCAGAAAGCAGTTGTAGGTATGTTGCCAAAAGGCCCATTGGGTAGAGACATGGCAAGAAAAATGAAAATTTTCGCAGGTTCTGAGCACACACATGCTGCTCAACAACCTCAAGTATTAGATATTTAAGGCATTTAATTATGGCAGATAAAGAAGTTTATTACGCAACAGGTAGAAGAAAAACATCGGTTGCTCGTGTCTTCATGACAAAGGGCAAAGGCGTTTTCATTGTTAACAAAAAACCAATGAGTGAGTATTTCGGAAGAGAGACTTCATCAATGATTGTTAACCAGCCTATCGACGTAGTTGAAATGAAAGATAAGTTTGATTTCAACATCACAGTAAAAGGTGGTGGCGATACCGGTCAAGCGGGCGCAATCAGATTGGGAATTACACGTGCATTGATGGCGTACAACGAAGAAATGCGTCCTGATTTACGCAAAGCTGGCTTAGTTACTCGTGACGCTCGTGTTGTTGAGCGTAAGAAAGTTGGTAGGAAGAAGGCTCGTAAGAGTGAGCAGTACTCAAAACGTTAAAGCTGAGCTTGCGAAACTTATGCCCTATGGGTGTAATCTTTCAAAGAGATTTAATAAAAAACCCGCTTTATGCGGGTTTTTTATTGCCTGTTATTTGGCGATTTTTATAAATCGTATTGTTCGAGCTTGTTATAGCGAATGAGCGAGCGGATAGAGGCAACATATTCATCACCGGTTTGGGCGTAGGGTGTTAAGCCCTTGGCCAATGCAAAGCCAGTGACTAAATTGCCGTTGTCACGTTGTTCTTTACGAATCGCTCTTAGATTGTGATAGGCTTGATTACGATTTAAATTGAGCACGTAATAATCAATGCTATCCTTTAAAGAAGAGAATGTTGCCACTTCATGTGTCGCATCCTCATCTCGATTTTTTGGAACGGTTCCGCAGCCTTTTGAGAAGCACCAAAGTCCAAAATAATTGTTATAGTCCTTAGCAAAACGAGACCTACCCCAATTGGATTCATTGGCTGCTTGAGCTAGAATTAAAGAGGGCGGCAATATATCGAGGGCAATAAGAATTTCTTCTTTACTGGCGCCTTTGTTGAGGCGATATTTAAGCGCTAACGCCTCAAGCGCCTCTGCACTTAATTCGTCGTTGCTAATAGAGGTCCTGAGTTTGAGTATTTCAGCGTTCTTCGCCTCAATAGCCGGCAGCAAATAGTTAAAAAAGACAGATTTTCTAACAGCGGTATTCTCAATCGATGAGAAGACTGGTCTGGCGCTTACAGTCTGTTTTTGAATTTCAAGCAACTCTTGTTTGAATATTGGTTGAGCACTTGATAGTGGTGTTGTCGTGTCGAATACGCTTGTAGCAGAAGCCACAACAGCAAAAAGGCAGATGACCTTTACTTTATTTGCAACAGGGTTTTCTAATAGATCGAATAGTGCCATAATCAAATACCGGTTATTCTTGGCTAGGTTTTCTGAGCATAAGTTCGGTTACGGCATCTGTCGGTGATTTCTCACCTTGGGTTACCGCAAAGACTTGCTCACAGATTGGCATTTCAATATCTTTTGCATGCGCCATTGAGAGTATTAATTGTAGTGTGTTATAGCCTTCTACCGTTCCACCCACATTGGCAAGTGCTTCGTCGATGGTGGCATCTTTGGCTAATTCTTTACCGAATCGGCGATTTCTAGAGAGATCGTCCGAGCAGGTGAGTACCAAGTCACCCATGCCGGAAAGACCTTGAAACGTTGATTTGTCAGCACCAAGCGCCACACCAAGCCTGGTCATTTCGGCGAGGCCGCGGGTAATAATGGCAGCCTGAGTATTCGCACCAAAGCCAAGTCCGTTGGCGGCGCCTGCAGCAATGGCTAAAATGTTTTTGACTGAGCCACCCACTTCTACACCAACTATGTCTTCACTCGTATAGGCGCGCAAAGTTTTTGTTTGAATGGCTGCAGCCCAATAATCTCTCGTTGTACTGTCTTTTGAGGCAACAACAATAGCACTTGGTTTTTTCTTGGCAATTTCCATTGCAAAAGTAGGTCCAGAAATCACACAAGCGGCATGGCTTGGCAGGGCTCTCTCAAAAGTTTCATGAAGAAAACAGCTGTTTGGCGTGTCAAATCCTTTTGTGGCCCAAGCAATAAAATGCTGTTCCGACACGTAATGACTTAATTTACTTAGGATTTCAGCAAATGCATAGCTCGGTGTTGCAATTAATACTGCATCAACCGTACTAACTATACTAAGATCTGAAGTAATTGAGGTATTGTTGCTAAACGGCGTATTTAGAGCGCTGTGCTGGTTACCTAGGCTTTTCACTTCGCCATCATCTTGGGCAATCAGATGAATAGTATCAAATTTCTCACTTAGAGAAATGGCAAGTGCACTTCCCCAAGCGCCAGAGCCAATGATTGCTAAATTAGCCATTGATAATAGCGCTCAGCTTGCCCGAACGATCGGCCGCACTTAAGTCGTCGTAACCGCCAACGTATTGACCATTGATGTAGATTTGAGGCACGGTAGTTCTGCCTGTTTTTGTGTGGATTTCTTTCCAAATATCTGGATTTTCATCAACTGATATCTTCTCGTAGACTACACCTTTTTCGTCCAACAACTGGTAGGCCATTCGACAAAATGGGCAATAATCTGAAGTGTACATGACGTTTTCCATAGGCTTATTTTTTGATTGGTAGGCCGGCCGCTTGCCAGGCGTCAAAGCCGCCTTTCAAGTTGTAAACATGGTTAAACTGATTTTTACAAAGAAGTTCTGCAGTCGTTTTGGAGCGCATGCCGCTTTTACAATAAGTGAGGATTTTTTTGTTTTTATCAAGCATATCCAACTTGCCTTTAACTTGGCCCATTGGAATATGCGTGGTTGAATTAATAAACCCAGTTTTTCTTTCTTTTTCTTCACGTACGTCAAGAATGATCAGGTCATCATCATCCATTAACGTGATCGCACCATTGGTATCGACTATTTGATATTTTTTTGCTCTCTCGCCGTAGATAAGCAGTGCAACAAGTGCAACAAGTGTTCCTGAAAATATCCATTGTTCCAGCAAGAAATCCATTATTTCAGTCATTATTTATTTTCCTGTAAAAAAGTGTCAAGCATTTGGTGACCATGCTCAGTTAGAATCGATTCTGGGTGAAATTGCACACCCTCAATAGCCAGTTCTTTATGGCGAACACCCATTATTTCTTCGATTTCGCCAGATTCGTCGTTTGTCCACGCAGTCACTTCAAAACAATCGGGCAACGTGTGCTGCTCTGCAACCAGTGAGTGGTAGCGTGTTGCATTTAAAGGGTTCTTTAGTCCAGAGAAAACGCCGCTACTAATGTGGTGCACGGGTGAAACCTTGCCATGCATAATGCGTTTGGCGCCAATAATGTTGCCGCCAAAGGCTTGAACAATAGCCTGAAAACCAAGGCAAACACCTAAGATGGGTATCTTTCCAGCCAGTTTCTCAATGAGTTCTAGAGATATGCCTGCTTCATTTGGTGTGCATGGTCCGGGCGAAATAACAATATGCTTCGGATTTAGTGCTTCAATCTCATCAACAGTGATCTCGTCATTACGATGAACCGTTACGCTTTGACCCAGCTCGCCAAAATACTGAACCAAGTTATAGGTAAACGAATCGTAGTTATCAATCATTAAAAGCATAAAAAACCTTTCTCTAAAGGCCTCTTCAGCCTTGTTAAAAAACAAAGGACTATTTTACCGATAAAAAGGAGGCAAAGTTAAGACACTGAAAGTAGCAAGTAGATGCGCTAAAACCGCATTCTGACAGCCTTTTTAGATGAGTTTCACAGTTTTCAGTGAGAAGGACATTTTCAAGAGATTGACGCTTATTGGCAATTTCTAGTTCGCTATAGCCATTTGCGCGCTTATAATCCATGTGCAGTTCAGTCAATCTGGCTTGTTCGTTTTTGTCGTCAACGTGGACTTTTTCACTAATAATCAAAGCGCCGCCGGAGATAAGTCCATCATAAATCTTCCTGATAAGATCAGCACGCTTATCAATATCGATAAATTGCAGGGTTAGGTTTAGGACCACGATAGATGCATTTTCGATGCAAATATCGTTAATATCGCTACAGATGACCTCTAAATTGTCAATTTTATCGTCCAAGTTTTGTCGACATTGGTTAACCATTTGCCGTGAATTATCAATAGCAACAAAGTGAACGTTGGCGCGTTTATTGTTGAGCGCCAAGGCAAGGGTTGTAGCCCCAGTAGAGGCGCCTAAATCGTAGTAATTGCTATTGTCTTTGCCGTAAGTTCGAGTCAATAAACCAATCATTTGAATCATTGCCTCGTAGCCAGGTACCGAGCGTTTCACCATATCATCGAACACAGCTACTACGCTTTCATCAAAACGAAAGTCAGCTATATCACTCTGATTGTTAAATATTTGGTCACGCATACAATGCCTCAAGGAATATTTCACTCACCAGTAATTTGGTTGTGCCAACAACAAAGGTTGAGCGCCGCGCCCATGTACCTTGATGTTGTCCGACTTCTAGCTGGTCGCGATAGATAAGTGGATCGTCAAACAAAATTTCCCCCAAGGGTCTGGAGCCAATAGCAAGAAGTTTGTCGGTGTCACTGGTTTTCGGGATAACAGAACGTGCAAAGACAACAGGCTGTTGTTTGCCTATTAACTCCACTTCACGAACAACGATGGCCTCGCCTGCCATGTCACCCAACAGTTTACGTTCACAATCATAGGGCATGTTTTCCGCTTGAGAGATGACAGTGACGTTAAAATCTGAATACTTGTTTTTCAGCTTTGCTGTTAAAGAGCTGTTATCGAGTAGCCACGGTAATACATGAGCGGGTATGTCCTCGCTTGCATCGAAAGTGCGCCATTGAAATTTTTCAGGATCAAACATGCTCTGTTAGCGTAATAAATCTTAGGGGGTTATTTTACTAGACAGAGTGGAATCAATCTAGGCGTTAGCGAAATGCGATCTGTCCTCGTCAATCCAACGATGAATCAGTGCATTTTGAGTGGCCTCACTTTCGCCAAGCATTAGTTCAGAGTAGTAGCTCGCTTGTTTTAGGAGGTAGGCATCACGGACAATATTGGCGATTTTCATATCAGCAATACCCGTTTGTTGAGTGCCGAGTATTTCCCCTGGCCCTCGAAGCTCAAGATCCTTTTCGGCAATCACAAAGCCGTCACAAGTTTGACGAAGAATATCCAGCCTTTCTTTGGCAGAGTCACTAAGGGGTGATTGATACATCAACACACAAACGCTTTGCTCACTTCCTCTGCCAACTCGCCCGCGTAACTGATGCAACTGAGCAAGCCCCAAGCGCTCGGCGTTTTCAACAATCATCAAGCTGGCATTGGGCACATTAACACCGACTTCAATCACCGTTGTTGCAACCAGGACATCAATTTTCCCAGCGGTAAAATCTTGCATAATGGCCTCTTTATCACTCTTATTGAGTCGACCATGAATCATCATTACTCGAAGCCCTAAAAGATTGTCACTCAAATAGACAAAAGTATTTTCTGCAGATTCTGCGCGCAGCATTTCTGATTCTTCAATTAGCGTGCAAACCCAATAAATTTGTCGACCTTCAGCACACACCTTTTTGATCTTTTCAATTATTTCATCTTTTCGGCTATTGCTGAGTGCAATGGTTTGTATCGTTTGTCGTCCGGGTGGCAATTCGTCGATAATTGAAGTATCGAGATCAGCATAAGCGCTCATTGTTAGGGAGCGTGGAATTGGAGTAGCTGTCATCACCAGCTGGTGCGGTGTTTTTTTGGCTTTTTGTGCAAGTGATAATCGTTGATGAACGCCAAACTTATGCTGCTCATCAATAATAACAAAGCCGAGATTATCAAACGACACACTTTCTTGAAAAAGAGCATGAGTGCCAATCACCACTTGCGCCTCACCGGAAATCACCTTGCTCAGTTGCTCGTTTCTCTCTGCGGTGTTTTGTGAGCCCGACAGGTAAGCAACAGTGATGCCCAACTTGCTTAAATATTCTCCAAAACTCTGCTGATGTTGTCGTGCCAGAATCTCGGTGGGCGCCATTACTGCTGTTTGAAAACCGTTGGCGACTGCTTGCAATAAAGCAAACACCGCAACAATGGTTTTGCCAGAGCCGACGTCACCTTGCAGTAATCTTAACATCGGCTGTTCTGAGGCGAGATCGGTGTTGATCTCTTCAATGCAGCGGCCTTGTGCGGCAGTTAATCCGAAGTTAAGCGATGCTGAGAGTTTCTTACTCAGCTCGTTTTCAATGTTAAAAATATTGGAAATTTTCGATTTGCGCTTTAATTTCACTTGTTTGAGACTTAATTGATGTGCTGCAAGCTCTTCAATAATCAATCTTTGTTGTGAAATATGGCAGAAATCGGCTATTTTGGTTAAATCTTCACCTTTTTTCGGGTGGTGCAGCGTAATAAGGGCTTCTTTCAAGCTCGGCATTGTGTTTTTTACTATTTTTTCGAAATGGTCATTAATAACTGCGGTTTTCAGTGCCTCAAGGGCGGTGTTAATCCACTGTTTGAGTTTGTTTTGTGTAACTCCTTGGCAAAGTGGGTAAACGGGTGTTAGCGTTGACTCAAAAAGCGGCGCTTGTTGAGAGGTGAGGCGATATTCTGGGTGATGCATTTCGAGGCCTTGCCGTCCAACTTTGACTTCGCCAAAGCATTGAAGTACCTCGCCTCGAACTAGGGATTGTTTTTGATATTGATTAAAATGGAAAAAGCGCAGTAATAATCGTTGATTGTACTCATCGGTGAGATAGCAAAGTAATTGACGCTGTCTAGTGGGCGCCTCTTCTATTCGCTCGATGGTTAGTTCGACTAAAATCTCGCTCCCCACGTGAGCCGCACTAAGCGGGGTTATACGAGTTTTGTCTTGATACCTGTTCGGTAAATGAAAGAGCAGGTGTTCTAGAGTATATATCCCCAGTTGATTCAGCCTTTCCGATGTTTTTTTCCCTAATCCGCCAATGGAAATCAGTGGATCAGAGAGTGTTGGCATATTTTAGTAGCTGTATTGATCGGAATCGACCATCATCACACCGTCCATTTCAACGCCGACCGCTTTTGGTAATTCTTTAACACCAATCGCTGCGCGTGCAGGATAAGGTTGGTCGAAGTATTGTGCCATAATTTCGTTTACGACTGGGAAGTGAGATAAATCCGTTAAAAAGATATTTAGTTTAACGATACTACCAAGGTCGCCACCAGCTTCATTGCAAACCGCTGTTAGGTTTTTAAATACTTGATGAATTTCTTCAGCAATACCGCCCTCAACAATTTCCATTGTCTCTGGAATCAAAGGTATTTGTCCCGAAAGGTAGACGGTTGTACCACCAGTAACGGCAATTGCTTGTGAATATGTACCTACAGCAGCTGGCGCTTTGTCTGTAGCAATTATGTGTTTTTTCATGATTATGATTTATAGTTAATTAAATGGATGTATTATATTAGGAATGAGTGTTTTTTTGTAAAACTCTTAATCAAGGAGGGGTGCGACAATGAGTAAAAACTGTATTCAAAAAGCCATTCTCGCGTTGCTAGTGAGTCTGCTGATTGGCTGTTCTTCGCCAGCGAGCAATCAATCGTTTTCTTATGAGAAATTACAAGCTGATGCTGATGCTGTAAATGCTAAAGCGCCATATATGAGTGATAGCGATACCTTAGTACTGAAAGCTGTTGCTAAAGAGGGCGTGTATGAAATTCACAATATGTTGATTCACCTTGATCTCAGTAATATGAATAAAGACGCTGTCAAGGGATATAAGGAATTCATCAAAGGAATTCTAACTTACATTTCTTGTACTGTCGATGGCCTAAAAGATTACCCTGAGAACAGCACCGTCCTAAGCTGGCATTATTACGATAAACAGAAAACTGCCTTCTTTTCTCACGACGTGACGGCAAAAACTTGCGAAGATATGCCGAAAAAGTAAGGCTCAGCTGATTACCTGTTTTTTGTCGGGAAGGCGCAAAATAACAATGGCCGATATCGCCGCAAGGATGGCAGCAATGAGTAGTGGCGTGTCATAACTTCCGCTTTGCTCATAAAGCCAGCCGGCAAGAGACGGCGCACTGAGTCCCGCAAACCCCCAAGCCGTAAATACTTTCCCGTAGGCCCAGGCAGAGTGCTCTTTGCCAAATAGGTTGGCCACTAAAGTCGGATAGATGGCAATGAAAGCACCGTAAATTGTGGCAATGCAAATCATTAGTATTAGTGCCAATTGAACGCCCCCAAGCGCTGCCAATAAAACCAAACCGATGGCGCTAGCTATTGTTAGCGTTATCAACGGCTTTCGACAGCCAAATTGATCAGCGATATAGCCTGCGACCAAGCCTGCAATACCACTACCCAGGGACATGAGTACAATGCCACTGGATGCAAGTTGTGCATCTCCTCCCATGGTTTTGATAATTGGAACTGCATGACCAATCGCCATTAAGCCCGCAAACACACCAAAACAGTAGCCAAACCACAACCTAGCAAACCCCAGTTGTTTTGGCTTTGGGTTTTGTAGTTGGTTGGGTTTTGCAGTCCGTGTCACAATTTTTGAAATAAGCAACATCAAGGCGCCAATACCAACAATGATTCCAATGATTCCTGTGCCGACACTGTAAGCAGTATTGAGGTTGAAATTCGTCAATAAGATTGGATAGAGTATCGAAAAAACAAGAGCACCCAACGCATAAGATCCAGTGATTGCGCCGAGTACAAATCCTCGTTTTTCTTTGGAGGTAACCATTGTACAAGCGTGCAGTGAAAAGCCATAACCGAGGCCACTGGCAAAACCAAATAGTAGGCCATAACCTAAAATCCAGCCCAACCAAGTTCCACTATTGGTTAATAGAATGCCAAGAAGAGGGAGGATTGTTGCCACCAACATCAATGTAGAAGCACCAAAACGGCGGTATAAAATGTGCCCAAAAAATACCGCAAGGGTAACGCTAATGAGTGCCGTTGAATAGACCAAACTGGATGCCATACGCTCAACACCTGTTTGCAACTCTATCTGCTCAATCAGTGCGCTAAAGGCATGAATAGAGCCCATACAGAAAGTAATGAGCAAGCAACCACTAATCGTTAATGTCGTTTGAAATTGCGACCTTGACATACGTTATATGTAACTTCCATTTTCTTTGATGGCGAGGTTATACCATGAAGTGGTGCTGTAGTCGATCCAAACGTTGTAAATACGCTAGTGTGGAGTGACCCCACGGATACGTTCAGAGCGGCGTCTGAGCATTTCCAGAGTGCCGAGCAAGACGATAGAGAAGATAACTAGTATTGTTGCTGCTGCGAGAATGGTTGGGCTTATTTCATTACGAATTCCAGACCACATCTGCCTTGGCAGTGTGTATTGATCTGGACCACCAACAAAGAGCACAATTACAACTTCATCAAAGGAGGTAATAAACGCAAAGAGACCGCCTGAAATAACACCTGGTGCAATCAGCGGTGCTTGTATTTTGAAAAAGTTTAATCGTGATTGGTGCTGTTTTCAGTTTGTTGGCGATGCAGTTGGCCCTAGCCGGGAGTGAGACCGCGCATGCGCTCAGAACGTCGTCGCAATAACTCCATAACGGTTAACAGCGCAATCGATATCAGTACCAAGATAGTTGCGACTGCGAGGATGGTTGGCGATATTTGCTCGCGGATGCCAGAGAACATTTGTCGAGGGATGGTTCGTTGTTCGACATCGGCGATAAATATTACTGCAACAACTTCGTCTAGTGAAGTGATAAACGCAAACAAGCCGCCAGAAATCATTCCCGGCATAATCAGAGGCATGATCACGCGGCGAAATGTCATCCAACCGTGAGCACCAAGGCTTTGTGAGGCTTTGATAAGGCTTCGATCAAAGCCACTCAGGGTTGCTGTCACTGTAATAATAACAAAAGGAATGCCCAGAGTGGCATGTGCCAGGATCACTCCTGTGTACGTTTTGGCAAGACCAATATCAGAGTAAAAGAAGAACATACCGGTGGCGGTAATCACCAAAGGCACAATCATTGGTGAAATCAGCAAGCTCGTAATAAGTGCCCGATAAGGCATTTCTGGGCGTGACAAACCCAGTGCGGCAATAGTGCCCAAAGTCGTTGCAATGAAAGCTGCTATTGTTGCGATAAAAAACGAATTGCGGGCAGAGCGAATCCACTGAGCATTATTCCACATGTCACTCCACCAGCCTGTTACCGCGTCCGGAGCCATCATACCATTTCGTACAATATCTTCATACCAACGCAGTGAAAATGCACTTGCTTCAAAGTTTAGCATGCCCGTGGTAAAGGTGAAGTAAGGCTCGACGTTGAATGACAGCGGCACGATAATCAGTATTGGGGCAATCAGAAAAATAAAAATAAAGCTGCAAGCAGCGACGAACAGGTAGCGGGCTAGACGGTCTCCTCCACTGGTAAAGATTGGCATTGGTTTCATAAAGTATAGTGGGATGCCAAATAGCACCATAAAGCTGATTGCTGGTGCGAGCGTGATTGATCCTGATTGATTTGACCAGAGCAATATCAATAAAGTGACGGCTAGGAAGACCAGTACACTTTTGCTTTTCTCATATTTGAATAATCTCATTAGTCGCACCCCTTAACCAAATTTAATATTATCAACACCGACTAACTTGTTGTATAGCCAGTATAGGATAAGCACTGCACCGAGAAGAATGGTTGCCAAAGCAGCTCCCAGACTCCAGTTGAGTGATTTTTGAATATGCCCGGCAATCAGGTTTGAGATCAGAGTGCCGTCTGCACCGCCCACCAGGGCCGGAGTAATATAGTAACCGATAGCGAGAATAAATACCAGCAGGCTGCCGGCTGCCAAACCCGGAATTGTCAACGGCCAATATACCTTACGAAGAGCGTAGGATGGTTTGGCACCCATAGATACCGCGGCTTTCATATAAGTGGGGTTAATGGTCTTCATTACTGAATACAGCGGTAGAATCATAAATGGCAGTAGAATATGAACCATGGCGACAATGGTACCGGTTTGGTTGTATATCATTTGTATTCGTCCGTCTTCTGCAATAATGCCTAAATAAACCAAGACCTCATTAGCCACTCCCCTCGTTCCAAGAATAGCCATCCAGGAGGTGGTGCGTACCAGTAATGACGTCCAAAAGGGCAGCAGCACAAGAATCATCAATAAATTGGATTGGCGAAGTGGGAGGGTGGAAAGAACATAGGCGATAGGATAGGCCAAAAGCATGCAGATAAAAGTTATAAGCGCCGACAGTTTAAAGGTTTTGAAAAAGTTATTCATGTAGATTTGATACAACTTATCGGCTTGAACAACATTGCCTTGGTCGTCATATTTGAGATCCAGGGCTGCCATATAGAAAGCAGGGGTGAAGTCCTTGGCATTTCTTTGCAGGCTCAGCCATAGCTGAGGATTACTCCACTTTTTGTTGAGTGCTATTAGTCCTTCTTTGTAGGGAGCACTGATTTTGTTGGCTTTGCGAGCTGTGGAGGTAAATAAGCTGCGACTACCCGGCAAAGCATAATTAATACGGGTGGCAAGATTACCGACGGTTTTACCGATTTCGCGATTTTTTTTGGCCACAACTAGATCGCTTACAAAAGTTTCAAACACTTCTTCTGAGGGCAGGCCTTGCCCATCCCACTGCTGAATAGCAATGGCAAAATTTGGCACTACATTGGATACAGTGGGGTTGTACACACTGTTCCAGAGTAATTGACCAATAGGAATAACAAAACTGATTATTAGGAATATTACCAAGGGCATGGTTAACAACAGCGCGCGCCTGCGCTGGATTTTCATGGCATTAGCAAGCCTCTTTTTTAACGAAGAGCTATCTTCAATAGCTATGGTTTCTTGACTCATTGGTTTGGATCTTATTTAAGTAAAAGGACCGGCGGGTCAAACACCCCCCGCCGGTATAGAACAGTTATGCAGTTAGTGCTTAATTAGCTGCAAGCCACGCGTCAAAGCGTTCATTTAACTGGTCTTGGTTATCAGCCCAAAACGCAAAATCGTTCTGAAGAGCGTTTCCGAAGTTTTCAGGCGCAGTTGGCATGTGCGGAGCCATCTCTAGATCAGGCTGGTTGTGGTAGGTACTAACCAACGATGCCGATGATTTACGCACTGGACCATAAGAAATCCAGCTTGCTTGAGCCGCTAGCGCTTCAGTGCCGGTAGAGTACTTGATAAAGTCAAGTGTTTCTGCCATATTTGGCGCGCCTTTAGGAATAACCCAAAGATCTAGATCCCAAATTTGACCGTCCCAGTTGATGGCAAAGGGTTTGCCTTCTGCTGCAACAGCGTTAAAGATACGACCGTTATAAGCCGTAGTCATAACAACCTCACCGTCGGCAAGTAGTTGCGCCGGTTGTGCACCAGCCGTCCACCACACAACAGAGTCTTTGATTGTGTCAAGTTTATCAAAAGCACGTTGTACACCTGCTTCTGTACCTAAGACAATGTAAACATAGTCTGCGGGAACACCATCAGCCATTAAGGCCATTTCAAGGTTAGGTTTTGGACCTTTACGTAAACCGCGCTTACCTGGAAATTTATCTAGATTATAGAAATCAGCAATTGTTTCGACACCACTTGTTTTGCTGCTATCATAAGCCCAAATAGTTGACCAAACGATGTTACCAATGGCGCAGTCTGTGACTGTTCCAGGAAGGAAGTCGTCAGCGGCAGAACTACCATCCGCGCCATCTGGCAGGATGCTTGCGTCAATGGTTTCAAATAAACCTTCGTCACAGCCGCGGACTGCATCTGACAGCTCTACGTCAACTAAATTCCAAGTGACGTTGCCTGCTAAGACCTGAGCTTTAACTTCTGCTAAACCACCACTGTAATCTTCCGATACAACGGTGTTACCGGTTGCTGCTGCCCATGGCTTATGGTAGGCCTCGACTTGAGATTTGGTGTAGGCACCACCCCAAGATACAGCAGTTATGGATGCAGCTTGAACGGAACCAGCGAATACAGCCATAGATACAGCACTGGTAATCAGTGCTTTTGATATAACGTTTTTCATTTTTAACTCTCCTTTATTATAAAATAAAGTTTGTACCTGGACTTAGCCATCCAAGGCCAAACAATCTTCCGTCATCCAACCGATAGAAACCTCTTTACCTTTCTGAAGTTGTTTACTATCAACTGAATTGGGAACTTTGACGATAAAATCGTCGTTTCCACACACACTAAATCGTGTGCGAATATGGTCGCCGTGGTAGATTAATTCCTCCACTTTGGCAGAATAAGTATTGGGAGTTTTCCCAGCCTTTGGGGCAATAATAATTCGCTCTGGGCGTAGTGATAAGGTGGTACGTTCGCCGACGGCATTAACATTGGCTTTAGTGGCAATGACAATATCCCCAGAATCTGTTTTTACGGTGACTTGCTCGCCATTAATTGCTTCGACGGCACCCATTAGACGGTTGTTTTCGCCAATAAAGTTAGCAACAAAAGCATTTTCTGGTTTTTCGTATAAGTCTGTCGGCGATGCGCATTGTTGTACGATGCCATCATCAAATACCGCGATGCGATTTGACATTGTTAAGGCTTCTGTTTGATCGTGGGTAACGTAGACCACGGTTAAGCCCAACTCTTCGTGCAAATGCTTAATTTCATACTGCATTTGCTCACGTAAGTTTTTGTCAAGCGCACCCAAAGGCTCATCCATCAATACTAAATCTGGATCAAATACAAGTGAGCGGGCTACCGCAACACGTTGCTGCTGGCCACCCGATAACTGCATTGGGCGACGATTTCCAAATTCACCCAATTGCACCATGTCAAG
>DUCF01000022.1:13962-31215 GCA_012959965.1 Candidatus Thioglobus sp. | reverse complement strand
CTTGCTTGCTTGTTTCTCAATCGGTTTAGTAACTGCTTTTTCTACTGGCTTATTAACTTGCCTCTCAACAGGCTTGCTAGCCTGAGTGTCGATCGGTTTAGTGATTGGCTTTTCTACAGGCTTACTAACATGACTTTCAGCTGGTTTATTTTGTTGTTTCTCAACCGGTCTTTTAGGTTGACTTTGAGTAGGTCTATTGCCTTGCTTCGCAGTTGTTTTTTGCTGAGAATTACGACCTCTGTTTTGGTTATCAGACTTACCCTGATTGTTTTCCTGGTTTTGGGTGCCGCGACCTTGGTTTTGACCTTGACCTTGACCTTGACCTTGACCTTGACCTTGACCTTGGTTCTGATTGCGGTTGCGATTCTGATTGCGGTTGCGATTCTGATTGCGGTTGCGATTCTGGTTGCGGTTGCGATTCTGTTGTCTATCTTGAGGCTTCTTTTCCTCAGTTTTTTCTTTTGAGCCAAATAATTTAGCGAAAAATGAAATCTTCTTCTCAGGTTTTTTGGTTGTTGGGTGGTTCGTTGTTATGACTGCTTTAGCAGGCTTTTCTACCAAACCTAAGTCGAGAGAGTCTTGTGGCTTTGAAATGCCCTGATAACTCTTGTGTTGTGATCTTTTTACCCCTTTTTGTTTAGTGATATTAAACGCAGGGAAGTGCAGATACTGATTTGGAAGTAGCGTAATTCTAACGCCATGCTTTGTTTCCATGTCCAGTATAAACCGTCTCTTTTCATTCAGTATGTAAGTGATCACTTCGACGGTTGACTGTACAGTGAATCCGCCTGTTTGTTTGCTGCTGTTGCAAGTATCTTCAAGTTGTCTGATGATCGTCAACGCAAGTGTTGGTATTGTTGGTGTATGGCCACTACCATTGCATTGCGAACAAGTTCTACTAATGGATTCACTGACTGAGCTTTCTAAGCGCTGGCGTGAGAGCTCTAGCAAGCCGAATCTTGAAATATTGCCGATTTGAACACGCGCACGATCATTAGCAGTAGCTTTTTCCATGGCTTTTTCAATCGCCTGTCTGTGCTCTGCGCTAGACATATCGATGAAATCGATCACAATCAAGCCACCAATATCACGGAGCTGAATTTGAGCAGCAATTTCAGCTGCTGCATGTAGGTTTGTTTTGTAGGCGGTGTCTTCGATATTTGCACCCTTGGTTGCTCTGGCTGAGTTAATATCAACTGCAGTTAACGCTTCAGTAGGGTCAAAGACAATCGTTGCGCCAGACTTTAGAGACACTTCTCGAGTAAATACACTTTTAACCTGTGATTCGATACTCATGTGAGCAAACAATGTATGCTCTGAAGAGTCGAATAATTTAATTCGGTCAAGATAGTGCGGCATGACAAAACTAACAAATTCTCTAACGCTTTGATAGGTTTCCAGATCATCAACGATAACGCTATCTGTGTCCTCTCTAAGATAATCACGAATGGCTCTAATGGTGATATCGCTTTCTTGGTAGATAAGGAAAGGGTCGGATTGTTTCTTGGTGGCTGTTCTGATTGAGCGCCATAATTGCGTAAGGTGGTCAACTTCCCATTGAAGTTCCTCTAGGCATTTGCCTGCACCTTCAGTTCTAATGATTAGTCCAGAGTGTTTGGCCAGCTGTATTTGAGGCATAATGTCTTTCAAAGCCTGACGATCCGTATTGCTAACCTGACGAGAAATGCCAGAACTTTTTGGATTGTTTGGCGTCAAAATCATATAGGCGCCAGCAAGGTTGATGTACGTACTTAAAGCCGCACCCTTGTTGCCACGCTCTTCTTTTTCGACTTGAACAATAATCTCTTGACCTTCTTTAAGAACGTCGCTAATAGTGAGCTTATCGCCTTTTGGTGTTATGCCGCTTGCGAAGAATTCTGAAACTTCTTTGAACGGTAAAAAGCCATGCTTTTCATTGCCGTAATCTATAAAAGCAGCTTCAAGAGATTGCTCTACTCGAGAGATTTTTGCTTTATAAATGTTGCCTTTTGTTTTTTGATTAAGGCTGGTTTCAATGTTGAGATCAGTAAGTTTTTGATTCCTTACGATTGCAACTCGGATCTCTTCTTTGTGAGTTGCGTTGATGAGGATGTGATTCATGGTAAAGTCCTATAATATCAGGACTATCGAGCACGTACAAAGGCTCAATACGGGAGTATTGAATGGGAATAAAAGTGTGATTAATGTAAGTCATCAACTACTAAAAACTGTTCTGTATGTGGCGTCAAATAGCCCAAAAAATATACCCCTTGATTGATTTTGATTATTGTTATCAAGGTGTATCTAAAAAATTCTTGTGGGTCGAATTTCAAATGTTCGACGGTTAGATTATACCATAAATCATGGTAACAACCCACTTTACTGATGTAAAGAGCGACCACCGTCAATGTTGATTACTTCGCCAGTGATGTAATTGGCGTTAGCAAGAAACAGTACGGCTTCGGCTATATCTGCAGGCGATCCTTGCTTTTTGAGGGCAATGCGTTCGAGCATTATTTGTTTTTTGTGTGGCTCAAGTTTCGCTTTTTGTTCTGGCCAAAGAATGGAGCCTGGGGAGACACCACAAGCTCTTACGTCCGGCGCAAGTTCTTTAGCCAGTGTTTTGGTGAGTGTTTTGATAGCCGTTTTTGAGATGTTATAAATCGCGTAATTCTTTAAGGGGCGTTCGGCGTGAATGTCAACAATATTGACAATACATCCTTGTGTATCTTTGAGTTTATTACTTAGTCCCTTAGAGAGTATAAAAGGTGCTCTAACATTTATATTCATGATATTGTCCCAGTCATTCAAAGAGCAGTTTTCAAGTGGTGTTGGGTAGAATACAGAGGCATTGTTCACAAGTAAATCAATGTTTTTAACCGATTCTATAAGATGATTTATTTCATTAATAGAGGCCAAGTTTGCATGAATTCTCTTCGCAGAGTTTTGACGTTTTTTGTTGAATTTGTCGCACAGTGATTTCGCCTCTTGTTCTGATTCGTTGTAATGAATGATTACATTAAACTGATTCTCATGAAGTGTTTTTGCAATTTCGGCGCCAATGCGTTGAGCGCCGCCAGTGATTAATGCTGTTTTCATTATTTAGAAATAATCCTTGTAGAGTGATGTGTCAATTCCAGAAAAACCAAGACCTTGTGCGTATAAAATATTTTACCTATGACTCTTAAAGATATTATAGCGCAATCCATTCGTGATAATAATGGCGCCATTGGTTTTGATGCTTTTATGGATTTGGCGCTTTACACTCCTGCGCTCGGTTATTATCGTCGTGGTGAAACTATTTTTGGCGAGCAGGGTGATTTTATTACCGCACCGGAAACTTCTGATTTGTTTGGCTACTGCATGGCAAAGCAGTGTGAGCCTATTATTAGTGGCGGCGGCAATATTCTTGAATTTGGTGCTGGTACGGGCATTCTTGCTGCGCAAATACTCTTTGAGCTTGCAAGGCTTGACTCGCTGCCTAGGCAATACTACATTCTTGAATTAAGTGGCCAGTTGCAACAAAAACAAAAAGAAACGATTTCACGAGTTTTGCCAGAACTTATTGAACGTGTTGAGTGGCTTAGTGAGTTGCCGAGTGATTTTTCTGGTGTGGTTATTGCTAATGAGGTGTTAGACGCGATGCCGGCCAAAAGAGTGTGTTATCGTAAGGGCGAGTTTTTTGAGTTGACTGTGGCAATCGAACAGGATTCGTTCCAATGGCGGGCGCAAGATAAGCCGTTTAATAGCCCTTTAACACCTTTGCCAAGTGTTTGCGTTGAAGGTTACACAACGGAGGTTAATCAACAAGCGCTGGCTTGGATTGATTCCCTTTACCAGACAATGAAGGACGGCCTTGTGTTGTTGGTTGATTATGGCATGGCGCGTAGCGAGTACCATCACGAACAGCGCACTGAAGGTACACTTAGGTGTTATTACCAGCACAAGGCAAGTGATAACCCGTTCGAAAATATTGGTCAACAAGACATTACCACCTCGGTCAACTTTTCTGATGTTGCAGAGCAAGCTTTAGACAGCGGTTTTACAATTGCTGGTTATTGCACTCAAGCAATGTTTTTGATTTCACTGGGGATTGATCAATACCTTTTGGATGAAAAAGATTTGGAGAGGCGCAGCATTCTCGCTCAACAAGTTAAGCAGTTGGTTTTGCCCAGCGCAATGGGCGAAAGTTTTAAAGTGTTGGCATTGACAAAAAAACAACCAGTAAAATTGGACGGGTTTAAAGAACAAAACCTAGTCAACAAGCTTTAATTATAAATGGATATTTTCCAAACCATCATTCTTGCTCTTATTCAGGGTCTTACTGAATTTTTGCCAATTTCGTCTTCTGCCCACCTGCTTTTTCCATCGAAGCTATTTAATTGGCCAGACCAAGGACTTGCATTTGACGTTGTTCTGCACTTGGGCACACTCAGCGCCATTGTTTATTATTACCGTTACAGTTTGCGTTTGATGTCGAGTGATTTTTTCTACTCTTTCAAAACAAGGCAATTAACTGCAGATGCTAAATTGGCCTGGGGGGTGTTATTGGGCACTATTCCTGTTGGTTTGGCTGGTTTATTGTTTAAAGATTTTATAGAGGTTAACCTTAGATCAATTGAAGTGGCGGCATACACAACCATTGTCTTTGGCTTGTTGCTAGGTCTTTCAGACTGGATTCATCGCAAAAAAGACAAATTTAGAGAAGTGATTGGCTGGTCGGATGTTGTTATTATTGGCGCCTTTCAAGCCATTGCTCTAGTGCCTGGTACCTCAAGATCTGGCATCACAATCACCGCGGCACTGCTGTTGGGATTGTCGTATAAGCTGTCATTAAAGTTCGCCTTTTTGCTTTCGATTCCCGTTATCATCTTATCAACTCTGTTGATGTCAATAGATTTGGCTAATAGCGCCAATACGATTGATTGGCTCAGTTTATTATTGGGTTTTGTGATTTCTGCTGTTGCCGCTTACGCAACTATTTCGATGTTTATTCGGTTGGTCGACAGGGTGGGAATGTTGCCATTTGTGCTTTATAGATTATTATTAGGGGGTTTGCTATTTCTGCTTTAGACCGACAAGAGATTTTTCGCAAGGACTATGCGTCAAGCGCCTACCTCATTGAAACAACCGAGCTCAGTTTTGATTTGAGCAATGACGGCACGACCGTCTCTTCACGCATTGTTTTTTACCAAAACCCTAGTGTCCAAAATAAGACTACTGAGTTGTTTTTGGATGGTGTCTCACTGGAGTTACTCTGTATCAGTATTGATGGCGGTGCAGCAAATTACGAGCTGAAGGAAGACGGTCTTTTGTTGTCTAATCTGCCCGAACGTTTTGTTTTAGAGGTTGAAAACCGCATTCACCCAGAGACCAACACCAGTCTTAATGGTCTTTACCAGTCCAGTGGTAATTTCTGTACGCAATGTGAAGCAGAAGGCTTTAGACAAATTACTTATTACTTAGACAGGCCCGATGTGCTTAGTGTCTTTACCACGCGAATCACTGCCAATCGTGAGGAATATCCGGTTCTCTTGAGTAATGGCAACTTGGTGGAAGAATCCGAGGTGCATGCGTTGTGGCATGATCCTGCGCCAAAACCTTGTTATCTTTTTGCCTTAGTTGCAGGAAAGCTCGATTATTTGCAAGATTCCTATACGACCACAGACGGTCGTGAAGTGGACTTAAGGATCTATGTTGAGCCGCACAATATGCACAAAACCAAATTTGCAATGGCTTCACTGATCAATGCATTTAAGTGGGAAGAGAGTCGCTTTGATTTGTCCTATGATTTGGATATATATATGATTGTTGCGGTTGATGATTTCAATATGGGGGCAATGGAAAACAAAGGTCTTAATATTTTCAATTCTGCTTGCGTATTGGCAAATAAAGAGACCACAACCGACAAAGATTTTATCAATATTGAATCCATCATTGGTCATGAATATTTTCACAATTGGACGGGCAATAGAGTTACCTGTCGAGATTGGTTTCAACTCAGCTTAAAAGAAGGGTTGACGGTTTTTAGAGATCAAGAGTTTACTTCCGACCTTCGCTCGAGATCCATTCAAAGGATCGCTGATGTTGTGGCACTCAAGACTTACCAATTTGCCGAAGATTCTGGCCCTATGGCGCATCCAGTACGCCCTGAATCCTACATAGAAATGAATAACTTCTATACCGCAACTGTTTACAACAAAGGCGCAGAAGTGATTCGCATGATTCACACCATTCTCGGTGAGAATGGTTTTCAAAAAGGCATGAGTCTTTATTTCGAGCGACACGATGGCGAGGCAGTCACCATTGATGATTTTGTCGCCAGTATGGCGGACGCCAACGAGCACAATTTTGATCATTTTCTGCAATGGTATTCGCGTGCTGGCACGCCGGATATTGAAGTTGTTGAAGAGTACGACGAACAGACGAAAACTTATCGAGTAACCTTCAGTCAAAGCAATCAACAGAGTGCATTGTGCATTCCTAATGCTTTTGGTTTGCTGGATGCGCAGGGTAATGAGTTGGTGTCCGATGTTGTTATGATCGATGAATTGCAGAAAACACTGGAATTTAGTGACATCAATGCCAAGCCTATTGCTTCGTGGTTTAGAGGATTTTCGGCACCTATTCGCGTCCATTCGAGCGCTTCATTTGAGGAAAAATTATTCCTTTGTGTTAACGATTCAGATGCCTTTAACCGCTGGGATAATGCACAACAGTTATGGCTTGATTGTATTTTGTTGGCCGACCGTAGTAATGAAGAAAAGCTCTTTGGTGCGCTTGTAGGACTGCTAGAAAATGAAAGCGACTACGCTTTGCTTTCGGAGATGCTGAGTTTGCCAAGCGAAAACATATTACATCAAAGCGTATCTAAAATTGATGTTGGCGAACTTCATACTAAGCGAGAAAGTATCATTCAAGCGATGCTCGTGTCTCTAAAGCCGGTATTGCTAAGCACTTATAAAAAGTTAAACGACAGTGTAGCGTTTGAGCTTTCACCAGAATCCGTGGGCAAAAGGGCATTAAAGAATTTGTGTTTGTCTTATCTTGTGCAGGGTAGGGAATTTGAATTGGCCTTTGAGCAATTCAACCAAGCTAATTGCATGAGCGATAAGCTCTGTGCATTTCAAGCGCTCCTCACGAAAGAAAATCCTTATCGAGAAGAAGTGACCGAGGTTTTTTATTCTCAATATTGCGACGACGTACAGGTGATGGATAAGTGGTTTGCCGTTCAAAGTCTGTCGCCAATAATGAATGTTGGGCGATTGAAGACGCTTATGAAGCACTCACTTTTCGCCCTTACAAACCCTAATCGGGTGCGCTCGGTGCTCAGCGCATTTAGCCAAAATCATATTCAATTCCACACCGATGAGGGTTATCAATTATTGGCGGACAGCGTTATTGAGTTAGACCGTATAAATCCGCAGATAGCTGCGAGGCTTGTGAGTTCGTTTAATCACTGGCGACGTTATAGCCTGGATTATTCTAAGTTGCAACAAAACCAGCTTGAACGTATTTGCTCATTGGAGGATTTGTCGAGCGATGTTTATGAAATTGTCAATAAAGCCTTGGCATAGAGAATGACTGAGAAAATCCAAATCTTGGCAAAGCTATTGATTGATGGCGATTTAACAATCTCTGTTGCCGAGTCATGCACTGGTGGTGCACTAGCAAGTGCATTAACCAGTATTTCAGGTGCATCCAGCTACTTTGATCGTGGCTATATTGCTTATAGCAATATAGCTAAAGTCGACATGCTGAAGGTTGAGCCTCAAATCATTGGTGCCGAGGGCGCTGTTAGCGAAGCTGTTGCAATTGCCATGGTTAAAGGGGCTGTCAGCCAATCGAGTTCCGATATTGCTGTGGCAATTACTGGTATTGCGGGTCCTACGGGCGGCACAAAAGCAAAGCCAATCGGCACTATTTGTTTTGGTTTTTGTATAAAAAACAACTTGTCGACAAGCACACAGTCTTTTCAAGGCACTCGAGAGGAGGTTGTCAATCAAAGTGTTGGTTTTGCCTTGAATCATCTTATTTCATCGCTTTGATTCCCGCACACACAGTTTCAGTTGCGCCAATGATGGATTGGACCGATAGGCATTGTCGTTATTTTTATCGATTGTTGAGTTTAAAGATTCAGCTCTACACTGAAATGATTACCGCCAAAGCCATCCTTAATGGCGATAAACACCGTCTTCTTGACTATAACGCATCCGAACACCCGCTTGTGTTGCAACTGGGTGGCAGCGATGCTGGCGAGATGTCGGAGTGTGCTGACATTGCCGAGAAATGGGGTTACGATGCCGTTAACATCAATGTTGGCTGCCCGTCTGAGCGTGTACTTTCGGGTAGTTTTGGCGCGTGCTTGATGAAGGAGCCATATTTGGTTGGCGCTTGTGTTGAGAGGATGATGGAGGCGTGCAATATTCCAGTGACGGTTAAGTGCCGAATTGGTGTTGATGAGATGGAAAGTTATGCGCAATTGAGTGAGTTTATTAAAAGGATTGCCGATAGTGGTTGCGAGCATTTTATTGTTCATGCTAGAAAGGCATGGTTGCAAGGCTTAAGTCCGAAAGAAAATCGCACCATTCCACCGCTTAATTACCCATGGGTCTATCAATTGAAACAAGATTTTCCAAGCTTAACTATTTGCATCAATGGCGGCGTTCAGAATGTCATGGAAGTTGAGCAGCATTTGTCTCAAGTTGATGGTGTAATGTTAGGCAGAGTGGCCTATCAACAGCCTTATTTATTGTCAGAAATTGACCATCAATTCTATGGTGAAAGTAAGGTAATAAAAAATCGCGAAAATGTCTTAACTAAGTACATGAATTATATTCAAAATGAGTGGGAAAAAGGCGTGCCAATTAGATCAATGACTAGGCATATTTTGGGGTTATATCACGGCGAAAAAAATGCTAAATTGTTCCGCCGATTACTCAGTGGCAAGACGGTTGAGTTGAGTCATCTTAATGAGTGGTTAAATATTGTAAAAAATTAGTACAATACGTTTCTTTGAGATACAAGGACTAAGGTAAAATTCGTTGAAAACTCACCCATTCATATCGAAATTAAACCATGGCCGGCGGAAACGATTTTATTGCAAGTATAGATATTGGTACCGATAAAATCGCTGTCTTAGTGGCTGAAAAAGAAGACGATGTTTTGCGCCTTATTGGTCACGGTATTGGCCCCTCTGCAGGGGTTAGAAAAGGTCATGTTTCTGCTATAGATTCTCTTTCTCGCGCCATCTCAAAAACACTGGAAAAAGCCAACAAGAGTTTTAATGGCGAAATCGCCTTAGTGCGTGCAAATTTATCTGACACACACCTCACTTGTTTTGATCGAAACGGGCGCATCCCAATCAATCAAATTGTGGCAAAAGAGGACGTTGATAAGGTGTTAGAATCGGCGCGAGCTATTACCACACCAACCAATAAAGAAGTGCTTCATGTAATCAATAA
This sequence comes from Candidatus Thioglobus sp., assembly GCA_012959965.1. GTDB lineage: Bacteria > Pseudomonadota > Gammaproteobacteria > PS1 > Pseudothioglobaceae > Pseudothioglobus. The sequence continues at coordinate 21,772 of DUCF01000022.1, read as the reverse complement.
AAAGTTCACTTTAAATGAGACTCAAGTAATCGAAAATCCGGTTGAAATGGAGGCCTCTGTTTTAGAGTCCGAAGTGCATATTGTCACCGTTTCAAGCTCGAGCATGCGCAACATTGAAAATAGCCTTAAGCAGAGCGACCTCAGTGTGGATAGTATTGTCCTTGATTCGATTGCCAGTTCGCAAGCGTTGCTGACACAAGAGGAGAAAGATGCTGGTGTTTGTTTACTTGATTTTGGCGCGGGGGTGACCAATTTTTCAGTTTTCCAGCAGGGTGGTATTGTTTATAGCGGGGTTATTCCTGTTGGTGGTAATGACATTACCCAAGAGGTGGCATTTGCTTTTGACACCTCTTTTGAAGAGGCGCAGAGATTAAAGGAGCGACACGGTTGTGCTAAAGCTTCAACTATTAGGGGAGAGTATCTTGTTGAATTTGTGCAGGCAACCAATAAAGAGTTGCACCAGCTTTCTAATTTAACCTTGTCTGAAGTTGTTGAAGAGGCTTATGTGGATATTTTGTCTTTGGTGAAAAATGATTTAAAGCATAGAAATTTGGAAGGCAGCATTAAGGCTGGATTTGTGTTGTGTGGTGGTGGCACCCAAGTAGATGGGTGTGAGGATTTGGTCAGGAGTTTCTTTTCGAGGCGAGTAAAAAAGGGCATCGTGCAACGCTCTGTGGTTTCAGGGTTGGAGTCGATTATTGGTGACTACCGATATACCGGGGCTATTGGTCTCTTATTGCATAAAGAGGATGTGCCACAACAGACGCTTGTAAAAGCAAAAGGTGAAGTTGGTATGATGGGTAAAATGAGAAATATATTGATTGGCGAATTCTAGATAATGGTTAAGCAGAGAACGATTAAAAAAACAGTTAGAGCGCGCGGCGTGGGCATTCATAGTGGAAAAATGGTTAATTTGACATTGATTCCTGCTGATGTGAATCATGGTGTGGTTTTCAAAAGAATGGATGCAGGTGGCAAGCAAGTGTATGCTCACAGTGCCTTTGTTAATGAGGTGGTTTTGTCAACAGGCCTTGAAAATAAAGGTGTCAAGATTTCGACTGTTGAACACTTAATGTCGGCATTATCTGCCTTGGGTATTGATAATGTCTTGGTGGAGCTGGACTCTTTTGAGGTGCCAATTATGGACGGATCTTCAGCGCCATTTATTTTTTTGGTGCAATCCGCAGGCATTGAAGAGCAGCCAGAGCCTAAACGCTTTATTGTTATTAAAGATACGGTCAGGGTTGAAAATGGCCAATCGTGGGCGCAAGTTGAGCCGCATGATGGTTTTAAAGTCACTCTGGAAATTGACTTTGAGCACAAGAAGGTCAAGGAAAGCGGGCAGAAGTTGTCCATTGATTTTGCTGAACAGTCTTACTTAAAAGAGATATCCAGAGCCCGTACTTTTGGTTATTTGAAAGACGTAGAGATGATGCAAAAGCAAAATCTTGCGCTGGGAGCAAGTGTTGACAATGCCATTGCCCTGACCGATGACGATATTCTCAATGAGGATGGAATGCGTTATCACAATGAATTTGTTAAGCACAAAATTCTAGATATTGTCGGCGACTTATTCCTGTTGGGCAGTAATCTTATTGGTCATTACGAGGGCTATAAAACTGGCCACATGTTAAATGATCAGTTGCTTTCGGCTATTTTGTCTCAGCCTGGAGCTTATAGCGTTGAGACTTTTGACGAACTCTCATCGCCTATCAGTTATTACTCCGAGGATTGGCAAAACGACATTTAAATTAACGGATTTTTTTATTGTCTATTTTTACTGTTTTATGTTGGCAATTTTTGGCGCAAAAACAACCGCAATTCAGCCGTTTTCATCAAGCAAAAAGGCTAGCAACGAAGGGCTTTTAGCGTTGCGTCTTTGGGTATAATCAGAAAGTTTTAATTATTGATACCAACCATGAAATTAAATGGTGCGCAAATACTGATTAATAGCCTAGAGAGTGAGGATGTAGAATACGTTTTCGGATACCCTGGCGGCGCAGTCTTGCATATTTACGATGCACTTGAAACGCAAGATGCGGTTAAGCATATCTTGGTGAGACACGAACAGGGTGCAACACACGCGGCAGATGGTTACGCAAGAACAAGCGGCAAGCCCGGCGTTGTTCTGGTTACTTCCGGCCCTGGTATTACTAATGCTGTAACCGGTATTGCAACAGCGCATATGGACTCTATCCCTATGGTTGTAATCTCTGGGCAAGTTCCTTCGCCACTGATTGGCGGCGATGCCTTCCAAGAGGTTGATGCTGTTGGTATTACACGTTCTTGTGTGAAGCACAATTTCCTAGTTAAGGATATTAAAGATATAGCAGAAACCGTTAAGCGAGCGTTTCATATTGCGACCACGGGTCGCCCTGGGCCGGTATTAATCGATATTCCTAAGGATATTACCATTGCGCAAATGACGGCTGAAGCTTATCCTGAAACGGTTGATATTCGCTCTTACAAGCCAACTGTTAAAGCCAGCAGTCGTCAGATCAAAAAAGCGGCACAATTGATTGCAAAGTCAAAGCGACCAATCCTATATTCAGGCGGTGGTAGTGTGATTGGCAATGCCTCTAAAGAATTAAGAGAATTTACACGGCTATTAAACTTTCCAATCACTCAGACATTGATGGGCTTAGGTGCTTATCCTGGCACAGATGAGTTATCTGTCGGCATGCTGGGTATGCACGGCAACTACGAAGCCAACATGGCTATGCACGGGTCAGATTGTGTTGTTGCGATTGGTGCGAGATTTGATGACCGAATCACTGGCAATCTTGAGAAGTTCTGCCCTACGGCAAAAATTATTCATATCGATATTGATCCGTCGTCTATTTCAAAGAATGTTGTTGCCGATGTTCCGATTGTTGGCCAAGTTGGCCAAGTGCTCTCAGAATTAATTGATGAGTTGAAAGATGTTAAATTAACCGATATTTCACAATGGTGGGCGCAAATAAACGATTGGCGCAGTGTAGACTCACTGACTTACAAGCGATCTGAAGGTGTTATTAAGCCACAAACGGTTATCGAGGCTTTATATGAGGTCACAAAAGGCGAGGCCATCGTCACGTCAGATGTTGGACAACACCAAATGTGGGCGGCACAATATTATCAATTTGACGAACCTCGTCGCTGGATTAATTCGGGCGGCTTAGGCACAATGGGCTTTGGTTTGCCTGCAGCTATGGGAGCAAAGTTGGCCGACCCCGACCGGGATGTTGCCTGCGTTACTGGGGAAGGTAGTATTCAAATGATGCTACAAGAGCTTTCGACAATGTTGCAATACAGCACACCGGTTAAAATCGTTTGTCTTAATAACGGCTACTTGGGCATGGTTCGACAATGGCAAGAGTTTTTCTATGAAAAGCGTTATGCGATGTCTTATATGGATGCATTGCCTGATTTTGTTAAATTGACAGAAAGCTATGGCCATGTTGGTATTCGTGTTGAGAAAGAAGCGGACCTTAAGCCAGCTTTAATTGAAGCTTTCGCACAAAAAGATAAAACCGTTTTTCTTGATATTTTGACCGATCCAACTGAAAACGTTTTTCCAATGATTCCAGCCGGTGGCGGTCATTCTGATATGCTATTGGCAGGGCGCGATGATATGGTTTCAAAAAATAAAACAGACTTTAACGCGGTATAGTTATGAGACACATTATTTCAATTCTTTTAGAAAATGAGGCAGGTGCACTCTCTAGAGTGTCAGGGCTTTTTTCGGCGCGTGGCTTCAATATTGAATCACTAACGGTTGCACAAACAAATGATCCAGGCTTATCTCGAATGACGATTGTTAGCTCGGGCAGTGATCGGGTGATTGAGCAAATTGTCAAACAACTGAATAAATTGATTGACGTTGTCAAGGTAATTGATTTAACGGATCAAGATCACGTCGAACGTGAGCTGATGCTCATTAAAGTGTGTGTAAATAAAAAAGACGAGCTTGAAGTCAAACAGTTGGTGGATATATTTTCTTGCAAAATTGTGGATGTAAGCGATAGAACTTACACCATTGAGATTGCCGGTAAGACACGAAAACTTAACGCATTCTTAAATGCGCTTGATTTCGCAATAGTAATGGAGGTTTCTAGAACGGGTGTGACAGGCATTTCTAGAGGCAGAACAGTAATTTAAAAATTAAGGAATAAGGGTAAAAAAATGAACAGATATTACGATAAAGACGCAGACCTTTCAGTTATCAAAGGAATGAAAGTTGCGATTATTGGTTACGGCTCTCAAGGTCATGCGCACGCTAACAATCTTAAAGATTCTGGTGTTGAAGTTGTTGTTGGTCTCCGAGTGGGCTCATCATCAGCGGAAAAAGCTGAGAAAAGTGGCTTGGGTGTGATGTCTGTTGAAGATGCCAGTGCTTGGGCTGATTTAGTGATGGTGCTAGCGCCAGACGAGTTCCAGGCAGATATTTATGCCAATAATATTGAGCCAAACTTAAAGCAAGGCGCAACATTGGCTTTTGCTCACGGCTTAAACATTCACTACGACCTAATTAAGCCAAGAGCGGATTTGGACGTTATTATGATCGCTCCTAAAGCGCCTGGCCATACGGTTCGTTCAGAATTTGTTAAAGGCGGCGGTATTCCAGATTTGATCGCTATTCAGCAAGACGTATCCGGCAACGCTAAAGCGACTTCACTTTCATACGCTTCAGCTATCGGTGGTGGTCGTACATGTATTCTTGAAACAAGCTTTAGAGAAGAAACTGAAACGGATTTATTTGGTGAGCAAGCAGTACTTTGTGGTGGCACAACAGCACTTGTTCAGGCAGGTTTTGAAACATTGGTTGAAGCGGGTTACGAGCCAGAAATGGCGTACTTTGAGTGCTTGCACGAGCTTAAACTTATTGTTGACTTGTTGCATGAAGGTGGCATTGCTACTATGCGCTATTCGATTTCAAACACCGCTGAATACGGTGACGTGACACGTGGACCTCGTATTGTTACTGCAGAAACAAAGGCTGAAATGAAAAAAATCTTAAGCGAAATTCAAGACGGTACATTTACTAAAGAGTTTGTTGCTAATGTGGGTAACTTACCAGCACGTCGTGAAGTTCAGCGCGAGCATCAAATTGAGCAAGTTGGTGAAAGCCTTCGCTCTATGATGCCTTGGATCGCCAAAAACAAGTTGGTTGATTAGTCTAATAATCATAAACCGCTTATAATCTAGCGTATGGAAAATAATAAGGCTCAAGCCAAAAGAGGTGTTTATTTGCTGCCCAGCATTCTCACTACTTTCGGCTTGTTCTGCGGTTTTTATGCCGTTATAGCTTCCATTAAGGGAGATTTTGAAATTGCTGCAATGGCAATTTTCTTCGCTATGCTTTGGGATGCTCTTGATGGTCGAGTGGCACGCATGACCAATACCCAAAGTGCTTTTGGCGCTGAATACGATTCGATGGCCGATTTAATATCGTTTGGTGTTGCGCCTGCTATTCTGGTGTATCAATGGACCCTGTCTGACATGGGCAAAATTGGCTGGATGGCGGCTTTCGTTTTTGCTGCATGTGCAGCTCTTCGTTTGGCACGTTTTAACACCCAAGTCGGTATTGCTGATAAGCGCTACTTTCAGGGCTTACCGTCGCCTGCGGCTGCGGCTGTGTTGGCTGGCATGATAGGATTATACGAATGGCTACCCGGGCAAGGCTACGAGCTTAGCTTGAGTGGTACAAGTGAAAATACTATTGGTTGGATTATTGCAGTAGCGTGCGGAATACTAATGGTTAGCAATGTTCGTTATCATAGCTTTAAAGAGGTTGATTTCAAGCGTAGAACGTCATTTAGGCTCGTGTTGTTGGCTGCGTTAATTATTCTTGTCGTTGCTTACGAGCCGCCTGTCGTTCTTTTTGCATTTTTCTTTCTTTATATGTTGTCAGGCCCCATTCTTACTGTATTTGGTTTGCAACAAAAACGTCGTCAGAAAAAACGAAACAAGTCCCTTTAAGTTGCTTTATAATTCTGCTTTATGAGAATAAATAACACTTTATTTACATTTCTTTCATTGGGCAGCCTCTTAGCGTTGTTACGATTACTGCCGTAAGGCAATAATATTCTGCATAGACGAAAGTCTACCAACCCAAAAACTAAGCAACAAACCAAACAACGATAAGGAAAAGACAATGTCCGAAAAACTAATAATATTTGATACAACACTTCGCGATGGCGAGCAATCTCCTGGTGCTTCAATGACTAAGGATGAAAAGGTTCGTATTGCAAAAATATTGGAAAAAATGCGTGTTGATGTCATCGAAGCCGGTTTTGCTATTGCTTCTCCGGGTGATTTTGAGGCAGTAAAAGCTGTTGCCGAAGCGATAAAAGACTCTACTGTCTGTTCATTAGCTAGAGCGCTTGATAAGGACATTGATCGTGCAGGTGAGGCGATAAAGAACGCTAATTCCGGAAGAATCCACACCTTTATTGCAACGTCAGACATTCATATGAAGATGAAGTTGAAAATGACGCCCGATGAAGTCCTAACACAAGCGATTCATTCTGTAAAGCGAGCAACTAAGTACACGAATGATATTGAGTTTAGCCCAGAAGATGCAGGCCGTTCAGACATTGATTTTTTGTGTCGAATTATTGAAGCAGCGATTGATGCGGGCGCGACAACAATTAATATTCCAGATACCGTGGGTTATAACATACCGCACCAGTTTGGTGAAACGATACGTCAATTAATTGAGCGCATTCCGAATTCCGATAAAGCGATTTTCTCGGCTCATTGTCATAACGACTTGGGCTTGGCTGTATCAAACTCTCTTTCGGCGGCATTAAACGGCGCGAGACAAATTGAGTGCACGATTAACGGCTTGGGTGAGCGTGCAGGTAATACTTCTTTAGAAGAGGTGGTTATGGCGATTCGCACAAGACAAGATGTTTTCAATTTTGATACCAATATTAATGCCGAGCATATTCTTGCGGCTTCAAGATTGGTTTCGTCTATTACCGGTTTTGTGGTCCAGCCAAACAAGGCAATTGTTGGCGCCAATGCTTTTGCCCACGAGGCAGGCATTCATCAAGACGGCGTATTAAAACACCGTGAAACTTACGAAATTATGTGCGCAGAAGATGTGGGTTGGAATTCTAATAAATTGGTACTCGGTAAGCACTCGGGTCGTAATGCCTTTAAAGCGAGACTGGGTGAGTTGGGTGTTGAGTTTGACTCGGAAGCCACTCTTAACGATGCCTTTGCTAAGTTCAAGGATTTAGCGGATAAAAAACATGATATTTTTGACGAAGATTTACAAGCACTGGTCACCGAAACGCAAACCGAGGCTACTGAAGTGATTCGCTTGCTTTCTCTGAAAGTTTGCACTGAAACAGGCGAAGAAAACACTGCTGAGGTCTCTCTTTCAATTAATGGTGAAGAAAAAAGCGCATCGGCTAAAACGTCCGGCGCAGTTGATGCAACTTTCCATGCAATTTTGTCTATGGTTAATATTGAACCAACATTGCAGCTATACTCGGTCACCAACGTTACCCAAGGCACAGACGCGCTGGGTGAGGTGAATGTGCGCTTAGAACACGAAGGAAAAATTGTTAATGGTCAAGGTGTTGATACTGATATTATCACTTCTTCTGCGAAAGCCTATATTCATGCGCTTAATAAAGTGATGGCTCATGTTGAGAGGGCGCACCCACAGGTATGACGCCTGAGCTTAGACAAGATTATCTGAAGACGCTGGGCATTCCCGAGTTTCTTTACGGGACAAGTGAGTGCGTCAACGCGACAACAGATCGTGTTGGGTGTTTGGTAATCGAGACTGAGCAAGAGCATTCTTTTTGTCGGT
>DUCF01000022.1:0-13914 GCA_012959965.1 Candidatus Thioglobus sp. | reverse complement strand
GCTGGGCGCTATTGGCTTGCCAATGAGCGATGTTGTCTGTGTGCGTGCAACAAACACGACACTGTCTTCTGTTATTGAAGTTAATCCTTCAAAGGTGATTTTGATTATGGATAAGGCGCTAAAATCGACGATAGACCACACCTTTACAACCTTTCATCCTCATGAAATAATCAGCAACCCTGCTCTAAAGAGAGAGGCCTGGGAAGTGCTTAAAGAGGTGAAAAAATGTCTATAGTAAATTATTCCCTTGATGCCTATGAGCGTCCAAAACTAAGCCCGCCAAATGGTGAAAAGCGCTTATTGTTGCACTCTTGCTGTGCACCCTGTGCGGGCGAGATAATGGAAGCTGTCGCGAGTGCAGACATTGAGACTACTATTTTTTTCTACAATCCAAACATCCATCCTGTTGATGAGTATGAACTTCGTAAAGAGGAAAACGTCCGTTTTGCGAAGAAACTCGGTATGGCCATTGTTGATGGTGATTACGATAAGGACGAATGGTTCGAGCGAACCAAAGGCCAGGAAAATGAGCCCGAGCGCGGCGCGCGCTGTACAACCTGCTTTGATATGCGTTTTGAGGTTACTGCTAAGTACGCCAAAGAACATGGTTTTGATTTAATATCATCCACCTTGGGTATTTCTCGCTGGAAAGATATGAATCAAATCAACGGTTGTGGCCATCGATCGGGCGCGCTTTATGATGTTCCTTATTGGGATTTTAATTGGCGTAAGAAGGGCGGTTCTTCGAGAATGTTAGAGCTCTCCAAAAAAGAAGAATTCTATCAGCAAGAGTATTGTGGCTGTGTGTATTCTCTAAGGGACACCAATCGCTGGCGCGCCTCTAAAGGTCGAGATAAAATTGAGCGAGGCGTTAAATTCTACCAGGAGGCCAAGCTCAAACTTGCTCAGAACGATTAATCGTTGATTAAGTATAGCAGCAGGGCCTTTTGAGCGTGTAAGCGGTTTTCAGCTTCGTCCCAAATAACACTTTGTTTGCCATCAATAACATCAGCGCTTACCTCTTCACCGCGATGCGCAGGCAAGCAATGCATAAATAAAGCATCTTCATTGGCAACCGACATCATCTTTTGGTTGACCTGAAAGTCCTTAAAGGCCAATTCTCGCGCTTTTTGCTCTGACTCCATGCCCATACTTGCCCAAACATCGGTTACTACCAAGTCGGCACCTTTACAGGCCTCAACTGGATTCGAGCAATAGCTGATATTGTTTTGATATTTATCAACAAAATCTTGCGCTGCTTCGTAACCCTTTGGGGTGGAAATGATTAACTCAAAGCCAAATATTTCCGCTGCTTGCATGTAAGTATGGCAGACATTGTTGCCATCACCAACCCAAACGACTTTTTTGCCTTTAATGGGGCCACGATGCTCTTGAAAGGTCATTAGGTCTGCCAACATTTGGCAGGGGTGGGATTGGTCTGACAAGGCGTTAATCACAGGCGTTCTTGCGTGCTCTGCAAAAGTCATAATGTCATCATGCGAGGAGACCCTAAGCATTATCGCATCTACCATTGAGCCAATAACGATTGCACTATCGGTAATCGGTTCACCACGTCCAATTTGAATATCCTTGTCGGAGAGAAACAGGGAGTGGCCGCCAAGTTGCGCCATGCCCGCTTCAAACGACACACGAGTTCGAGTGGAAGATTTGTCGAAAATCATTGCCAATGTTTTATTTTTTAGAGATTCGTTTATCTCGCCTGATTGATGAGATTTTTTCAGTGCAATGGCGTTATCGATAATGCCTTGCAAATCTTGAAACGAATGATCGTCTAAATCGATAAAATGTTTTGTCATTATTGACTCGCGTTGTTGATTAGTTTGATTACTTTTTCCAGCATGATATCCACTTCGTCTTTTTTAATAATCAATGGAGGTAGCATTCTAATGGAGTTGCCAGTGATGTTGATTAAAATTTTGTCGTCGAGTGCGTTTTGTAGTAATGTTGAGCAGTCAACATTAAGTTCAATCGCTATCATTAGACCCTTGATGCGAATCTCTTTAACCGCTGAATAATCCTTAAGGGCCGCACTCAGCTGTGAGTGAATATAGGCGCTTTGCTTGTTTACATTGTCAAGAATGTTGTCACCTTCAAAGACATCCAGAATACTCAGAGAAACCTTTGTTGCCAGTGGATTTCCGCCAAAAGTTGAACCATGGGTGCCGGGCATCAACAGCTCGCTTGCCGCGCCTTTTGTTAAACACGCACCAATCGGGATACCGTTGCCTAATCCTTTTGCTAGGGTCATCACATCCGGGGTGATGTTGTTGTATTGATGGGCAAAAAATTGACCTGTGCGGCCAATACCGGTTTGCACTTCGTCAAGTATTAATAACCAGTCGTTGCTATTGCAAATGGATTGCACATTATTAAGGTAATCATCGTCTGGAATGATAACCCCGCTCTCACCTTGAATGGGCTCAAGCATCACTGCAACAACGCTGCTATTGCCATCAAATGTTTTAATTGCATCGATGTCGTTAAAGTCAACATGAATAAACTCACTAACCAATGGTGCAAACCCTGCCTGAACTTTACTGTTGCCCGTGGCTGAAAGTGTGGCCATCGTGCGCCCATGAAAGCTTTGATTTGCAGTTAAGATAATAGGGTTTTCAACGCCTTTGTTTTGGCCATGAAGGCGAGCAATTTTGATTGCCGCTTCATTGGCTTCAGCGCCTGAGTTGCCGAAAAACACTTTATCCATATTGGCAACACTGCATAAACGATCAGCAAGTAGCTCTTGATTTTCGATGTGATACCAGTTTGAAGTATGGAGTAGCGTACTGGCTTGCTCGATAATAGCTTTGGTGATTGTTGGGTGGCAATGGCCTAAATTGACAACTCCAACACCCGAAAGGCAATCTAAGTATTGTTGACCTTTGTCGTCCGTTAACCAGCATCCTTTGCCCGAAGAAAAAGTAACATCAAGGGGGAGATAGTTAGACATTAAGTGTGACATAAAAATTTCCTTTGAAAAATAAAAAAGCCCCAGAATGGGGCTTTCGAAACTAAATTATTGGTTAAATTAGTGCAAAATAGCCGCCATAGATACATCTCGATGAGATCTATATCTTCGTAGGCAGTCTCTGTCTAAAAATAGCACCATTGAATTCATGAGTGAGATTTCAATTTAACATTAAAAAGTAAAATTATATACTAGTTTTATTTGCCCCTCTTTCTGTAATTTATAAAAAATAAAGATAAATAATTCGCCATTTATCAAGTGATTATGCAACAATAGAAGTGCCTTTAATTTAATCAAATTTCACAAGGAGAACCTATGCAATTAAACATATCAGGCCATCATCTCGATATCACACCAGCCCTTAGAGAGCATTCAACTGAAAAACTTTCCAAAATTAAACACCACTTTGACCACGTTATTAAAGTCAATATGATTCTGGAAGTGCAAAAGGATGTTCAGAAAGCTGAGGCAACGATCCACGTGAGTGGCGCTGATTTATTTGCAAAGGCTCAAAGTAATGACATGTATGCTTCTATTGATCAGCTGGTTAATAAGCTGGATTCACAAATCATCAAGCACAAAGAAAAACTACATAGCCACAGAGGCTAGTTCATATAAATTATAATGAGTTATTTTCGACTGTGGCGGGCTTGCCCTGTCATGCTCGACTGTAACGGATTGTAATTATGGCTGAGGCTAAACACGCTTCTTTCGAGGAGTGCTTACAACAATTAATGAATGCACTTGAGGCCTCTCTTTTAGAGGAGGCTGGCGCTCAACTTGATGAACTGCACCCCAGCGAAGTTGCTAAATTACTAGAAGCTTTACCGCCCAAAGATCGTTCACTGATTTGGCCTCGAATTGAACCCAGGGTTCAGGGTGAGGCTCTGAAAGAAGTCAACGAAGATGTACAGACACAGTTGATTGATGAAATGTCTGTTGAGGCGCTGGTCAAAGCAACAGAGGGTTTGGACACGGACGATTTGGCTGATATTGTGCCTAATCTGCCAGAAACAGCAGTTCACAGCTTATTACTGACACTTGATTACAAACATCGAGAGCACCTTAAAAAAGTATTAACTTATCCTGAAGATTCGGCCGGTGGCTTAATGAATACCGACTTTATTACTGTGCGCTCTGATGTCACTGTGCGTACTGTTATTCGTTATTTGAGACTGCTTAAAGAGATGCCGGTTGATACCGACAAGGTTTTTGTTGTTGATCGTAACTTTAATTATCTTGGTTCTTTGCATGTTTCAACACTATTAACGGAAGAGCCTGAGCAAGCCATTATGCCGCTGGTCAGTACCGAGACATCAAAACCAATTCTTGCCAATACGGATGAGGCTGTGGTGGCCACGCTGTTTGAGCAAAGAAATTTAATTTCAGCTCCTGTTGTTGACGAGCATAATCAGCTTGTTGGACGAATTACCATTGACGATGTGGTTGATGTTATTCGTGACCAAGCCGAGCACTCGGTGATGTCAATGGTGGGTTTGGACGAGGAAGAGGATGTGTTTGCGCCCATCGTTCAAAGTACCAAACGACGTAGTGTTTGGTTGGGGGTGAACTTGATTACCGCTTTTATCGCCGTTTCTTTTATTGCTTTGTTTGAAGCAACTTTACAGCAGAAAATTGCATTAGCAATTCTGATGCCGGTGGTCGCCAGCATGGGTGGTATTGCAGGAACACAAACCTTGATTTTAGTTACCCGAGGTATCGCTACCGGTAGGGTGACAACAGCTAACATTAAATCTTTAATCAACAAAGAAGTGTCTGTGGGCATATTGAATGGCATCTGTTGGTCGATCGTGATTGCAATTGCAACTTTTTATTGGTTTGATGATATTGGCTTAAGTGTTGTTATTGGTATCGCCATTATTGTTAATTTGATTATTGCAGCCTTCTTCGGTGCCTTTTTACCGCTATTGTTGACCAAACTTAAAATTGATCCAGCGTTGGCGGGTGGCGTAATTTTAACGACAATTACCGACGTTATTGGCTTTGTTGCCTTTCTAGGTTTGGCGGCATTGGTTTTAAATTAATGCTTTATTCTCCGTTCAAATGAAGCTGGTTTATACCCACGAACATCATGCATTGGTGGCAACCGTTGCCAATCACCTTCTGCAAAATGACATTGAGGTTATTACTAAAAATCAATACGCATCTGGCGGCGCAGGCCAGCTCGCGCCAATTGAAACTTGGCCCGAAGTTTGGGTGGTTAATGACAAGGATTGTTCGCGCGCAAGTGAGTTGATTGAAGACTTAAATAAAGACGTAGACAAGCCCCAGTGGCAGTGTCAAAATTGTAATGAGATGAACGATGCTACTTTTGACTTTTGTTGGAATTGTCAGCACGATGCAAGTTAGTAAGTTTTTTTTAGGGTGATTTAATGGAATTTTCAACTTGGTTGGGCCTTGTCTCTGCGGGCTTTTTGATTAGCATTTCCCCTGGACCTAGCGCGCTGTTTACTGTGAGTCAGAGTACTCAATTTGGCTTTAAATCGACCTTGGTTTCTATAGCCGGTTTACAGTTAGGGTTGGCTTGTGGAATTGTGCTGGTGCTAAGTGGTTTGGGGGTGTTGATTGTTAATTTTCCCAGCGCCTTTGGTGTGATAAAAATCATAGGTATGTTATATCTCATCACACTAGGCATTATTCAATGGAGAAAAAAAGCTGAGAATCTAGATTTATCAGTCACCAATTCTAAAAGCACTTTTAGAGCAAAAATATCTTTTGCCCAAGGCTTTTTTGTGAACTTTACCAATATTAAAGGCTTTGTTTTTTTGGTAGCCTTTCTTCCTCTTTTTGTTGACTTGAGGATGTTTAGTGTATTTGAAGGCGCCATTGTTGTGGTGACCTTGGTTGTAATTGAAAATATCGTTATGACGACTTATGCTTTGATAGCCCACTTGTCAAAATCGTGGCTAGGCGATCCAAAGAAAATTTTATGGCAAAATCGAATAACGGGTTTAGCCCTAATCCTTATCGGTCTAGTGATGGGGCTTTCTGGCTAACCTTATTTTTATCATATCTCATTATGAAACATGCTATGATAAAGTCTAATTTAATATACAGCACAGGAGTGCATAATGGACAACAGTAACTTGACACTTTTCGAGCAAGAGTAATTTCATCTCTCAGAAAGGTGCACTTTCAATAACGTGACGGTTTTCCATTTAGCATACACCGTGAGCGATCTTGAGTCCGCACGGCAATTCTATGGTGAGCTTCTGGGTTGTGAAGAGGGGCGTAGCACCGTTACTTGGGTTGACTTTAATTTCTTTGGTAATCAATTGTCACTTCATTTGGGCGAGATCATCTCCCCTTGTGAGACACAATCTAGCGTTGAGGGTAATACTGTGCCCATGCCGCATTTTGGCTGCGTTCTTGAGTGGGGTGAATTTCAAAATTTGTCTGAGAAGTTAAAAACATCGGGCGTGACTTTTGTTCTTGAGCCTCACGTTCGCTATGCCAGGTTACCGGCTGAACAAGCAACGATGTTCATTAAAGATCCATCGGGCAATGCACTTGAATTTAAAGCTTATAGAGACAGCGCTGAAATATTCAGTAAGTAAACCATCAATTAGAGACAGTCTTGGAATTATTCAGTATTGAAACCATTTTGGCTTTTATCAGCGCCTCCGTCGTGTTGAGTTTTGCCCCTGGGCCAGACAATATTTTTGTACTAACCCAGTCTGCAATCAGAGGGTGGAAGATTGGAATTCTCACGACCTTAGGCCTTTGCAGTGGCTTAATTGCACACACTGTTTTGGTTTCACTTGGTGTTGCCGTTATTTTTCAAACAAGTCAATTGGCATTCCAAGGGCTGAAAATTATTGGTGCATGCTACCTTGTATTCCTTGCTTATCGAGCAATAAAAAGTGAAAGTATAGATTTTAAGGACTCTGACAAACCCAGTAAATCTTTCTACCTAACTGGTGTGGTCATGAATCTTACCAATCCAAAGGTCGCTATCTTCTTTCTTGTTTTTCTGCCACAATTTGTGAATATTGATAGCGGTCGTGTTCCAGCCCAGATGTTTCTTCTTGGTCTGATTTTTATCCTTTGCGCACTTTGTGTTTTTAGTTTTATCGCTTATTTGTCAAGCTTTTTAAAGCCCCTGTTAAGTAAATCTCCAGCACTTGTTAAAAGGCTGAATGTATTTGCTGCATTTGTCTATGTTGCCTTGGCTCTGAATCTGTTATTCATCTCTGGATAAAGTTAGCCTATTTACGGCAACAAAGGTATGATGCAAGAATCTTAACTGGATCAAATAATCTTTGAGGGCGGAAAATGACGGAGAGAGTTATTTTTGAAAAACACGATAAAGTGGGTGTAATCACACTTAATCGTGCCCGTATATTAAACGCAATAGACAAGAAAACCCTAGACGAGCTCACTGCTATTATTAGTCTTTGCGCCAAAGATGGTTCCATTTACTCGCTTGTCATTACCGGCGATGGACGTGCATTCAGTGCTGGCGGCGATATCAAACACATGATGGCTGATACAAGGCCTGAAATATTCCGAAAAACAGCCAACGCCTATCAAGTACTTGCCAAGGCAATGCAGGGTTGTAAAAAGCCAATTATCGCTGCGATTAATGGTTATTGTTTGGGCGGCGGCCTAGAATTAGCGCTATTATGCGATTTACGTTTTGCAGCTAAATCTGCTAAATTAGGCTTGCCTGACGCCGAACTTGGTTTTAGTCCGACAGGTGGCCTAACCTACATCCTCCCTCGACTGATTGGTCACGGCAGGGCGCTCCATTTAACCATGCTTCCCGATCCTATCGATGCCGTTGAATCTGAGCGAATTGGCTTGGTTACCCAAGTGTTTGACGATGAATTTCTGTTGCAAGAGTCGATTAATAGGGCGGCGCGTATTGCCCAGTTTCCCGCTCATGGTCTTGCTTTTATTAAGAAGGGCTACTTAGCCGCACTAGAAAGTGATTTTGATGCGACATTAGAGTTAGAAGAAGATGTGGATGTCGCCTGCTTTACTCACCCAGAGACGCAAAAAGCAATGGCCGACTTTTTGCAGTCAAGAAAAAAGTAAAAAATGTCGAGTGAGGTGATGAGCGATAAGCTTTATTGGAATGAGGCGCTAGAGACAATGTTCGATGAGACATTGTTTGACCTGGAAAGTAAGCGCTTAAAAACGCAAATCTCTCGGATTTTCCAAGTCAATGATTTTTATCGAGATAAGTGGCAGCAAGCTGGCGTTGATTTGGGTGACATTCAAGATTTGGATGATTTGCACAAACTGCCTTTTACTGAAAAAACCGAATTGGCAGATGCGCAAAAAACGGGCGCACTCTTGGGTGCTAATCAATCTGTAGAGCTCTGTAAAATTATGCGCATTGTAGGTACCGGTGGCACCACGGGGCAGCCGTTACGTTTGGGCTTAACAAAAAATGATTTAGATGCATACAGTGAGATGGGTGCAAGGGCCTTGTGGGCGATGGGTTGTCGCCCCGATGATTTTGTTATCAATTGCTTTAATTACTCTTTGTATGCTGGCGGCACATTGGATCAAAGCTCTTTTGAAAAATTGGGTGCAGCTATTCTGCCTTATGGCGTTGGAAACACCAATCGCCTATTGCAAGTAATGGGCTCAATTAAGCAAGATATTTGTTTGTACTCAACTCCATCATATGCGATTCACTTGGCAGAAAGAGCGCAAGAAATAGGTATGTCACCTCAAGAACTCAATATAACAAAAGGCTTTTTTTCGGGCGAAGCTGGACTTCAGGTGCCCGATTATCGGCAAAAAATTGAGACGACTTGGGGTATGAGTGCCGCTGATTTATATGGCGCCGCAGAAGTAGGCGCGCAGAGTGGTGAGTGTGAGCACAGAACAGGTTTGCATTTTTTTGGGCAGGGGCTTTTGGTTGCAGAACTTATCAACCCAAAAACACTTGAAGTGGTTGCAAAAACCGATGGTGCTATCGGTGAACTGGTGTTTACAACCTTAATGTACGAAGCCTGCCCTTTGATTCGCTTTAGAACGCACGATTCGGTTCAGGTTTTTACCGAGCCTTGTACATGTGGCAGAACGGGCTTTCGATTCCACACACTGGGTCGGAGCGACGATATGTTTGTGGTTAAAGGTGTCAATGTTTTTCCAAGCGGCGTACAAAAAGCTCTTTTATCGCTTCAGCCCCAAGTAACTGGGGAGTTTTATATTGTTCTGAATACCGTACCACCGATTGATTACTCGCCATTGATTTGTGTGGAGGTTTCAAATGAGATTGATGCAAGCAGTCACGCTGGCATTATCTATGTCATTAAAGTTGCCATTCGAGAGCAATTAGGATTTAGGGCAATAATTAAATTGGTGAAGCGGGGAAGTATTGCCTCGATGCATAAAACTCGCCGCCTTTACCGCACTTACGATGGAGATCGACCGCCCCATGAAAATGATTCTAGATGCGAAGAGTAGTTTTTACTTATGGTGTTAGATGGAAATGAGTGATAACTGCAAAATAATAATTACCGATTATCAGACTCATGCCGATGATATTAGGGGCATCAGAACCGAGGTGTTTGTCGTTGAGCAATCTGTGCCTGTTGAGCTTGAGCATGATGAGCACGATGAGGTAGCACTCCATGCTGTGGTATTTGTAGAGGGCTCAGCTATCGCTACTGGCAGGATGCTAAACGATGGCCATATAGGCAGGATAGCAGTACTCAGAAGTCAACGCGGCAAGGGCGTTGGTAAATTAGTCATGCGAGCATTCATTCAGCAGGCTAAAACAATGAAACTCAACAAAGTTTGGCTGTCCTCTCAGTGCCACGCTCAACAGTTTTACGTCAACTTAGGTTTTGTTTGTGTTGGCGAAAAGTATCAGGAAGCGGGTATTGATCACGTCAAGATGACTAAGGTAATACAGTAATCGCTTTGTCTGAATTTTCCAAGACATCTATCAGACATAATCAAAACTATACTTAATTTATATTGGGTTTGATAATTATTCAATTCCAATGGCCTTGTTGAAATTCAAAGATTTGTATAATAGGAGTCTTGAAATAAGGGTTTAAATATCTGATATTCATCGAATATTTATTCTCTTGCTAACACCACTTTATTAAATGATTTAAAAAAAAAGGATTGCTATGAAGTTATTAAGAGTTGGACCTAACGGCGAAGAAAAGCCTGCGTTATTGGATAAAAATGGAGTCATTCGTGATTTGAGTGGTGTTATTAAGGATGTTGCTGGCGACTCTTTACATCCTGATAGCCTTGCAAAACTTGCACAAATCGATGCAAGTCAATTGCCAGAAGTTCCGAGCTCGGTACGTATAGGCCCTTGTGTTGGCGGCGTTGGAAAAATTATTTGTATCGGCCTTAACTATACGGATCATGCAGAAGAGACCGGTTCAAGAGTGCCTAGAGAGCCAATCATTTTTGCCAAAGCAACCAGCGCTATTTGTGGCCCTAACGACAATGTTGTTATTCCAAGAAGCTCTACCAAGACCGACTGGGAAGTTGAGCTGGCGGTTGTTATTGGTAAAACAGCCAAGTACGTCAGTGAGGAAGATGCGCTGGATTATGTTGCAGGATATTGCGTACTGAACGATGTCTCTGAGCGCGCCTTCCAATTGGAGCGAAAAGGTCAATGGAGCAAGGGAAAGAGTTGTGATACATTTGGCCCAATGGGGCCGTGGTTAGTGACCAAAGATGAAGTGGGCGATCCACAACAATTAGACCTATGGCTTGAAGTGGACGGTCATCGCTACCAAAACGGCACAACCAACAATATGGTTTATGGTGTGGCATTTTTGGTGAGTTATTTAAGTCAATTTTGCAGTCTGCAGCCGGGTGATGTTATTTCTACAGGGACGCCAGCGGGTGTTGGCATGGGCGTTAAGCCCGAGCCGGTATTTTTACAACCCGGGCAAACTATGCGCCTAGGTGTGGACAAGCTGGGCGAGCAAAATCAAACAGTAGTTGCTGACAGTTAGCCTTACGAGGTCAACAGTTGTTATTATTGACACTCAGTTAGTGTATATTTGATTTTTTGGTTTTTAAACACTACTATTTATAATGAAAATTTTTGTTCAACTTGGTCTTATATTTTGGGCTTTTATTGGGGCTGCAAACGCAGGAATTAAAGAGGGTGTCATTGCCTTTCATCAGGGCGATCATGTAAGCGCCTTTAATGAGTGGGCGCCGCTTTATGAGCAGGGTGATGTAGAGGCTACTTTTAGAATGGCGCTTATATATTACTACGGGCGTGTTGTGGACCAAGACTTGGAAAAAGTCGTTGATTTGGTTTTCGAGGCGGCTAATGCAGGGAGCGCTAATGCCCAATTAGCAGTTGCCATCGCTAATGAATTCAATGTTGTTGAGGCGCCCGATCAGGAGCTGGCGAAAGCTTGGGCTAACCAGCCTGTCGATAAGCTTGATTTGGATGTGATGGTCGAAGTTGGTTGGGTATACCAATACTATGGCAAGCCCAACAAAGGCGGTGATTATTTGATCGCAGCAGCCGAAAGAGGTGGGGTGACAGTAACAAGAGAAATTGGATGGCGTTATTACAATGCCGATTCTTTGGTTAATTCGATTAAATGGCTAAACAAAGCCATTGAAATGGGCGATGCCGAATCTCTTTATTGGATGGGTAAGGTTTTTGAAAAAGACGGTAGCATGTACCAGGCAATTGATTGGTGGAAAAAAGGTGTTGAGCAAGGCGAGAATAATTCACAGGCAGCTCTAGGAGCAGCTTATTTCACTGGCAAAGGCGTCTCTTTAAAGAAGAAGAAGGGATTGGAGCTTTTGCAAAAGGACGCCAAACAAGGTAATCAAAAAGCGATTCAACTATTAGCGGCGCAGTAGTCATTATATAAAGGCGACTATTGTTTAAGCTCGAGGCGTAGAATAAAGGCAACATTAAGCATTGAGGAATTGAAGTGCTATTAGAAATTGTTTTTGCAGCGGGTTGCTTCTGGGGTGTTGAAAAAAACTTTGAACACTTTGATGGTGTCGTTGATGTTGTCTCGGGGTATTCGGGCGGTAGTTACGAGGATCCGACCTATGAATTGGTGTTGGAAAACCGCACTCTACAAAACGAAGGCTTTTTAGCCGCCCTTAAAAATATTGGCAAGTCAGACGCCGAGATTGCCGCCGATGAAACCTTGGTTAATCACACCGAGTCCGTCAGAGTTACTTATGACTCTAGTATCGTTTCAACAGAAGTGCTTATTAAAAATTTTTGGCAGATTCACAACCCCACTCAAGTTGATGGTCAGGGTAATGACATTGGTAATAATTATCGTTCTGCCTTGTATTGGACGACCGAAACCCAAAGAGACATCGCCTTTCGCACGAAGGATGAATTTCAGGCTCTTTTGACCGCCGAAGGTTATGGTGCTATTGTTACCGAAATGAAACCGCTCGATACGTTCTGGCCTGCGGAAGACTATCATCAAGATTTCTTATTAAAGAATCCTTATGGCTATTGCCCTGAGTATTCAACTGGCGTCGCTTTCGAGCAGAAAAAATTAGAAGAAAATGATTTTGCAATACTCACTCCTTTGGGTGGGCAAGAGATCATTATTGTAGAAGCTGAAGTTAAGGGCAGTTGTTTGTATTGCCTGCAGTTTGAAAGGGAAGTAAGCAATAACTATAAGGGCACTATTCCTTTAAGAACAGCCCCGGCATCAAGCCTGCAAGGCTTTGAATTAACAACAGAAACTTGGGCAACACCCACCATTTTCTTTATTGAAGATGGGGTTGAAGTGTGGGCGAGTCAGGGTTATATGTCAGCAAATTTGTTTTACAAGGCATTGGGAGAATTTAAGCTAGGCAAGGGGTCAGAGGCGTTTCATGTTGCCTTTAATGAAGGCACCGATCGACCTTATTGCCAGCAATATGAAATCTTTAAGAATACCCCCGATGGTGTTTTTATTGACAAGCTTTCAGGACGCACGTTGTTTGACACCAAGGATAGGTTTAATTCAACATCTGGCTGGTTGTCGTTTACCAAGCCTGTGGACAATGAAGTATACGAAAAACCAGACTACAGCTTTGGCATGGTGCGCACTGAAATTCGCTCTGTTAGTTCGGATATTCACTTGGGACACGTCTTTGATGATGGGCCGGATGGCCAGCCAAGATATTGTATTAATGCCACAGTTTTGGAGTTTGTGCCTAGTTAACTGACATTGGGCCGCAACATCTTTAAGTCTTGGTGCACTAACTTTACCCCATCGTGATACAGAATATTTATATATAAACAAAGACTTGTATGGGGTATTTTTTCGCTCAATTGATTATTGCGAAAACAGTAACACAAGGTTACATAAAAATATATTGTAACGGGATTTTTAATAATTATAATTGCATTCCAAAATAGATCAATGTGGTCTTATTGACCTTCTAATTCATTTGTCTATTTTTTGAAGTTTTTAAATAATTAACGATAGGAATGCTTCATGTGTGCGGAAATAAAAATGCTATTAATCCTGTTATTGCTTGGCTATATTACTTACGTTTATATCTAGTTTTTTTGATAAAAACATAAAATTGTAGGCTTGGTAATCCTATCTAGTCAGAAAAGGAGTCAGCTCTTTTTTTAAAAAATCTATAATTGCACCTACCTTGACTGGTGTGAATTGCTTAGATTGCCGAACGATGTGTAAAGGTAATGTCTGCAGCTTATGATTAGGTAGTATCCTTTTTAGTTTTCCATTTTTTATGGCATCTTCAACAATAAAAGCTGGTACTGTAATAATTCCCAACCCCACAATTGCTGCTTCACGCAGCGCAGCGCCATTGTTGGTGTAGAGTTGACCTGACACTGTTGCGGTAGCGCTTAATCCCCATTTACCCTTCGCTCCCAAGCTGTACTGTAGGCAATTATGATTTTTTAAGTCGGACATCTTTGATGGTTCGCCGTTGTGCTTTAGGTAGTCAGGTGA
>DUCF01000021.1 GCA_012959965.1 Candidatus Thioglobus sp. | reverse complement strand
CGCTCGACCATCGGATTAAAAGTCCGGTGCTCTACCAACTGAGCTAACGCCCCAAAAAAAAAGCTTATCGCAAGTTCAAAATAACCGAACTTGTGTGCTTTGTCAAAAACGAGAAATTATACTCAACAAATGAGTAATAATCAATCGTAAATCAGTCTTTATTTACCGACTCTCTTAGCTGTTTTCCAGGCTTAAAAAAGGGTACATATTTCTCTGCAACTGCAGTTTTTTCACTGGTTTTCGGATTAATGCCTACTCTGCTTTTACGGTGCTTTCTAGAGAAACCACCAAAGCCGCGTATTTCAACGCCGTCACCCGAAATAATTGCCTTACTCAGCTCGTCAATAATCACCTCAACAGAGCGTTTTGCTGCTGTGCGAGATACGTTACAAGTGTTTGAGATGGACTCAATAAGGTCTGTTTTTTTCATGAGAAATAAGCCACCACACATTGTGTGGTGGCTAAATGATTATTACTTATCTTTTGCTTGCTTAAGCAAATCACCGAAAGTTGAGCTACCAGAACCTGATGCTTGCGCATTATAGTCATCCATTGCTGCTTTTTCTTCTACTGAATCTTTCGCTTTGATACTCAGTGCAATTTTTCTCGTTCTTCTGTCGATTTGAGTAATAACAACTTCCAACTCAGCACCCTGCTTAATCACTGTTGAGGCGTCTTCAATGCGATCTTGCGAGATCTCAGAAACACGTAAGTAACCAGTAATACCTTCAGCAAGTTCAATAACTGCGCCTCTTGCATCTACTTCAACAGCCGTGCCTTTAACGATCGAACCTTTGCCATTAGAGTTTGCGTATTGAGAGAAGTCATCTTCAACCATTTGCTTAATGCCTAGAGAAATACGCTCTTTTTCAGCATCAATGTTAAGGATTACAACTTCAAGTTCTTGACCTTTCGAGAAATCAGAAACGATTTGGTCTGCAGATTGCTTCTCCCATGAGATATCAGCCAAGTGAATCAAGCCATCAATGCCGCCTGGAAGGCCAACAAATAAACCGAAGTCAGTGATTGATTTAACCACTACATTGATCTTGTCGCCTTTCGTGAAGCTGCCTTCAAAAGACTCCCAAGGGTTCTCTTGAGCTTGCTTCATACTTAGAGAAATACGGTGCTTAGCTTCTTGAACGTCTAATACAACCACTTCAACTTCTTGACCCAATTTAACAAACTTAGAAGGTCTAGCGTTGGCATTTGTCCAGTCCATTTCACTAACGTGAACAAGACCTTCAACACCAGCTTCAATGCGTACAAACGCTCCGTAGTCAGTTAGGTTAGAAACCTCACCAGTCACCTTCTTACCAATTGGAAGGCGCTCTGAAATACTGTCCCAAGGACTTGGAGTTAGTTGCTTCAAACCAAGAGAAACACGCATCTTCTCTTTATCGTAATTTAGTACCTTAACGATAATCTTGTCACCAATCGCAAGTTTTTCAGATGGGTGGTTAACACGCTGCCACGAAATATCTGTAATGTGAAGTAGGCCGTCAATGCCACCTAAATCAACAAATGCGCCGTAATCAGCAAGGTTCTTAACGATACCTTCGATTTCTTTACCCTCTTCAAGAGTTTCAAGAAGTGCTTCTCTGTCTGCAGAATTAACTTCTTGCATAACTGCTTTTCTTGAAATAACAATATTGTTTCTAACTTCGTCCATCTTAATAACGATGGCTTCAATTTCTTGACCTTGTAAATAATCAAAGTCTTTAACAGGTCTAACATCAACCAATGAGCCCGGTAAAAACGCTTTAATAACACCGATATCAACTGTAAGGCCGCCTTTAACAACGCCTGTTACAACACCAGTGACCACTTCCTTAGAAGTCATTGCAGTTTCAAGCTCTTGCCACATCTTAATGCGCTTCGCTTTCTCACGAGAAAGAAGTGTGTGACCAAGGCCATCATCGATAGACTCAAGAGCCACTTCGACGACATCGCCTTCACTGATTTCAATTTCGCCGTGTGCATCTTTAAATTGGCTTAGAGAGATAAAGCCTTCAGATTTAAGGCCAACATTGATAACCGCTTTCTCGCGATTCATGCTGATGACTGTGCCCATTAATAAGGCGCCGACTTTAACGTTTTGTTGAGTTTCGCTATTTTCAAATAGCTCGGAAAATGATTCTGACATATTATATTTGTGATGTTGACCGGTAATTATTAAGCTCTTACGGTTTGCGCTTAATGCATATCGGGTTAGTTAATTAGGAAGTTTGACCGCTCAAACTTCAACTAGCGCCATTACTCTTGCAATGACTTCATCAATCGTAAGACAAGTTGTGTCAATGATTAATGCATCTCTAGCAGGTGTTAAAGGAGAGTGTTTGCGATTAGCATCGCGCTCGTCTCTTTTTTTAACCTCTGCCAAAATCTGCGAAATGTTACCAGCATTAGTACTATTTTGCAACTGTTTTAGGCGTCTCTGGGCGCGCTCTTCAGCACTTGCCGTTAAATAAATCTTGTAAGGAGCGTCAGGAAAAACCACAGTACCCATATCTCTGCCGTCAGCGACTAAGCCCGGTGTTTGTTCAAATTGTTGTTGTTTCTTTAAGAGTGCCGCTCTCAGGGGTGCAATAACGGCAAGTTGTGAGGCCAATTCTGCCGTTTGCTCGGTGCGGAGCTCTTTGGACACCTCTTCCCCGTCCAAGTACACATTTAATAATTCTTGACCTTCAACAGATTCAAATCTCAAATCCAGTTTTTCAGCAAGTTTTGCCAAACCTGGTTCGTCATTAAAGCTGATATTTCGGCTTTGAGCGGCCAAGGCAAAACCACGATAAATAGCGCCAGAATCAAGCAGATGCCAGCCCATTTTCCCAGCTACGATACGCGCCACACTGCCCTTGCCAACACCACTTGGACCATCAATAGTTAAAACTGGCACTGTAGGCAAGTTACTCTGGCCTCATGTGAGGGAATAACAGCACATCCCTAATAGACGGCGAGTCGGTAAACAGCATTACTAAACGATCGATACCAATACCTTCGCCTGCTGTTGGTGGCATGCCATATTCCAAGGCACGAATGTAGTCAGCATCGTAATGCATGGCTTCATCATCGCCAGCGTCTTTTTCGTTCACCTGATCTTGGAATCGTTGCGCCTGATCCTCGGCATCATTAAGCTCCGAGAAGCCATTAGCAATTTCACGACCACCAATAAATAACTCAAAGCGATCGGTGATAAACGGGTTGTCGTCGTTGCGTCTGGCCAATGGCGACACCTCTGTTGGGTACTCGGTAATAAAGGTTGGTTGAATCAGTTTTTCTTCAACCGTTGCCTCAAAAATTTCAATTTGAATTTTGCCCAAACCCCAGTTGTCCTTAATATGAAGACCCAGTTTTTCAGCAGTATTCTTTGCGCTGTCTTCTTGTAGGTCAGCCAACGATAATGTTGGGTTGTGCTGCAGAATTGAATCAACAACACTAAGGCGTGTAAACGGCTTTGAGAAATCAAAGTCATCGCCCTGATAATGTATGTCTGCACTGCCGCATACATCCGTTGCAATACCCCTGAAAAGAGTCTCGGTCAAATCCATCAAATCATGATAAGTGGCATAAGCCTGATAAAACTCAATCATTGTAAATTCAGGGTTATGACGGGTCGACAGACCTTCGTTTCTGAAATTTCGGTTAATTTCAAAGACCCTATCCATGCCGCCTACGACCAGACGCTTAAGGTAGAGTTCTGGTGCAATACGAAGGAATAAATCCATGTCTAGCGCATTGTGATGAGTAACAAATGGTTTTGCCGTTGCGCCGCCCGGAATGACTTGCATCATAGGCGTTTCAACCTCTAAATAATCGTGTTCAATAAAAAAGTTACGAATATAGCCAACAATTGCACTGCGACGCTTAAAGACATCACGCGATGTCTCATTCATAATTAGGTCCACATAACGCTGACGATAAATGGTTTCTTGATCTGAGAGGCCGTGAAACTTTTCTGGCAAAGGTCTTAGAGATTTAGTCAGCAGACGAATATCGCTTATTCTAATTGAGAGCTCGCCCGTCTTAGTTTTAAATAAAGTACCACTAGCGCCAATAATATCGCCTATATCCCACTTTTTAAACTGCTCGTTATAAAAACCCTCTTCCAATTCATCACGAGTAACAAACAACTGAATTTGTCCACTTGAATCTTGCAATTGCGCAAAGCTAGCTTTACCCATGACGCGCTTAAGCATCATTCGTCCAGCAACACACACCTCTACAGCCTTCTCATCCAAAACTTCTTTAGATAAAGCATTGTATGCGTCAACCAGATCTTTCGTGGAATTCTTGGGCTTAAAATCATTAACGAAAGGGTTACCCTGTTCGCGTAATGCCGCTAATTTAGATTTTCTTTCTGCAATCAGTTTGTTGTCGTCTTGTTCGTTCACTTTATCTCGCTGTTATTCTTGTTGTTCTAATTCTGCTTGTGCTAAGGACTTTGCCTTTGCCAAATCTTTTTGCGCCAAAGCATCTTTACCTTGCTGCTTATAAACCGTACCGCGGTTGTAATAGGCTTGGTAGAAATCCTCATCAAGTTCGAGTGCTTTGCTCAAATCCTTAATGGCCAACTTTTCTTTCGCTATTTTAATATAGGCATTGCCGCGGTTATAGTAAGCTGCAATGTATTTGTTATCAATCGCTAGTGCCTTTGTGTAATTCTCTATTGCCTCAACATTTTTATTCAAACGGTCATAGCAATTAGCCAGGTTGTTATAAGCGCCGGCGTCGTCTTTATTTAGATCAAGAGCGGTTTCAAAATAGCCAATCGCCTCCCCAAAACTCTCTTTCTCTTGCGCCAAATAGGCCAAGCAGAAATAGGCTTCGGCACTGTTCGGGTTGGCTGCAATAGCATTAGCCATGCTTTCATGTGCTAAATCATTATTGCCTTGCTGCTGGTGAAGATGGCCCAAATTAAGATGGGCGTTTGCCTTCAGCTCGCTATCACCCGACGGATGACTGGCAAGCGCATTCCAAGATTGAATAGCCAAGGAAAGCTCACCCTGTTTTTGACGGGTATAAGCCTCAACCATTAAATCACTAAGTTCTTGATCTGTATTCACAGAGGCCTTTGCACAAACCATTTTAAGTTTGATAGTGGAATTTTTTTTTATTTTACAAGGCATAATTTTTGAAACTCTACATGTTGTCTAGTGATGAAATTTAACACTGGAAAATGGAAAATATTCCCTACCCCAAAGGTCGGAAGCTAAAAAAGTTAAAAAGTGCAGAAAAATTATCATCAATAGCTAAAGCTATTAATTTCAAATTTTTACACATTTTTTATTCATTTTTATCATTCAGCAAATTCTAAAATAGTTTGTGCAAAGATCTCTCATAAAGAGCGTGTATTTTAGCCTCTGTGGTATTAAAGAGGTTTATTTTAATAAGCTTTTTGCCTTTTCTAAATCAACTTCCTCTTCACTTGTTTTGAGAGATTTAGATTTGGTTGAGCGGAATAGCAATATTAAGCAAATTAACAAAAAAGCAAAAGGTGCAAACCACAGTGCGTAGGTCGAGGTCTTTATGGGTGGCTTGAAGACAACAAAATCACCAAAGCGCTCAACCATAAAGCGGTGAATTTCATCGTCCGTTTTCCCGCTGACAATCAACTGTCGCACCTTCTCCCGCAAATCAAGAGCCAGAGATGCATTTGAACCACCAATGCTTTGACCTTGACAAACAGGGCAGCGAATTTCACTAATTAAATTTTGATATCGCTGCTCTTGTTCACCGGTAAAAAACTCTTTGGCGTCAATACTCTGTGCAGAAACACCTTGAATAAGTAAAAGTAGAAGTGCAAATTGAATAAAATAGCGCATTCAAAAACAGTTGTTTTTAAAAGCTTAAATTTTAACGTATGCCACTTATCACCTTAGACAATCTTTCCCTTCGTTTCGCTGAGAAATCCATTCTTTTTGAAGTTAACGCCACCATTCACAGGGGTGACAAAATCGCATTGATTGGGCGCAATGGCGAGGGCAAATCAAGCCTTATGAAAGTGTTGGCGGGCATTATTCAGGCTGACGATGGTAATTTAAAAATCAAAAATAGCACAACAATAAGCTATCTAGAGCAATCCCCGCCCGATGACAATGACCTAACTTTATTTGAAATCGTTGCCCAAGGTCTGGGTGATATTGGTGAACTGTTAGCCAAATACCAAATTTGCTTGAACAATGGCAATATTGACGAAAGCACCGCCTATCAAGATGAAATTGAAAGAAAAGATGCTTGGCACTATCTCAACAAAATTGAAACCATTCTTAATCGCTTTACTCTAGACTCGAAAGCTACACTTTCAACCCTTTCAGGTGGCTGGCGACGACGCGTCATGCTTGCTAAGGCATTAGTGCAAGAGCCTGATTTGTTGTTACTGGATGAGCCAACCAACCATATGGACATTACCGCCATCTTGGATTTGGAAAAAATGCTCAAAGATTTTCACGGCACACTGATGTTAATTAGCCATGATCGATCTTTTGTAAAGGGCATTGTCAACAAAGTGTTCGATTTAGATCGAGGCAATTTGGCAATTTTTGACTGCGGTTATTCAGACTACATTAAACGCAAAGACAGCCTACTTAATGCGGAAGAATTGGCCAATGCAAGATTCGATAAAAAGCTTGCTCAAGAAGAAACCTGGATTCGCCAGGGCATCAAGGCAAGACGTACAAGAAACGAGGGTCGTGTTAGGGCTTTGGAAGAAATGCGCCAAACTTCTGTTAGTCGACGCAAGCAACAAGGAAAGGCTAGAATCCATACACTTGAAGACGAACAACGCGTCTCTAAAATTGTCTTTGAAGTTAAAAAAATTAGCTATCAAATTGGCGAATTAGAGCTGGTTAAAGAGTTTTCAGCCCTAATTTTGAAGGGTGAAAAAATCGGCATTATTGGCGGTAATGGCTCTGGAAAATCCACACTTATCCGCCTCTTGCTTGGCGAGTTGCAGCCCGATAAGGGTAATATTCGTCGCTCAAAAACCATTGAGCTTGCCTACTTTGATCAGATGAGGGAAATGCTTGAGCCGAACATGAAGGCAATGGATTTTGTTTCCGGTGGCCGAGACTATATCAACGTCAATGGCAAAGACAAGCACGTTATCGGTTACTTACGCCAGTTCCTGTTCACAGGAAAACAATCGATGGCACCCATTCGGATGTTCTCGGGTGGTGAAAAAAACCGACTCATGCTGGCTAAAATCTTATCTCAACCCGCCAACCTATTGGTACTTGACGAGCCCACCAACGATCTGGATGTGGAAACCTTAGAATTGCTCGAAGAAATGCTGGTTGATTACGCTGGTACCGTTATTCTTATATCGCACGATAGAACGTTCCTCAATAATATTGTCAGCTCGACCATTGTTATGGAAGGTGATGCCAATATTGAGCAATACATTGGCGGCTACGATGATTACCTAAGCCAACGTTCTGAGCAATTAGAGTTGAAAAGTAAAAACAAAACAAAAGTTGCCAATAAACCCAAAAAAGCACAAACCAAACTCTCGTATAAAGAACAGCAGCAACTAAACGAACTTCCTAAAAAAATCGAGAACCTTGAAAACACCATTGCTGTTGCACAAGAACAACTGTCAGACCCAGCTTTTTACCAAAATCCAGACGCCCAAAATATAACCATTGGATTGAGTAAAATGGAGTTCGAATTAGAACAGATGTACGATAAGTGGAGCGAACTGGATAATGGATAAAAACAAAATACCTTTAATTGTTGATCTGGATCACACCCTTATTGATACCGATCTTTTAGTGGAGTCGTCTAAAGGTGTTCTTGGCAAGTCCCCGTGGTTAATTTTTCATTATCTATACTGGCTTTCAAAAGGCAAAGGCTATTTGAAAGATCAGCTGGTTAAGCGCTTTGAAATTAACATCACCGAACTGCCTTTTAACGAATCGGTCATCGTCTACATTGAAAAAAGAAAGAAACTTGGAGACACGGTCATATTGGCAACGGCGTCCCACAAAAATTACGCTTATGCTGTCGCCAAACATTTAAAGATTTTTGACGATGTCATGGCGAGCAATAAAGACTTTAACCTCTCAAGCCACAACAAAGCTGAAAAACTTATTCAGCGTTTTGGCGAAGGTCAATATGATTATATGGGAGACCACATGCGAGATTTACCTGTGTGGGAGGCTTCCAACCTTGCAATCATTGTCAATGCAACCAAACGCATCATCAACAACACCGACCACTTAAAGACGTTTGTTTTATCCCAAAAAGGCACCCCAGGGCAGCCTCTCTAGCCTAGCGGCAATTCACCTTCTCAAAAACCAGTCACCAGCAACTCTAAAGAATAAAGTACCGCAAAAACAGCAAAGGCGGCTAAAAGTCCGAACAACATAAGCTTGTTAAAAGGAATTTGTTTTCCCAAAAAGCGTCTATCCACAAACCAAATCACGTAACTGACAACAAAAGCAATAAGCAGTAGTTTAAGAATGGGTGCCATAGAATGAATGTCCTTGTGAAATACTGCTAAAAATACTTATTTGAAGCTTTCCAATATTTTAGTCGCCAATTTCTCATTAATGCCGACTACTTTTTGCAATTCATCAAGACTCGCTTTTTGAATTTCTTGCAGTCCACCAAAGTGGTTGAGCAACGCCGTGCGCTTATTCACTCCAATACCTTTCACAGCCTCAAGCGGAGAAGTGTTTCGTTTTTTCGCTCTCTTCTGACGATGATTTTTTATCGCAAAACGATGCGATTCATCACGAATATGGTTAATTAACAGCAACGCAGGATCGTGTGGCGGCAAGTTGATGCGCTTAACTTTCTCATCTTCAATAACAATCAAGGTCTCTAGGCCGGCTTTTCTACCCTCGCCTTTTGCCACACCCACTAATTGAATGGACTCCACACCAATTGAATCCATCACCATAATCGCCTGGTTGAGCTGCCCGAGACCACCATCAATAAAAACCACATTGGGTAGCGACTTGCCCGCTTGTATGAGACGCGAATATCGGCGAAATACCGCTTGATTCATTGCGGCATAGTCATCCCCTGGAGTAATGTCCTTAATGTTAAATTGACGATATTTAGATGTTTTTGGTAGGCCTTTTTCAAACACCACACAGGAGGCAGTTGTCGCCTCACCCATGGTGTGACTAATGTCAAAACACTCCATCCATTCTGGTAATTCACCAAGGGCAAGCGTTTTTTGCAAAGATTCAAGTTGTGTTTTTTTGGTAAAGCCGGACAACAAACGTTGTTTGAGGGACTCTTTAGCGTTTAATGCTGCAATCTCCAAAAAGTGCTTCTTTTCAGTACCGGGCGACTGAATCAGTTGAGTTGACAGTGCACTGGAAATAAGCGACTTATCGCTCAATTTATGACTAATAAGAATTTGCTTTGGTGTTTTCTTGCCGAGGTAATACAAAGGCAAAAAGGCGCTTAATACCGTGCTGCAATCTTTTTCAGCGGTGTGTTTTGGGAAGAAGCTTTCTGAGCCAATTTGTTTTCCAGATCGAACAAACAACACCTCAACACAATGCTTGTTGGACCTCTCAACAACGCAAACTACATCCATATCCGAAGAGAATTGAGATCCGTGTTGTTCTTGAATGGTGCGTAATCCAATCAACTGGTCTCGATAATTAGCCGCAGCTTCAAAATCTAAATCAATAGAGGCCTGCGCCATCTTGTCTGCAACACTACTCAATAGCTTGGTGCCCTTTCCTTTTAAAAATAACGCAACCATATCCACATCTTGCTGATACTTTTTATCCGATATTTTCCCAACACAAGGTGCGCTGCAAAGCCCTATCTGATATTCGAGACAAGGTCTGGATCTTGAGCGATAAAAGCTATTAGTGCACTGCCGCACTTTGAATATTTTCTTTAAAAGCGCCAAGGCATCCCTTGCCACATAAGCAGAAGGGTAAGGGCCAAAATACTGATTCCCCTGAGCTTTATTGCCACGATGTAGGCCGAGCCTAGGATGTTTGTCGCCACTGATAAAAATGTAGGGATAGGTCTTTGAATCCTTAAGAAGAATATTGTATTTAGGCTTGTGTTGCTTAATAAGGTCGTTCTCTAAAAGCAATGCCTCGGTTTCTGTTTTGGTAATTGTAACTTCAAAGGTATCAATTTGTTTTTTTAGAACACTTGTCTTGTCGTGCACTTTCGACTCAACAAAATATTGCGAAACCCTTTTTTTAAGATTTTTTGCCTTGCCAACGTAAATTATTTTTTGGCTTCTATCCAGCATTCTATAGACACCCGGACTGGCGCTCAAATGCTTTAATTTGTCCATTAATGTTTGCTCTGTCATTTCAATCAGAAATTACTCAAAAGATAGTAAAATAGTAGCTAAAGTATTTATCACACACCATGAAAACACTTAACAATATTTTAAAGGCATTCCTTTTAAACATTCTATTTATCGGTGTGGCATTTTCTGCGACCACCTGTCCAGCTCTATCAATCGATAAAAATTACATTTCTCCAGCCACGCAAGCTGAAGCGGTCATTGGTAACGCCTTATGTGCATTAATTCAACTTAAAAAAGACGGTGAATATCGATATTTCAATGTTTTAGATCTAATTAAAACACAAGTAATCCCATTTATTGACATTCCATACACCACCGAACTGGTTCTGGACGAGCACTGGGAAGGACTTAAGTCTGAGGAAAAAAAGATCTTTGAGAAAGACCTAACTAAATCGCTGATCGAGGATTATGTCGGCCTTTTGGTTAACTACGATAAATTCGAAAGCATCTACGTTGAGGTTGATAAAAACATCATTCTCGAAGGCAAAAAATCTGAGGTAAAAATATACACCTCTACTGGCAGCGACAGAGAAGTGACTGCAATCACCCTTAAAATGGTTCGCAACAATAAACAATGGCGTGTTTACGACCTTATATATCAAGCCATCAGTATCTTGGATATTGAAACAATGAGCTACGGTTCAAAAATCCATCGCTATGGTTTATACAATTTCATTCAAAGAATCCAATAATGTACAAACTGGTTATTCAAGGTGGAACGCCTCTTAACGGAGAGATTAAGGCGTCTGGCTCAAAAAATGCTGCACTACCGATATTTTTCTCCTCCATTCTCGCAGACGAACCCTTAAAGCTTTCAAATACACCGCAATTAAGCGACATTTCAACAACGCTACGACTGTTGATGGATATGGGCGCTCATTTTATTTTGGAGGCCGATAGCTCAATTCTTATTGATTCCTCAAACTTAACAAATCTTGTGGCGGATTATTCACTCGTTAAAACAATGCGTGCCTCAATTCTCTCACTTGGCCCAATGTTGGCAAAGTATAAAGAAGCAAAAATTTCCCTTCCTGGCGGTTGCGCGATTGGCACTCGACCAGTTGACTTACACTTAAAAGCCCTTGAAAAAATGGGCGCCAAGATTGAAGTTAAAAATGGTTACATCTACGCCAGTACGAAAAAATTAGTGGGCTGTCAAATCAATTTTGACTTGGTCTCAGTCACAGCAACTGAGAATGTTCTTATGGCTGCAACGCTAGCAGACGGTGTAACAACGATTAACAACGCAGCACAAGAGCCGGAAGTAACAGACTTGGTTTATTGCTTGCGAAAAATGGGTGCAAAAATCTCCGGGGAAAATACCTCGACGCTCATTATCGAAGGCGTTGATCGCCTTAATGGTGCGGAATACAACATCTGTCCAGACAGAATTGAAGCCGGCACTTATCTAGTGGCTGCAGCAATCACCGGTGGCTGCATTACGGTAAAAAATATTCAACCCGATGCAATGCGAGCAGTGATTGGCAAACTGATTGAAGCCGGGGCCGATATTCAAACCAATGAAAATTCTGTCAAACTGGACATGAAAGGTAGGCGACCAAAAGCCGTTAACATTAGGACAAGCCCGCATCCAAATTTTCCAACCGACATGCAAGCACAATTTGTCGCCCTCAATGCGATTGCACAAGGCATCAGTACAGTCACTGAAACCATTTTTGAAAATCGTTTTATGCATGTGCCAGAGTTATGCCGAATGGGTGCAGACCTCAAACTAGAAGGTAACACGGTTGTATGCAAAGGGGTAAAATCGCTCTCTGGCGCGAATTTGATGGCAACAGACCTAAGAGCATCTGCCAGCCTAGTCTTGGCAGGCGTTGCCGCACAAGGAACAACAACCATCGAGCGCGTTTATCACCTCGATCGCGGCTATGAATCGATTGAAGAAAAATTTAATATGTTAGGCGCGAACATCGAGCGCGTTCAGCATTAACCCAAGCAAGAAAATACTATGTTAACAATCGCCCTTTCAAAAGGCAGAATTTTAGAACAAACGCTTCCTCTACTCGAGAAAGCCGGTCTTGTCGTCTCTGCCGAAGAACTTAAAAGTAGAAAACTCATTCTTGACACCAATCTTGAGGACGTCAAAGTTATCATTATTAGAGCAAGCGACGTCCCAGTATTTGTCCAGCATGGCGCTGCTGACATTGGCATAGCAGGTAAAGATGTTCTGCTTGAGCACGGTGCTAATGGACTTTTTGAATTGTTAGATCTTGGCATTGCCAAATGTCGCCTTATGGTTGCAGCAGAGCCCAGTCAAGACTTAAACCAAAGCACCTTAAAAATTGCAACAAAGTACGTCAACTCCACCAAACAATATTTTCAAGCCAAAGGTCAGCAAGTAGAAGTTATTAAGCTTTATGGCGCAATGGAGCTTGCTCCAATCGTTGGTTTAGCGCACTGTATAGTTGATTTAGTTGATACTGGAAACACACTCAAAGCCAATGGCTTAATTCCCCTTGATCACATTCAAGATATTAGCTCACGTCTGGTTGTTAACTCAGCCTCCTTTAACACCAAACACACGGAGATTAAAGATTGGCTTACTCGTATCGAGGCTAATTTATGATAGCCAAACTATCATCGCAGCAGTCGGATTTCGATGAAAGACTTACCTCCCTACTAGCTTGGGAAGGTGTCTCCAATAAAGAAGTTGCAACAACTGTTGACAACATTATTTCGTCAATCAGAACCGATGGCGACAAAGCTCTGATTAATTACTCCATCCAATTTGACGGTGTTAATGCAACATCGATGGCCGATCTAACGGTTAGCCAAGACGAACTAAAAGAAGCTTTTGATACACTAGCCAGCAAAGAAAAAGAAGCATTAAGCGCGGCCGCCGATAGGGTTAAAAACTATCACCAAAAACAAACTCAGCAGACTTGGACATATACCGAGAGCGACGGCACTACGCTAGGGCAAAAAATCACCCCTTTAGATAGGGTTGGTTTGTATGTGCCTGGCGGTAAAGCAGCTTACCCTTCCTCGGTACTGATGAATGCCATTCCAGCAAAAGTTGCGGGTGTTGAAGAACTTATTATGGTGGTTCCTACGCCAGGCGGTAAAGTCAATCAGCTGGTACTCGCTGCAGCTCACATTGCTGGCGTTAACCAAGTGTTTACCGTTGGCGGCGCGCAAGCTATCGCAGCCCTTGCTTACGGCACCGAGAGTGTGCCAAAAGTCGACAAAATCGTAGGGCCCGGCAACATCTATGTTGCTACCGCAAAACGCGCTGTTTTCGGCCAAGTTGGCATTGACATGATTGCCGGCCCTTCTGAAATACTGGTAATTTGTGATGGCAACACCAATTCTGACTGGATTGCGATGGATTTGTTCTCACAAGCCGAGCACGACGAAGACGCACAATCGATTTTATTGTGCCCGAGTCAATCATTTATTGATCAAGTTGAAGAAAGTATCAAGAAGCTTTTGCCAGCCATGGACAGGCAAGATATTATCCGTACAGCGCTCAAAGACCGTGGCGCTTTGATTTGCACTCAAGACATAGCTGAAGCCATTAAGATCTCAAACACTATCGCACCGGAGCATTTAGAGCTCTCAGTCGACAATCCCGAGGCACTACTTGATGACATCAAGCATGCAGGTGCGATTTTTATGGGCAAATACACCTGTGAGGCACTGGGCGATTATTGCGCAGGACCGAATCACGTCTTGCCAACTTCTGGCACCGCACGCTTTTCTTCGCCTTTGGGTGTTTACGACTTCCAAAAGAAATCCAGTTTAATTATGGTTTCCAGTGAAGGCGCAAATACTTTGGGTCAAATTGCAGCAACACTTGCCGATGGCGAGGGCTTGCAAGCGCATGCAGAATCTGCCAGATATCGCATTAACGACTAATTTAGACCGACACCCCGGCTTTAAGCCCTTCTAATACAGCCTCTTCCACCGAGCGTGGTTGAATGCAGTCACCAATTGAGATTGTCTCAACTTTGTCACCATCCATGGCGTCCTGAAGGTGTGTATTACTTGTGTAGCCATGCGCAACCACTAAAGTATCCACACCCTCTAACACGATCGCCTCATTGCTTGTAGTGTGTTGAAAAAATACTGTTTTTTCAACACTGCCAAACAAACGTGCAAATGGAATAATATCCACTCCCAATTGATTGAGTTTTGCAATCCAAGCATCTCTAACAATCGATTGAATCTGCTCGCCAGCAACAAGCCCATTCACCGCCAAACGCACTCGACAACCCTCAAGTGCTAACTTCTCAGCAACACCAAGTCCAATCCAATCACAACGCCAGTCGGCAATGACGACAGAATTGGCTGTTTTTGCATTGTATTTAAGAACATCATGCGCATAAACAATATCGGTTTTTTCATCAAGATCAAGCTCGGCTTTTCGAGGCACTGAGCCGCTCGCAAAAATAACCACATCAGCAGCAAACTCATTGATTGATTGGACAGTGACTTCTTGGTTTAAATGGACAGTTGCCGTTGTGTTTTGCAACTCATGAGCCAAATTACTCGCCACACCGCCAAACTCTTCTCGACCAGGCAATTGTTGAGCCAATAGAACGCTACCCCCCAATTGCGCACTTTTTTCAAATATCTCAACAATATGCCCCCGATTAGCGGCAACAATAGCTGCTTTCATGCCCGCCGGACCAGCACCGACAACCATAACCTTTTTGGTATATTCGGCTTGAATCAACTCACCGTAGATCGTCTCACGACCGCTCTCGGGATGCTGGATACAGGAGATAGGAAAATGCGCCAATCTATGCCCAACACAAGCCTGATTGCAAGCAACACAGGCACGAATATCCTCACTGTGACCCGTCTCAGCCTTGATTGCAAACTCGGGATCGGCAATAAACGGACGAACCATTGCACAAAAATCAGCCACCTCCTCGGCAATGATGCTCTCTGCCTCATGTGGCTGGTTAATACGGCCACCAAGAATCACTGGCTTGCCGACGTTTTTCTTAATCTCTTTGGCAAATGGGGCTGCGTATAAGGGCTCAACTTCCATTGGCGGAAACACCCGAATCCAGCCAAAAGGTGTTGCTGAAGAACTGGCAATAACATTAAAGTAATCCACCAGCGGCTTTTCGTCTAGCGCCTTGCAAATCCTTAACATAGCGGCGGCATCTAAACCCAGTCCGTCTAACTCGTCACCCGATACGCGAACACCGATAACAAATTCAGCGCCGACTTTGGCTCTGATACGGCAGAGAATTTCCGCTAAAAAACGTAGGCGGTTTTCAAAACTGCCGCCAAATTCATCGTCGCGTTTATTACTCAAAGGATTCATAAACTGCGAGACCAAATAGCCCATCCCTGCCAGAACCTCCACACCATCACAACCCGCTTTTTGCAAACGCAAAGCAGCCTCAGCATAAGCCTCAATAATCTCATAAATCATGGCATTCGGCATTACCCTTGGAACAATCCGATAGCGCTCATCGGGTATTTCAGAGGGCGCCCAAGCAACAGATTGGCTGCCGTCGGTTGAAATTCTAACGGCTCTGCCGGCATGGAACAACTGTCCAAATACCTTACAGTTGTGCTGGTGACAGGCCTTGACTAGCTTTGAAATACCGGCAATACAATCATCTGAGCCTAAATAAATAAATTGCTTGGGGTAGGCATAAGTCTTATGGACTGTCGCACTTTCAAGAATGGTTAGGCCGGCCCCGCCACGAGCCCTTGCCTCGTGATAAGCAACCAACTCATCCGTCACCTTGCCATCATGTCCAAGCGTCGTTCCATGAGGGCCAAAGATAATACGGTTCTTTAACTCAACCTTACCCAGCCTTGCTGAAGAGAATAAGTGTGGAAAATGCTTCATATTACATAGACTATATTGCTAAAGCGTATTGAAATTATTAATGCTAAGTTTACATTTACTGTCCTATAATTTGCACATACTTCGTTGCCTTATAAATAAAAAAAGATGAGTGTAGAAAACACATTGAACAATAGATGGTTCAGCGAGCAATGGCTGGAGCGTATAGATAAAAACGTTGCAGAGTCAACTGGACTACCGAATGCGCTGTATACCGATCCAGAATTTCTGCGATTTGAAAATGAACAGCTATTGCCAAGTGCCTGGATTTTGGCAGGATTTACGCACCAAGCGCCAAATACAGGCGACGTCATTCCTATTGAAGTCGCGGAAAAGCCATTAATCCTTTTGCACGATGAAAATGATGAGATTCAAGTATTTCACAATGCATGTCCGCATCGAGGCGCCAAACTTGTGAACTCGCTTTGTTCGGGAGCAAAGGCTTTGGTTTGCCCAAATCACTTCTGGACTTATGGTTTAGACGGAAAAATTCAAGCACGGCCACATTTTTTCGGCGGTGATCAACACGACATCCATGAGCCTGGCAAAGGACCACAAGGATTAAGGCCTGTTCGTTCTGCCGTTTGGCATGATCTGATCTTTATCAATCTTGATGGCAAGGCTGGCACTTTTGAGCAATATATTAAGCCAATGGCTGATCGCCTTAAGGGCTATGATTTAGCCAGTTTGCAGCACGTAGGTGTTTTGGAATGGGAACTCAATTGCAACTGGAAACTGGTGCATGAAAATTTTATCGAACCCTACCACGTCTTTGCCGTGCATCCAGGGCTTTTAGAGTTTGGCCCAATGGATAAGCGTCGCGCCTCTGAGCACGAAGCACATTGCTTTTTCAATGACTACCAATTCCCCAATCCAGATAGCAATCGAGGCGACGGCTTACCGCATTTCCCAAATCCCAGCAAAACCATGGAAAATCAAGTGTTATGGTTTCATCTATTTCCAACACTGTCGCTTGAGATATTCCCTAATCAAATGGCGGTTTGGGAATTGATACCAATATCACCTGAAAAAACCTTAGAACGCATTCACGTTTATTTGATTGGTGACACTGCCACTTCGGAAGAGTTTGCCGAAGGAAGACAAAAGGTTTTTGATACCTGGCACGGGCTTAACGAAGAAGATATTGGCGTTATTGAACGCATGCAACAAGGGCGCCACTCGCCTGGATTTGACGGCGGCACACTCTCACCATTTTGGGATAGCGCTATTCAACACTACGCTCGACTAATGGCTGGCGCAGTCAAATCAAAAAGAGCGAAAAAGAACCAAACTAAAGAATAAAACAATAATTTGCTAAATTTTTCTCACCACTATCGCAACACCCTGCTTTTAAGGGGAAAATCGCTAAAATAGGCTGTTTTTGGCCTACAAATGGTATTTTATATGCTCTAAATGAACAAGAGTCACTCTCACTCATTGCTGTTTTAAACTCTGTTTCCATAATTTGAGTTATTTTGCTAAAAGCGGCTGAAACCCTTTCTCGGAAATTCCCAATCTCCTCCCTTAGGTCTTGGTACCTTTTCTACCCTAAAGAGCACACGTACTCGTCTAGCCTAAGTTCCGAAAAAGAGGTCGCGCTTTAAATAAATGCGATTACACGCAGAACTTAGATTCAATTGCCTTAAGTAGGCTGTAGACAGTTCGCGTATATGGAAAGTCTGTATCGTCTTTTGCGTATTGTAAAATGCTGCCAGATATAGCCTCAATTTCTGTTGGACGCTGCGCCTCGACATCTTGAAGCATGGACGACTTGTTACTGGCTGTTCTTTCAAGATTTTCCAAATGAATTTTCCAGATCTCATCAAAATCAAGCGGGATTCCAGCCCTGCCAGCAGCAATAACGGCCTCTTTGCCCAACTCTCTCATTAAGGCCATAATCGATTTGTAATCCAACAACTCGCCATTCTTCATGTGGGCCAATGCCGCCGTTGTATTAACCATCGCATTGATAGCCAACTTTCGCCATATGGCGGGCATAGGGTCATCCACGTAAGAAACCTCCAACCCACCTGACTTCAACAATTCACAAACCCAGCTCATATTTCGATTTTTCGTCAAAGAGCCTAAAACAATATATCCATCACCACCCCAGCCAATCACTCCGGGCGAAATTCGAAAAGCAGCATAAGTGTCAATACCGGCCGCCACCTGTTCCTCTTTAAAGCAGTTAACGAGTTTTTCTATATTTCCTAAGCCATTCTGCAAGGTTAATACAACCCCATCTTCCGAGAGGAGGTTTTGGGCCGCATGCACAGATTCAGTACTATGGGATTTAACGAGAACAATAATCAGGCATGACTCAACCAACTGAGAAGGATCGTCTGATACTGCAGCCAATGCAAAGTTGCGATCATGCCCGGTGCGGTCACCAATAATAGTGATTCCCTTATCCCGAAGCGCGTTTAATTGTTCGCCAGTCCTCTGCAACACCTGAACACTCAGTCCGCCCTCAATTAAGCGCGCAGCCAACAGACTGCCAAGAGCACCACAGCCTACAATGGTAATTGTTGTCGCGCCCATCAGTCGATCAAGGGCTGTGAATTAGCACTTTATTATGAAGTGGTAATGTCATTTTAAATTTTATCCAAAGCATTGTTAATACGCTGCAGCGCCCGCTTCGATAATGTTCTTTGGTGTAGGAAAATCAGGTTCACCGATTTGTAGGTAAATCATGTCTTTGCCTTGAGCTTCCAAGGCTTTTGCCTTGGCCATCACTTCAAAGGCAGTTTCAGTGCCCAGTAAAGACATTCTTTTGGCAAACTTCATGTCATCAACCTTAGGATTTTGGCCCAAATCATTTAGTGCAGTATTTACGTTCTACGCTTCCGATGATAAGCCAACAAGTTAGTAATTTCAAAAACCGTGGTTGCCGCCGCTAAAGAAGTTAACTCTGCATGATCATAGGCTGGGGAAACTTCCACAACGTCTGCTGAAATAATATTTAACCCTGCCAAACCTCGCAAAACACCGACCAACTCTCGAGATGACATGCCTGCAATTTCAGGGGTACCTGTGCCAGGTGCATGAGCCGGATCTAACACATCAATATCAATTGATAAATACATTGGATGATCTCCAACCCGATCTCTAATACGCTTCACAACATGATCAACACCCTTATCTTGGAACTCATCACAATGAATGACTTTAAAACCTAATTCCTCGTCATTTTTTAGATCGTCTCGGCTATACAAGGGCCCTCGAATGCCAACGTGCATTGAAGCGCTTTCTAGGAATAGTTTTTCCTCTGCAGCTCGGCGGAATGGTGTGCCGTGAGTATATGGGGCGCCATAATAGGTATCCCACGTGTCTAAATGCGCATCAAAATGAACAAGGGCAACCGGGCCATGATAATGATTAACCGCGCGGAGCAGTGGTAAAGCAATCGTGTGGTCTCCACCTAGACTAATGATCGTGTCTACTTTGCCCAACAAGTCTATTGCTGCGGTTTGGATTTCGACTACTGCTTTTTCAATATTGTAGGGATTGCAAGCAATATCTCCAGCATCAGCAACTTGTTGCTCAGCAAAAGGTTCGGTGTCATAAGCAGGGTGATACTGAGTACGGAGATGTCTTGAGGCTTGTCGAATAGCCTGTGGCCCAAATCTAGCGCCAGGCCGATAACTGGTTCCTGCATCAAATGGAATACCAACAATGGCCACATCACAATGGCTGACGTCACGCAGTTCAGGCAACCTGGCAAAGGTGGAAGGACCGGCAAAACGTGGCACGACAGTACCACTGATAGGTTGAATAGGTGTGTTATTTGGATCGCTCATACTTTCTCCTTAGGGCTTATAGAATATCTGGAACTGCCTGATAATAGCCATTTTCCTCAATAATTTTGATGGGAATATCAAACAACCTTGATAGTTTATCACTTGTTAGAAGATTTTTTTTGGTGTCATCCTCTACAATTTTTCCCTCTTTTAAAAAAATCACTCGCTCAACTTCCGGCGGAATTTCATGTATATGGTGGGTCACAAGAATCAGCTTTTTACCCATACTCGTCAATCCTCGAATCGTTTCTAAATACTGAAAGCAAGCGCTTATATCAAGACCACTGGTAGGCTCATCCAGTACCAATACTGGTGGATTATGCACCAAAGCACGACCCAATAGAAATCGACGCTGCTCGCCCGTTGACATTGATGAAAATTCTCGATCCTGCAGATGCTCAATACCAAGTTGCTGTGCAACCTGCTGTGCACGCTGGATTTTTATCTCATCAAAATGCTGATGTTGCCAAATACCATCACTGGCATAAAAACCCGATAAAAGTACATAGAGGCCAATCGTATCGCCAGAGTAGTTTTGCTGCAAAGATTGAGACACAATACCAAGACGAGAGCGTAGCTCTTGTACGTCCCAACGCTCCTTAGCAAACAGCTTAACGAAACTATGTTTAGCAACCACAGGATAAAAATCACGATTAATCAATTTTAGTAAAGTGGTTTTACCTGCGCCATTGGGGCCCAGTATTGCAGTATTGTATGCACTGCTAATCTCAAGGTTTAAACGATCAAAAACCTTAGTAGAGCCCTGAAACAGGGTGGCATTTTTGATTTCAATAATGTTCTGCATAAATGGACTGAGTAATTGTCACTAGCCATTATAAGTCAATAAGCTAGTCCAATAAAATCGTTAGAATTTCCTTCAATGGCTTCTTCTTCTTTGCGGCAGCAGGTACAGTAGCATCTTTAGAGGGGTGGCCAACGGCAAGAATCATCACCGCTCGATTCGACTCTGGCCTATCACATATTTCACTTAAAAAACGCATTGGATTAGGAGTGTGAGTCAAAGATACCAAGCCTGATTGATGAAGCGCAGTAATCAAAACACCCACGGCAATACCAACACTTTCAGTGACGTAGTAATGTTTAACCTTTTCACCATCGTCATCAACACTATAACGTTCAGCAAAAATTACAATAAGCCAGGGTGCTTTTTCTAGATGTTCTTTTGTTGCGTCTGTGCCAATCGGCTCAAGAGCATTAATCCACTCATCACCACCCTTTCCTGCATAAAAATTCTGCTCTTCAACTTCGGCTGCTTGACGGATTCTTTGCTTAATTTTTGAATTTGAAATAGCAACAAAGTGCCAAGGTTGTTGATTAGCACCACTGGGCGAGAAGCCTGCAGCACGAACACAGGACTTAATCACGGATAAGTCGACCGTTCGATCCGAAAAATGGCGCACAGTATGACGCTTAGCCATAAGTTGCGAGAATGAAACTGCGGCTTGTAATGCCTCCTCATCACTGAGATCAAGGCGATCTGGCAAAGGGATTGGGAGGTAGTTTTCTTTACTTTTTGCCATAACTTAAACCTTTGTCTTAAAAGGAAATTAAGTATAA
The DNA here is from genome assembly GCA_012959965.1 of Candidatus Thioglobus sp. Classification (GTDB taxonomy): domain Bacteria; phylum Pseudomonadota; class Gammaproteobacteria; order PS1; family Pseudothioglobaceae; genus Pseudothioglobus. Next base: position 9,912 of record DUCF01000021.1, on the reverse strand, counting down.
CTGCCGTAAGGGGGTAATTAAGACTTTGCCGGAGAAAATCCTATTTTTGGCATCATCTGTGACAACAACATACCCGTCAACATCAGCCCACAACCAAGAAGACCTCTGGCGGGTAGTTGTTCGTCTAGTAACAACCAACCACCCAGTAAGGCAAACGCACCCTCAAGGCTAAGAATAATGGCTGCATGGGATGAATGTGCATGCTGCTGGGCAACCACTTGCAATGTGTAGGCCACACCTGTTGACATCACGCCAGCATAAAGCAAAGGGATTGCCGTGGCTGTAATCATATCCCAAGTTATTAATTCTAGTGAAACAGCGACCAATAAACTCAAAACACCCGCCACAAAGAACTGAACAATAGACAGCTTAATAGGATCTATTTTTTTAGCCAAGTAGCCAATAATCAACACATGACCCGCAAAGAAAACAGCGCACACCAGCTCTAAGAGATCACCCTTCAACTCTAAAGAATTTTCAAAATTCAAACTCAAACCATTAGAGAAGCTCAATAAGTAAAGACCTGCAAGCGCCATCGTGGCTCCAAGCCACGTACCAGAGCCTGTTCTTTGTCCAAAAAACAAACCAATTAACGGCACAAAGAAAATGTAGAGACCAGTGATGAAGCCAGCCTTACCAGCTGTAGTGTATTGGATGCCCACTTGCTGGAATGCGGCGCCACCAAAAAGCAAGAGCCCAGCCAAAGAGCCTGCAATTAACAGCTTCTTAGTAGAAACGTCAACCTTATCTGATTTCTTAGGCTTCTTTGAAAAAAACCAAACGACGGGTGCCAAAGCTAATGCACCAATGAAAAATCTAATGGTGTTGAAAAAATGCGGACCCATGGTCTCCATTCCAACTCTTTGGGCAACAAATGCAAAACCCCAAATCGCTGCTGCGATGAGCATTAAAAAGTCAGATCTAAGTGCTTTTCTTTCCATTTATATTATGTGTTTAGATGTAAATTAATCGGCATTATACTCGCCAATTTTCCCTATAAAACCGGACAATTTTGAAACAAAAACACCCACCAAAAGTAGAACTCTCAGCGGGTGCTTTAAAGCAAGAAAACTCTAATTAGGCGTGGGTATTTGACTTGCTTGGGTCGTAGAACGGCACTGCAGAAATTTCACCAGCACACTCTACGCCGTCACCAGAAACAAACACCTTGATGCCCGGCTTAGAAAATTCCTTCTGGATATGAACAAGTGCGATAGATTTTTGCAGACGTTCTGACCATACAGGGCTATTAACAACACCAACAGCTTGACCATCAACTGATAGCGTTTCACCACCAGCAAGACTCTCACCAAGGTCGACCACAAGGCCGACCATAACAAAGCGCTCATTATCTTTGCGGGCAAACACAGCCTCTTTGCCGCGGAAGTTGCCCTTTGTGTGACAAACTGACCAACCTAGGCCAACTTCCCAAGGCGAGTGGTCCGCTGTCATATCGTAACCAAAGAACAACAATGCCGCTTCAACACGAACTTTATCCAATGAATCGAATGAACATGGCACCACACCTTCGCCTACAAGGTTGTCCCAAACATCACAAACGTTATCTGCGCCAACAAAAATTTCATATCCACGCTCTCCTGTGTAGCCAGTGCGAGAAATTGTACATGGATGACCAAAAATTTCCGTCTTTTGCTGGTGAAAATAATCCAAAGAAGATAGGTTAATTGGCATGTGCGCATTCAACAATAACACTGACTTGGGACCTTGAACTGAGATATCGTGCATGTCATCATCAAACTCAATATCAACATTCTTGCCTTGAGCTGAATCCTGCAACATTTCCATGCTTTCGCCTGTACCATGAACCAGCAAATACTCATCGCCATTATTGGCAATAATCGCATCATCGCAAACGCCACCCTCTTCATTAAGAACGGCGCCGTAAGCAGATTTTCCCGTATAAATTTGTTCCATTTTTCGAGTAATCAAATGATCAACAACGACCGCAGAATCGGCACCACGAATATGCACCTTCTTCAGTGGGGACATATCAAACATCCCCACACCCTCTCGAACAGCATTATGCTCATCATCGGCATTACTGTCATACGACCAAGCAGTACCCATGCCGTTCCAGTCTTCAAGGTCAGAGCCAAGCTCTCTATGACGACTAGCTAATTTGGATTCACGTGGTAATTCTTTTCTCATAATAACCCCTTAATTTGAAATTAAATAATGATTAGGACCGAATTAGGAGCGTTCGGCGTTTAAATAACTGAGAACATATTCTATCGGACTGTTGTCCTCCATATCACAAAAAAATCAAATAACAGTTATCGAGAAATTAACAAATCTCAATAAGAAATTTATAATTTAGGAATTATTTTTTGCGAAGTGAGCGCTATACCAAGAGTGCAAGAGCAGCGTTAGAATGACAATTGCACCGCCAATCAAAGCATTACTTGATGGCACTTCACTGAGTACAAGCCAAGCGATTAGTGAGCCTAGAACCGTCTCTAAAGGCATGATCATCCCAACTTCTGCCGCCGGCATGTAACGCGGGGCAATAACAATCATACTAAAAGAAACTGAGAGAATAACGCCGCTGGTGAGTATATATATCATCGCTTCTGCTGGCAAATACAGTGTTTCTGCAGCCAGAGATGCAATCATAGCTGCCACAACACCGCCAACAATATTAGTAGGAATCATATTGATGGCCTTGTACTTCCTGGTTAACGTAAATGTCACACCCATTAGCATAGAAGTAAGAAGGGCAAACAGATCACCCTTAAGGTTCGAACCACCAAAATTGCCACTCATGACGATATAAATACCAATAAAAACCAGAACCATTGAAGCAATAGTAACCAAGCTTGCTTTTTCTTTTAGCATTATCCAGGCAACTATTGCAATCATCACCGGAGCAGTACTGATTATCACAAGAGTGTTTGCTATAGAGGTGTGCTGAATAGCAAAAACAAAAGTGGCTGTACAAACACCAGAAAGCAAACCTATCCAAAGACCCCCTTTGCCAATATTGCGACACATAGCTGGCGTCTTGGAGCCGTGCATTATTAGAAGAATAAAACCGACACCAATAGCGTAAGAAAAGCCGCGCCAAAAAACCAAAGTCCAGCCATCGTTGGCATCCGCCATGCGAATCAAAATCGAATCAGGGCTTAATATAACCACTGCTAATACGGTAATCAAGATTCCTTTTAAATGGTCTGACATTGGTGTGTAAAGTCTTTATTAATTGTCGCAAATCATACAGTGATAACAAGCTGGCGGACAAAAAAAAATCCCTCGACATTGCGAGGGATTTTTCACCTTAATTGACTTCGAATATCTTAGTTAGCACTATATAACACGTCGTTCTTTTCTGTCAAAACACGTAACTTTGAAAAATGACGAAGAGCAAAGTAAGAGCCAAAAATAACACCAGACCACATCATGTCGCCAGCAATCGTATGTTGGAAAAACGGAATTGCCATTGTGTAACAAAGCACCAAACCAGCAAATGTTTTCTCATACATCGGTGAGAAAGCCCATACTGCAAGGTTGGTTGCAACAAAGAACACCGTTGAACTCGCAAGAGCTGCGCCAGCAATTCTAAAAACACCCAATTTCTTTTGCAAAAATCCTCTAAAGACCACGGGGAATAACAATGCCAAGTAGACAACTATCATTGATTTTGAAGCAAACCAGTCAGGCGAAAGATAGCCAAAAGCAAAGTAGTCGGTTAGCAGCATTGCCGCAACAACTGCAACAATCGCCATGTATCTCTTCATAAAAATAAAACCGGCAAACAATGCAATCGCAGCCATTGGTGTAAAGTTTGGTGGATGTGGTAGTAATCGACCAGCAACGCCTAAGGCAATTAACACCGCCAAAATAACTAAATAGGTAAACCCTGAATTTAACTTATGTTCTTGTGTATGCATAACAACTCCCCTTTAATGTTTAGATAGATTAATATTACTCTAGAACGCAGTAAGAATCAAGCGGATGATAGTGTCAGTATCAAGGATAACATCTTGTGCGCCAACCATTGACATCTCACCATTAACGAATAGCGCCCAGTAAGTATTACCCACCGCTTCAACACCACCTAGAGAAACAATCATAGGACCCCAATCAGTGTCTTTAATGCCCATAATGATCACTTGGTTAATCGCTTCAATTGCATTCAAACCCTTGGCGGCTTGAGTAACTGATGTAAGAGTGATTTGGTCTTGTGCAACAATCTCTAAAGTAAACTGAACAGTGTCTTCTGACGCGAAAGTTGGCTGAATTGAAAATAGGCCGACCAATAAAATTGCCAATAGGCGCATTTTAAGTTTCATTTTTTCTCCTTGTGAAATAAATCGCATTGTCACCAACAACGATTTGCTGATTTCGGAAATTTTATATGAATAATTCCAGCGTGTAATCTTTCAGAAATGATTTATTTGAATCTTTAATATTGGTTTTTTTGTTATTTGAGTATTTAGTCAATTAAAAAGGAGACTTCTTACTGCCTAGGCCTGGTAAGCCGCCACCCATTTTTGAAAAATCAGGCATACCACCTTCGCCTTGCATCTGACCCATTTGCTCCATCATTTTTTTCATCTTGCCACCACCCATCTTCTTCATGCCTTTCTGCATCTTTTCGAACTGCTTTAGTAGCTTGTTAACCTGTTGAACACTAGTGCCGGAGCCGTTAGCAATGCGCTTTTTACGAGAGCCTTTAATGAGATTAATGTGGGTTCTTTCTTTGACCGTCATTGAATTAATAATAGCCACCATGAAAGTGCTTTCACTGTCACCAATCACCTGATTTTTGACACTTTGAGGTAGGTTACCCATGCCTGGCAACTTATCCATTAAAGCGCTCATACCACCCATCTGTTGCATTTGAAGGAGTTGGTCGCGCATGTCACCAAGATCAAAACGACCTTTGATGATTTTTTGCGCACTTTTCATCGCCTTCTTCTGATCAACCTTGCGAGAGATCTCTTCAACCAGTGAGAGAACATCACCCATACCGAGTAATCGTGAAACGATTCGATCTGGATGGAACGGCTCTAGCGCATCGGTTTTTTCACCAACGCCAAGAAACTTAATTGGTTTGCCGGTAATGTGCCTAACCGAAAGTGCCGCACCACCGCGGGCATCACCGTCGGTCTTGGTAAGGATAACACCCGTTAAAGGTAGTGCATCGGCAAAGGCTTTGGCTGTATGAGCGGCATCTTGACCCGTCATCGAGTCCACAACAAACAGGGTTTCAATTGGATTGACTGTTTTCTGCAAGGCCTGAATCTCAGCCATCATCTGCTCGTCAACGTGCAAACGACCTGCGGTATCTACCAACAACACATCGTGGAATTGTCTTTGCGCGTGTTTTTTCGCCTCAGCAACAATTTTCTCTGGCTTGTCACTAATACTGGACGGGAAAAAATCAACGTCAACTTGTTCAGCAAGAATTTTTAATTGCTCAATCGCGGCCGGTCGATAAACGTCAGCACTAACCACCAATACTTTTTTCTTTTCACGCTCTTTTAAAAAGCGCGCTAATTTGGCAATCGAGGTTGTTTTACCCGCACCTTGTAGGCCGGCTACCATCACCACTGCAGGGGCTTGAGTCGCTAAGTTGAGAGATTCGTTCTCACCGCCAATAATCTGAGTGAGTTCCGTTTCAACCAATTTAATAAAAGCCTGAGATGGGTTTAAGCCTTCGCCAACTTTAAAGCCAAGTGCTTTTGTTTGCACTTTCTCAATAAAGATCTTGATGACTTCAAGGGCAACATCAGCCTCTAACAACGAGCGCCTCACTTCACGAATTGCGTCCTTAATATTGGCTTCAGAAAGCTTATTTTTACCCTGTAAAGCCTTGAAACTATTGGAGAGCCGATCGCTTAAATTATCAAACATTATGTTCTTATTGGACAAAATATCGTATTATATAGCTTTTGCATTATTGATAGTAATTGATGCCCCTTTTGACCATCATTCCATTTGTTGCATACCTACTTGTGGCGCTGCTTCTAACCCGCTATTTCACACAAGAAAGTGAGACACATCAACACAAAACATTGGTTAATATTCTACTGTTATTGGCTTGCGCTTCGCACGCCTATTTGTTGGGTGACTTATTGCAAGCCGAGGGCGTCTTCTTTGGTCTTGCTAGCAGTGTTTCATTTGTTGCCTGGGTAGTTGCTGCGCTATTATTTGCGACATCGTTCAGAAAACCAATTCATGCGCTCGGTATTATTGTTTACCCACTTGCGGCAATCGCCTTGCTTTTCTCGCTGGCTTTCCCTGACACGCAAAACAAACTACTTGAAGTCTCTATAGCGGTGCACGTTTTCCTTTCAATTAGTGCCTATGCCCTTTTGGCGATTGCCGTTTGTCAATCGGTACTGTTAAACATTCAAGAGAAACTTCTACACGAACACCAAATTAATAGCTTTATTAACAAATTGCCACCGCTACAAACAATGGAAGATTTTTTATTCCAAACCTTAAAAATGGGCTGCTTTTTACTAACCTTATCGCTCGCTTCCGGCTTTCTATTTATCGATGATTTCTTCACTCAAGCGCTCACTGCAAAAACACTTTTGTCGCTCATTGCATGGGCAGTTTTTGTTGGCTTAGTGATTGGTCACAAAATATTCGGCTGGCGCGGAAAAATCGCCACATTAGCCACACAAATCGGCTTTGCAGTGCTTGTTTTGGCCTACTTTGGGACTAAGTTTGTTTTAGAGCGATTACTCGCTTAAAGTAATAAATGTTAGCTTGAGCTAACAACCAACTCACAGGTGTTAGTCGATGTGAAGGACTGCTAGAAACGCTTCTTGCGGAATATCCACTCGACCAATAGAACGCATCCGTTTTTTACCTTTCTTTTGTTTCTCTAGTAGTTTGCGTTTTCTCGAGATATCACCACCGTAACATTTAGCTGTTACGTTTTTTCGCAACGCTTTAACGTTGGTTCGCGAGATGATTTTTGAGCCAATACAAGCCTGAATAGCAACATCAAACATTTGCCTGGGAATAAGCTCTTTCATTTTCACAGCAATCTCACGACCCTTATACACCGAATTATCACGATGAATAATTAACGCCAAGGCGTCGACCGGCTCATCATTAATGAGGATGTCCAAACGAATTAAATCGGAGGGTTGATAGCGTTCAAAATGATAATCCATTGACGCAAAACCGCGCGAAACAGACTTTAAGCGATCAAAGAAGTCAAGCACCACTTCATTCAGTGGCAACTCATAAACAATAGAAACTTGACGACCCATGTACTGAATGTTCTTTTGCACACCACGTTTGTCTACACAAAGACTAATCACTGGCCCAACATATTCATTCGTCACCAAAATATTGGCGGTAATAATTGGTTCTCTAAATTCTGCAATACCTTGAATGTTTGGCAGTTTGGATGGGCTATCTACTCGATGGATGTTACCTTTAGTGTCAACAATTTCATAAATCACTGTTGGTGCTGTGGTAATTAGATCTAAGTCGTATTCGCGCTCCAAACGCTCCTGCACAATCTCCATGTGTAGCAAGCCCAAAAAGCCAATACGAAAACCAAAACCCAGCGCATCGGAATTCTCAGGCTCATACTGCAGCGCAGCATCATTGAGTCGCAACTTTGCTAACGCATCTCTAAATTTTTCATAATCCTCGCCAGAAGTTGGAAAAAGACCTGCAAATACTCGTGGCTGTACCGGCTTAAAACCCTCAAGCGCCTCGGTAGCCGGATTTTTACTACTGGTAATGGTATCACCCACAGGGGCGCCATCAATGTTTTTAATATTGGCAATCAAGAAGCCCACTTCACCGGCTTTAAGGCTTTCTGTTTTGGTTCGTTTCGGGGTAAAAACACCAACTTCATCCACCGAGTGCTCATTACCGTTGGAAAATATTTTGATTTTAGTTTTAGAGCGAATTTCACCATCAATAACGCGAATCAGGGACACCACACCCAAATAATTATCAAACCAAGAATCAATAATTAATGCCTTGATTGGTGCGTCAATTGTGCCAACTGGTGCGGGGATTTTTTCAACAATTTGTTCTAGAATATCCTCAATACCAATACCGGACTTGGCGCTTGCATGAACGGCGTCATGAGCCTCAACACCAATAACATCTTCAATTTCATCAACCACCCTTTCAGGCTCAGCAGCTGGAAGGTCAATTTTGTTAAGCACCGCAACAACTTCAAGACCCTGATCAAGAGCTGTGTAACAGTTTGCTACTGTTTGCGCCTCCACACCTTGAGAAGCATCAACAATGAGTAACGCGCCTTCACAGGCTGATAACGAACGAGAGACTTCATAAGAAAAATCCACGTGTCCGGGGGTGTCAATAAAATTCAGTTGGTAGGTTTCACCATTTTTGGCATGATAATCCAACGTCACACTTTGTGATTTAATGGTTATGCCACGCTCTTTCTCAATATCCATCGAGTCCAAAACTTGGGACGACATCTCGCGATCACTTAAGCCGCCGCAATGCTGAATAAAGCGATCGGCAATCGTTGATTTACCGTGATCAATGTGAGCAATGATAGAAAAATTTCGGATATTTTGCATATCGATGATAAAATGAGTCTTTAAGATTAGCAACGAGACATTATACAGTCAATGAATAAAGTGAAGCCAATTACCTGTATCGCCACAAGCGATCTTGAGGTGCAAATTCCAGACGACCAAGGGCGCAATATTGTGCTTTATTTTTACCCAAAAGACGATACCCCAGGTTGTACCACCGAAGGTCAAGACTTTACTCGCCTTAACCAACAGTTTATTGACCACAATAGCGTTGTTTACGGCGTCTCCAGAGAGTCAATCGCCTCTCACAACAAGTTTATCTGTAAATACGATTTTAACTTTGATCTTATTTCCGACCCTGACGAAGTGCTTTGCAATCAATTTGCCGTTATTCAGTTGAAAAAGCTATACGGTAAAGAATACATGGGCATTGTTCGCTCAACGTTTATTGTCAGCCCCGAGGGTAATACCCTTAAACATTGGGAAAATGTCAGGGTTAAAGGACACGCGGAAGAGGTACTGGAGACTATTAAAGCATTATGATAAACGTTGATTACGATGAAGTCGAAAAATTTGCCTCATTGGCTGCGCGCTGGTGGGATAAAAACTCTGAGTTCAAACCACTGCATGACATCAATCCACTGCGCTTGAACTACATTAAAGAACACTGTGGTGGTTCGCTTAAGGGAAAACGTATTCTTGATGTTGGCTGTGGTGGTGGCATTCTTGCAGAAGCGTTAGCTTTAGAGGGTGCCGAAGTTGTTGGTATAGACCTTGCCGAGGCGAGCCTTGAAGTGGCTAAATTACATTTACTGGAATCAGGCCTGGATGTCACTTACCAAATGATTCCTGTCGAAGAATTGGCAGAAAACGAGCCAGAGTCTTTTGATGTTGTTACCTGTCTAGAGATGCTAGAGCATGTTCCCGATCCAAGCTCGATTGTGAATGCTTGTTCAGCACTTGTAAAACCTCAGGGCGAGGTGTTTTTCTCAACCATTAATCGCAATCCAAAATCGTACCTCTTTGCTATTGTTGGTGCCGAGTACATTCTAAACTTGTTGCCGAAAGGTACGCATGATTACGAGAAGTTTATTAAGCCAAGCGAGATTGACGGCTGGGCCAGACATTGCGACTTATCGATTCAATCAATGATTGGCATGACCTACAACCCGATTACTAAAATCTACAAACTTGAGGATGACGTCAGTGTTAATTACCTAAGTCACTATGTAAAAAGTTAAAAGAAGCCCTCGCAAGGTCTTTTTTTAAAAAAAAACCCCGAACTGTGCCGGGGCTTTTTTTTTGACCCAAAGGTCTGAGTCGATCTTACAAAACGTTCTCAATCGATACTTCAATCGCGTGCATCATAGAGCGTCCAAACGAACGCATTGTTAATATC
>DUCF01000020.1:4500-31796 GCA_012959965.1 Candidatus Thioglobus sp. | reverse complement strand
ATTAAAGTGGTAGATCATCCTTCTCCATTACTTCTTTTTATCCTAAACTTGGTTTCGGCCATTGTGCCAAAGCTAGGTGTAAAGCAATTGGAATCTGATGTGATGAGTACCGATCCGAAAGAGGTTGAGGGTTATGTGAGCGATCCATTAGTGCACCCAGGAAAGGTCACTGCAGGAATGTTGGCCGCAATGTTTACTGTCATAAAGTATGTGACGGATCATGCACGTCAAATAACTTTACCACTGTTAATTGTCCAAGGCGGAGCGGATGCGACCGTCGATCCGGCGGGCGCACAGCTACTGCATGACACGGTTGGTTCTAGCGATAAAGCCATAAAAGTGTACAAAGATTATTACCATGAAGTGTTTAACGAGCCAAAAGCTAGGCGAGACAAAGTTTTCCAAGATATACAAGACTGGCTAGAGACTCGCCTTTAGTAAAAAAGTTATTTTTTAGTGGGGCGCTTCCAGCCACTGAGGGTTGCTTGCTTATTGCGACTAAGCGTCAACTTTTCATCAGGCGCGTCTCGATTAATTGTTGATCCCGCACCAATTGTTGCGTTTTTCCCTATAGTAACAGGCGCAATGAGTTGGGTGTTTGAGCCGATAAAGGCACCGTCTTTGATAATGGTCTGGTGTTTGTTAACACCGTCATAATTGCAAGTAATAACGCCAGCGCCGACATTAACACCTTCGCCAAGGGCGCTGTCTCCCACATAGCTCAGATGAGATACTTTAGAGGTGTTGCCAATGGTTGATTTTTTAACTTCTACGAAATTACCTATTTTGGCGTTGTTGCCAATATGACTTTCTGGGCGAAGCCGGGCAAAAGGACCGATGGCTGTGTTACTGCCAATGGTGGAGTCTTCAATCATTGAATTTGCTTTGATTTCTGAATTATCGCCGATTTTAGAGTTTTTTATAATACAGTTCGGAGAAATTGTGACATTATCACCTAATTCGTTATCCCCTTCAAAGACGACATTAATATCAATGACGCAGTCTTTACCAAAACTCAGTGTTCCGCGGCAATCAAAACGAGCAGGGTCTTTTACACCAAGGCCATTGGCCATGAATTCATCCACCTGTTTTTGTTGTACAAGCCTTTCTAATTCTGCCAGTTGATTTTTGTCATTAATACCCATTACTTCTGCCGCATGATCGCAAATACAAGATGAAATAGTAACATTATTCGCATTCGCCATCTCAACAATATCGGTTAAATACAACTCGCCTTGAGAGTTGTTTGGCTTGAGATTGTCTAGATATCCCCTGAGAAGTGAGGCTTTAACAGCCATAATGCCGGTGTTGATTTCGTTAATTTCTAGTTCGCTTTTGTTGGCATCTTTTTGCTCAACAATGGCAACAATTTGACCCTCTGCATTCCTTTTAATGCGACCATAGCCAAAAGGATTTGCGAGCACAACGCTCAATAGTGCAAAACCTGTCTCTATGGCTTTGCTAAGCAGTGCGCTCAGTGTGGCACTCTGAATAAAAGGTACATCACCATAGAGTATAAGACAAACAGAATCGTCATCAATATCTGGCATTACTTGTTGCACGGCGTGACCCGTACCCAGCTGTTCTTTTTGTATAACCCAGTTAACACCTTGATTTTCAATGGCATTTTTAACCAATTCTGCCCCATGGCCAATGACAATATTTAGATTGGCGCCTAGAGGAAGCGCTGCATCGATAACGTGGCGCAAAAGAGTTTTGTCTGAGAGTTGCTGTAGAACTTTAGGTGTGTTTGATTTCATTCTGCTGCCTTCGCCGGCAGCCAAAATAATCGCATTTATTGTTGGCATAAATAATTTTGGTTCATTTTGCAAGGCATTATAATTAAATGCCTAAGGTAAAATTCTCGTTTATTGAAAGACGATTGCCACTAAAAAAGCAATGTTACCCCTTAATTCTAAACAGAGGCTAAATGCGTAATAAATTGACAGCTGAATTCATTGGCACCTTTATTTTGGTTTTTGCAGGCAGTGGTGCGGTAATGATTAATGACATTACTGGGGCATTAGGGCATGCAGGTGTGGCATTGACTTTTGGCTTTGTCATTGTGGCGTTGATTTATAGTTTTGCTCACGTTTCTGGTGCGCATTTTAATCCCGCGGTAACCATTGCCTTTTATTCGATGGGTGAGTTTGATCGTAAGCGTGTTTTGCCCTATATCAGCGCTCAAATACTCGGCGCTATTGCCGCAAGTATTACACTTTTTTATCTACTGCAAGAAGACTTTAACCAGCTCTCAGAGGTGAGTTATCTTGGCGCAACACTGCCACATGGCTCGGTGGCGCAGTCTTTTTGGTTTGAGTTTTTGCTTGCCTTTATATTAATGCTGGTCATCAGTGCTTCAGCCGTTCACGGCAAGGCCATTAAGGATTTTGCCGGCATTGCGATTGGCTTTACTGTTGGCTTGGAAGCTATGTTTGCCGGTCCAATTACTGGCGCCAGCATGAATCCTGCACGCAGTATTGGTCCTGCGATAGTGAGCGGTCATTTTGAGCACTTATGGCTCTATGTTGTGGCAACAATATTGGGTGCTTTGTTGGCAGCGCTGGTCTATGTTAAGTTGATTCACTCAGACAGACAGAAGGATGCTGAGTGAAAAAAGTATTGATATTTTGCAACGGCAATAGCTGCCGCTAAAATGCCTAGCACCTCAACTCTTCCATATCACTGATAAGGTCTTCCAACTTGGTTAGCATGCGTCCATATAGTGAATTAAAATCTATTCGGTACAAGACGCCAGAAAAATATAATAGTAAACTTGCGATCACAGCCACGGCTAGCAGCAGATAAAGTGGCGTAGCAAATAGCATGACTGTATCTGGATACTCGTTAACAAAGCCGTTGATTGCTAATTGTCCAAATTCTGTGTTACGAATTTGAGTTGCTATCGATAAAAATAAAGCAGGATAAAAAAAGCTATATAGTTTGCCATAGCCTATCATCATCTGTTTTAACCAATCATCAAATGATTTTAGGTATTGATAGCTGCTACCACTTTTATCAAGTAACTTTAGGCTGGCCTGTTCTTTTCTGCCACGAATCACTAAGGACATTAACATGGCTGAAATAAACAAGCCTAAATAAGGAACTCCTTGAATACTTGAAACCACTAAAACTACTACAGCAAATACAAGTAAGCCGATTAAATTCCACTTAAAAACCACTTCAAATTTATCAACGATATTTTTTGATTTTTTGTTATACAAGTCATTCAGTTTTGGGGCAACAAGTGCATCGTCGCTGATAAAGCCTTTTTTCCAAATTTCTTCAATTGAATTGTTCATTTAGTTTTCCTTAATATTCAATATTTTATTGAGTCTTTGTTTAATTCGTTTAATTCGAACGCCAATGTTGTTGGCGTTTGAGCCTATTATTGCAGCGATTTCTTGGTAAGGTTTTTCTTCCAAGTAAAGTAATATTACCCCGCGGTCAATTTCTGACAGCTGCCTAATAGCAAGGTACAGTTGATCGATTGATTGCTCTTCAAAATTCTGACTGTCTGCTATTAACTCTTCGGGCAAACTATCAGAAACAAAGTGTTGCTGACTATTTTTTGCCTTCTTCAAATAGGTTAGGCAAACGTTTAGAGACAATCTATAAATCCATGTTGACCATTCAGATTGCTGTTTAAAATTATCCTTACTGCGCCAAATCTGTAGGCAAACTTCCTGATAATAATCTTCAAAGTCTTGTTGATTATTGGTATATGCCCGACAAATCTTAATAATAATTGCAGCGTAAGGCAATATAGATGTTGTATAAAAATCACTACCCATATTGCGCCGCACTTCCCATCATCATTTGTTCCTTTTTGAATTTACTTAGTTAGTGGCATAAAGATAGATTTATTACACCCTAAATAAATTTATTTAATTCGAAATACTCTTTTTACTCTCACCTTATTGATTCTGTTGAGTTTGGTTAATGGTGAGATTTTTGTGCAGAGGCCTAACTCGGGGATAGATTAGGCTTTAATTAGCTTAAAGTAAAATTGCTACCTTACGTGCGAAGTGCGTTAATGTAGTTTTTTTTTGCTTTTTTGTTGCAAGTTGCTTTACAGACATTAAAATACGCAACTACTATTAATGAATTCTGGAGCTGGTATTAATGGCTAGAAATGATATTTCGGGTTTATTTGGAAAATCTCCAATTAATCCATTACAGCAACATATGAGGCAAGTGCATATGTGTCTTAAAGAGTTTTCGACCTTTTCCAAAGCCGCTAGTGTGGAGAATTGGAAAAAGGCAGAAACATCTCGCAGCTCAATTGTTAAAAAAGAAAACAAGGCCGACGAACTGAAGAAAAAATTACGCATGAATTTGCCGAGCACTTTTATGATGCCTTTTTCTCGCCGTGATCTCCTTGACCTACTGTTGATTCAAGATTCTATTGCTAATATTACCAAAGATCTTGCAGGATTAATGATGACACGTAAGATGGTTTTTCCAGCAGAAATTGCACCAGGCTTTCTAGACTTGGTTGCTGTTTGCATCAACACTTCGGATGCCGCTCTTGAGGCGATTAATGAGCTGGATGAGTTGCTAGAAACCGCTTTTGGTAGTCGTGAGCGTAAAAAAGTGGATATCATAGTATCTAAAATCAATGCTTTAGAGCATGACTCCGATACAGCACAACACTTAGTTCGCACCCAACTATTTGCCTTAGAGGCGACATTGCCCCCCGTGGACGTTATGTTTTACTATCGAGCCATTGAATGGCTGGGCGAAACAGCTGATGCAGCCCAAAAAGTGGGTTCGCGTTTAGAAATCATGCTAGCTAAATAATAGGGGGTCGAAATGGAAATTATTGCAAATTACGGCGATCTATTGTTGTTTATGGCGGTTGCTTTTGGTCTGTTTATGGCCTGGGGTGTTGGCGCTAATGATGTTGCTAATGCGATGGGTACGTCAGTAGGTTCTGGCGCTATCACCATCAAGCAAGCCATTATTATTGCGGTTATATTTGAGTTTGCGGGAGCGATTCTTGCTGGTGGAGAAGTCACGGCAACGATTCGCAAAGGTATTTTAGATGCGACGCTTTTTGCCGACGATCCACATTTGTTGGTTTACGGCATGTTGGCCTCACTGCTTGCTGCCGGCTTCTGGTTGATGATAGCCTCCTCTCTAGGTTGGCCAGTGTCAACCACGCACTCAATTGTTGGCGCTATTGTCGGTTTTGGTGCGGTAGGTGTTGGCGTCGATGCTGTTGCTTGGGGCAAAGTAGGCACGATTGCGATGAGCTGGATAATTTCACCAATCTTGGCTGGAACCATCGCCTTTATGCTTTTTAGAAGTCTGCAGAATTTAATTATTGATACTGAAAATCCTTTTGACAATGCTAAGAGGTATGTGCCGTTTTATATGTTTTTGGTGGGGTTTGTTATTTCCCTAGTGACTATCTTTAAAGGCTTAAAGCATATCGGCTTGGAGCTTGATACTTCAACCAGCTATATGCTTGCTTTCGGCTTTGGTGCACTCGTTGCCGTTGTTGGTGCTTGGTGGATTCGAGGTATTCGCCTTGATCCTGAAGAAAACAAAGACTTTTACTTTACCTCGATGGAAAGAGTCTTTAGTGTGTTGATGGTCATTACAGCAGCTGCAATGGCATTTGCTCATGGCTCTAACGACGTGGCTAATGCGATTGGTCCATTGGCGGCAATCTATGGTGTGATTGAGTCTGGCGGCATCATTGGTGCCAAGAGTGGTTTGCCTGCTTGGGTATTGTTGGTAGGTGGTGCTGGTATTGTTCTCGGCCTGGTTACTTACGGGCATAAAGTCATTGCCACGATTGGTACAGGAATCACCCAATTAACACCTTCTCGCGGTTTTGCGGCGACACTCGCTGCAGCGGCAACGGTTGTCATCGCTTCGGGTACGGGTTTGCCCGTCTCAACAACGCAAGTGTTGGTGGGTGCAGTACTTGGTGTAGGTCTTGCGCGAGGCATGGCTGCCCTGGATACTCGAGTGATTAACAAAATTTTCTTATCATGGATTGTGACATTGCCGGCGGGCGCTTTAATGTCTATCTTATTTTTCTTCGCACTTAAAGGTGCGTTTATTGGCGCTTAAAAATCAAAGGGTTTAGTTATGACAATCGAAGAAATACAACAAAAATTAGAAGCGGGCATTGAAGACTCACAAGTAACGATGGAAGGTGATGGTTGCAACTGTTCAACCATCGTTGTCTCACCAATTTTTGAAGGCATGTCATTGTTGCAAAGACAGCGTGCAGTGCTGGCTGTGGTTAGCGAAGAAATCAAGAGTGGTGAGCTCCACGCGCTTACCGTTAAAACCTACACCCCGAATGAGAGATAGTATATAATTTCCCTTCTTTTCGATTTGAAGATAAATAATTAGCTATGCAAACAGACATTCATCCAGCTTACGAAGCAATTAAAGTAGTATGCAGCTGTGGTAATGCGTTCGAAACGCGTTCAACAACTGGTAAAGAAGAATTACACCTAGATGTGTGTTCAAGCTGCCACCCGTTCTACACAGGTAAGCAAAAAATTATGGATACTGCGGGCCGTGTTGAGAAGTTTAAATCTCGTTACGGCGCATTCAAGCGTTAATCTAAAGCTTTATGCTTTAAGAAAAGGCCACGATTGTGGCTTTTTTTGTGTCTGAAGGGCGCATAAAGTAAAATAACACTTTTATCATTTTTCACTGAGAAAATATTATGGCATTTGACTACATCAACGCCCTGTTAAAAAAAGAAGTTAGCCGCACGCCGATTTGGGTAATGCGTCAAGCGGGCCGTTATTTGCCAGAATACCGCGCAACTCGTGCAAAAGCTGGAGACTTTCTAAGCCTTTGCAAGAATAGTGAATTGGCGTGCGAAGTCACGTTGCAACCACTTGAGCGTTTTGATTTAGACGCGGCAATTCTATTTTCAGATATTTTGACCATTCCTGATGCTATGGGTCTTGGTCTTTATTTCGCTGAAGGCGAGGGACCAAAATTCACGCGCCCATTGACCACGCTTGCAGCGATTGAGAAGCTTTCAAAGCCAGATGTTGGCATCGAATTGGCTTACGTTAATGACGCGGTTTCAGTGATTAAGAAAAACTTAAAGGGTCGTGTGCCACTGATAGGCTTCACAGGCAGTCCGTGGACTCTGGCGACTTATATGGTAGAAGGTGGCGCCAGCAAGACTTTCTCTAAAGTCAAAGGACTGATGTTCGAAAATCCGAAGCACATGCACCAATTATTGGACGTCCTTGCCGACACGATAATTGATTACCTCAATGGCCAGATTGAAGCCGGTGCGGATTCTGTGATGATTTTTGACACTTGGGGCGGCTCGCTAAGCAAAGAATGTTACGAGAACTTCTCGCTGAAATACATGCAGAAAATTGTTGCGGGCATTCATCGTCAATATGAGGGTAGAAAGATTCCAGTAACGCTTTTCACTAAAGGCGGTGGTGCCTGGCTTGAGCAGATGGCAGCGACTGGCTGTGATGCGCTTGGCCTTGACTGGACAGTTGAGCTTGGGGATGCGGAAAAACGCGTCGGCAGCCAAGTAGCCTTGCAAGGCAATTTAGACCCTTCGGTGCTTTACGCGACACCTGAAGTGGTGGAGGCGGAGGTTAAAAAAGTACTTGATCAATTCAAGGGCAAGACTGGCCATGTATTCAATTTGGGTCACGGCATTACCCCAGACGTTAACCCGGATAATATGAAAGTATTGGTCGACACCGTTCACAGTTATTCTCAATCAAAATAAAACCCATTTGAGCGTTGACAATAAATTGTCTTTAAGTGCTTATGTGATAAAATTTAGCCCTTATTCAGCTGATTAAAACCGATGTCAATACTTAGTAAAATTTTTAGCGATCTTAAGCAATCTGACCAAAAAGCCTTTATCCCATTTATCACTACGGGTGATGGCGGCATGGATAACTCAGAAGCGGCGATGTTTGCCCTTGTGCAAAATGGTGCTGACATTATCGAACTCGGCATGCCATTTTCGGACCCAATGGCCGACGGCCCAGTGATTGCAAAATCACACGAACGTGCTGTTGCAGATGGGGTGAATTTGCATTATGTGTTTGGTCTAGTTGAGCGCCTTAGAGAGCACAACAATACAACTGGTGTAGTGCTTATGGGTTACACCAACCCAATTGAAGTTTTCGGCTATAAGGCTTTTGCTGAGCGTGCATATGAAGCGGGTGTTGACGGGGTTTTGGTGGTTGATATGCCACCTGAAGAAGCGCAAGATTTCAAAGCCGAGCTTGATGCTGTTGGCATTGATCTTATCTTCTTAATTGCACCAACAACGACCGATGAGCGTTTAGAAATGATCGCAGAATTTGCCTCAGGTTTTGTCTATTTTGTTTCTCTTAAGGGTGTAACCGGCGCTGGAAATATTGACATTGATTCTGTTAATCATCATCTAGCTCGCATCCGCAAAGTTATCGATTTACCGGTGGGCGTTGGCTTTGGTATTAAAGATGCCGAGACAGCCAAAAAAGTAAGTGAGTCTGCAGATGCCATTATTGTTGGCAGTACGATCGTTTCTATTATTGAACAATTATCCGATGATCGGGATAAAATGGTGACGAAGGTCGGAAGTTTGGCTCGTCAAATTTCAAGTGCCATTAAACAGGATTAACTATGAGTTGGTTGGAAAAAATATTACCATCAATTGGTAAAAACGCTAAAAAGAACATCCCTGAAGGCTTATGGAGTAAGTGTCCCGTGTGTAATGGCGTGCTTTATAAAGAAGAATTAAAGCGCTTAAGTCATGTTTGCCCGCAGTGCGATCACCATTTAAGAATGTCCGCCAGAGAGCGTTTAAAAAGCTTCCTCGATGAAGGCCATCAAGTGGAAATTGGCGCCAATATCGAATCTGTAGACCCTTTAAAGTTCAAGGATCAAAAAAAATACAAAGACCGCTACAGCGACGCTCAGAAAAAAACTAAAGAGAAGGACGCCTTGGTCGTTAAACAGGGCTTACTGCACGGTATGCCAGTGATTGTTGCAGCCTTTGAATTTAAGTTTATGGGCGGTTCAATGGGTTCTGTTGTTGGTGAGAAATTCGCCAGAGCAGCAGACGCCTCAATTGCCCACGGCTATCCACTGATTTGTTTTTCCGCCAGTGGTGGTGCGCGCATGCAAGAAGGTTTGTTCTCTTTAATGCAAATGGCAAAAACCGCTTTAGTGGTTAAATTATTGGCTGACAAGAAAATCCCATTTATTTCGGTTCTAACCGATCCGACAATGGGTGGCGTTTCTGCCAGTTTTGCCATGTTGGGTGACATCCACATTGCCGAGCCTAAGGCTCTTGTTGGTTTTGCCGGTCCGCGTGTTGTTGAGCAAACGGTTCGTGAAGAGCTGCCAGAAGGTTTCCAGCGTGCTGAATTTTTGCTAGAAAAGGGCGCTATTGATATGATTGTTCACCGCTCAAAATTGCGTGACAAAGTCCATCAAATTCTCTCAGCACTGACCCATCACTGATTTCATTGCGTACTCAGTTAGCACTCGAATATAGGCTGTTTGCAATAAGCAGTGAGACAATATTATGAAAATACTACTCGCCAATCCAAGGGGTTTTTGCGCAGGTGTTGAGCGCGCCATTGAAATTGTAGAGCGTGCGATTGAACGCCACGGCGCACCTATATATGTCCGCCATGAGGTTGTTCATAATAAATTTGTTGTTAACGACTTAAAGGCCAAAGGCGCTATTTTTGTTGAGGAAATCGATGAAGTGCCGCATGGCGAAGTGGTTATTTTTAGCGCCCACGGCGTTTCGCAAGCGGTGAGAAAAGAAGCCGACTCCATTGACGCCACGGTATATGACGCCACTTGCCCATTGGTGACCAAAGTGCACAAAGAAGTGCAGCGCCGACAAAAGCAAGAACACCAAGTGATACTCATCGGTCATGCAGGGCATCCAGAAGTCGAAGGTACTTTGGGTCAGTCAACCGGCTCTGCGATTAGCTTAGTTGAGTCCATTGATGATATCGATAATTTGGATTTTTCCCCAGAATACAATTTGTCTTACACCACTCAAACCACACTTTCAGTTGATGACACCCATGCGATTGTTGATGCTTTAAAAGAAAAATTTCCGCAAATTCAGTCGCCGAAAAAAGACGATATTTGCTATGCAACACAAAATCGACAAGACGCCGTTAAGGCGATTATTAAAATGGCCGATGTGCTTTTGGTGCTAGGCTCAAAAAACTCATCCAATTCCAATCGTCTTCGTGAAATTGCTGAGAACAACAAAAAGGCATCTTATTTAATCGATGGCGCGGCCGACATTGACGATGTTTGGTTTGAAAACTGCCAATCAATCGGCGTTACTGCTGGCGCTTCCGCGCCCGAAGTTTTGGTGCAAGAAGTGGTGAGTTATTTATTGGATCATGGCGCTGACGAAGTGCTCGAAATTAGTGGCGTTGAAGAAGACGTACACTTTCCGGTGCCCAATACATTGAGATAAGTGGTGTTGAAGAATATTACCTGGTTAACAAAAAGGATTGTGTATGAAGACATATGATGTGTATGGCATTGGCGCCGCTCTGGTGGATATCGAGTACAAAGTTGATGAAAATTTTTTGCAGCAAAATCAAGTTGATAAGGGCTTAATGACCCTGGTTGATGAAGATCGTCAATATCAACTGATTGCCAATTTAGGCTCGCATTCGCAGCTTGTTAAGCGCAGCTGTGGCGGCTCGGCATGTAATACTGTGGTTGCCACAAGTGGTTTTGGTGCCAAAGCATTTTATGCGGGTAAAGTCGCCTCTGACGAAGAGGGTACTTTTTTTATTAAAGACCTAAACGCCGTGGGCGTTGATTTTCATGAAGTTGGGCGTGCAAGCGGAATCACTGGCAAATGCTTGGTGATGATTACTGAGGATGCTGAACGCACCATGAATACCTATTTGGGCGTGAATGTAGACCTTGCATCAAGCGATGTTGACACTCGGGTGTTAGCCAATAGTGAGTGGCTATATATTGAAGGCTATCTAGTGACCGATTCACAGCGAACTCGAGTTGCTGTTGAAGCGATGTCTTTTGCCAAGCAGCATGGCGTTAAAACGTCCTTGAGTTTATCCGACCCTTTTGTCGTACAAATTTTTTCACAGCAACTTAACAGCGTCATCGGAGATGGTGTGGATTTGTTGTTTTGCAATGAAGAAGAGGCCATCAATTTCACTGCCAGCGGCACTATTGAGCAAGCTGGTGAAGCGCTCAAAGAGTGCGCAAAGTCTTTTGTGATAACTCGAGGTGCTGAAGGCTCAATGGTATATGATGGCGAGCAAACAACTTGTGTTCCTGGTGTTAAAGCTAAAGCAATCAACACCAATGGTGCTGGCGATATGTTTGCCGGTGCTTTTTTATACGCCATTAGTATTGGTCGTGATTACGTTTTTGCCGCGCAATTTGCAAACGCCGCCGCAGCGCTTGTAGTCAGCCAGTTTGGGCCACGCATCGACACTCCGGAGTACGCCAAACTCAAGCAACAGTTTTCTATTTGACAGTTGTTTTTAGCCAATTAAGTCACCGGTTGATTGACAAGTAAAATCACGAGTAAAAAAACAGTTCAAAAACAATCTACAGTAACGAATTTAATGGCGCTCTAGGGCTGCAAAGAAAAACAGTTCAATTTGCAATTGAGTGCTAATTAGATTATAATTTTTGAACGGGTGAAATTAAATATTACATGGGGTTTGAGTATGTCAACATTAGCAAAATTATTTCAATTAAGAAAAGCACTTGACGAGTATGAGCAAGAGTTAGGAGTGAGTCATTTGTCAGAAGTGGAGAAGGCGGTATTGTCTTACGTAAGGCATCAAGCCACTTCAACAATTACAGCCATTAAAAACGACCCATACTTCGAAAAGTATTCGTTGTCAACCATTAAAAGAGCCGTCGGCGCTCTGTTGAGTCAGAACATTATTGTCTCTGAGCAATCAGTAGATGATAAACGTGCAATGAATTTATCCTGCGCTATCAAGTCATAGAGTAGTAGACTAAGGGTTAAGTCCAAGGAAGGAGAGCCCAATGGGTAGCGAAAGGAAGAGTTCGTCTGGTGCAAAATCAGTAAGCGAATTATTAATACAAAGTGGCATAACCATTACCATGATTTTTGCCGCACTTATGATGGGCGATCTTGTTCAACCGTGGGGCACTAAAGTCTCTTTAAGCATCCTTCAAAAAGGCGCTGAAGCTCCTACGATTTTTAGCATTTCTAGCATATGGCTGGTGCTTGGCGCTGTTGCCATGTCCTACCTTCTCTTTGGTTGGCGCGTTGTTCTTGCCGTCTTTATTGGTTTTCATGTCTCTGCTTTGTACCTTTACGACTGGTCTTTAAATCCTTTTGCGCTCACGGCTGCAGGCAATCTAAAGACATTTGCTTGGACAAATCATGCCCACGTCCTGGTGACAACTTTTGGCCCTTTAGCGGCGATTTACGCCATGCGAACTTTCAAACTTTCGAAGTTTTTCGAAGGTGAAAAACTGGTTTTCCAGCACGTCGTTTTCTTGATGATATTGGCTGCCTTCTTCAACACGTTTGCAAAGTTCTTTGTCGACACATCTCTTCGAACGTGGTTAGGTCTTTCAATTCGGATTGATGAGGCGACTTACGTACCCTCTATGCTAATTGGTGATATCACCGGCGGTATCGCCTTTATCTTTATTCTCGCCCTAGTTGTTGTGCCGGTTATTCGTTTGCTTGCGCCAGGAGTTATTACTAAGGAATAACAACACCCCGGCCACTCCTTTTCTCTAACTCTGCTTACGCACGGGTTACCATCATAATTAACTCACTCACTCACTCACTCACTTCTCTTCTGTGCGCTTGTGGTTAATTTTCTTTATGACCTTTTTAACCAGACCACAATAATGCTAGGTGTTAATGGTTGCAACGCCATTTATCGCCATGCTTAGACACACTTGCGGCGATAAGCTGCGATTGGGTTTGATTCAAGCTAAACAAATAGACAGTGCTTATCCTAAGGTTTAGGGCGGGCTTGAAATAGAGTTCAAAAAGATATATTCTTACCAGCAGTAGTTAAATATGAGATGTTTAATAGTACAAAAGAAAGGTTGTTGTATAATTAAATAAACGATATAGACAAGGGCAAGATGAGGAGTGCGTTAATTACTAACACTGCAGCAGTGTCGATGATGGTTTTGACCTACTCAACTTCGGCTGCACTACATACCATTGATCCTTGGTATGCGACCTTGATTAATATGCCTGTCGGAGCTCAAGTGTTTACGCTCCTTCTCTTTGGCTATTGGGTTGTGCCTGGCTTACTTCTCGGCACCATTTTAAGTTACATTATTTTTCCAATTCTTAGTCATGACAATGGCTTGAGTTATGATGCTGGCGCTATTCTTGTAGACTGTCTTGCGCCTGTTGTAGCTCTCTACTCAATGCATCTCTTCAAGTTGGCTTCATTTTTTACTGCAGACGCCCTCATTATTCGTCATGCTGCCTTCTATGTGCTGTTGACCGCTTTCACACTTTCAACGGCACGCTATCTTTTTAATTTAAATAAAGGCACTGATGACGAGACTGGTTTGTTGTTGATCAATTTTGCTGGTGGTTTAATTGGCCCACTAGTTTTGTTGTTTATAATGGTGACAGTTGAAGCTGCCACCAAAGGAAGGATGAAGATACAAAAAACCCTCTAGGCTTTTTATATAGGTCCAGTTATGAACGATTAATGACTCAATATGTTTTTACTAAACTTTGACATGTCCGTTATCAATATAATTAATGTATCTGTATCAAAACAAGTGATTATCTGTGCCTTTTGTCCAATTGATCTTTATTGTCTTCAAACACCTTGCTTGGGTTTCAAGAGGTGAAACGAAAGAAAAAGTTATGCAATTTTTGCCACAAGCTGGCCTAGGGGTGTGCGAAGGTGTGGTGGGTGTTCTAAATTGCACAATCAATTCTCACGCTCTAGAATGCAGCCACATTACAAAAATTCAGTTTGATTATGAAGACTGTTGTGGCAATGGCGCGTCGTGAATATTAATAAATGGCTGTTGTACAATTCTGCTGCCTTGGTGGCGGTGTTTACTTTTGGCGCTGCTGCTTTTTCACTAGAATACAGCATTTCTTGGCTTCATAATGTATTCAATCTGTCAACCGGCGCTAGATTGGGCGTGTTATTACTCTTTGGTTTGATGTGCTTCCCTGGGGTGTTAGTAGGTTCTCTTTTGACTGGTGCAGCCTTTGTTGGTTCGGGTGAGGGCATAAATTTCGGGTTAATTGAAGAGTTAGTGGAGGCTTTTTCTGTACTGATTGCTTTGTTGATGATGCAGCACTTTAAACTTGGTAACTTTTATACCAAAGAAAGTTTTTATTTTCCTCATGTGTTGTTTTTATGCATACTAACCTCGTTTCTTTCGGCGACAGGTCGTTTGATTGTGCTTGTACAATTTGATGAGATAGAGAGGTTTTTTAATTTTTCTGAATATATCGGCTCGATTTTGCTAGGCAACTTGCTTGGAACGGTTGTGTTTTTCACTTTGGCGATTTTTATCATGCATGCTTTTAATCAGTACTTCGAGCAACATTCTTCCAACCACTAGATGGGTCTCTCTATACTCAGATACTATGCCAAGCTTAATTAAATTGTTTAATATCAATATCTGCGCAATGATAGGTGTTTTTCTGGCCGGTTCGGCGAGCACTTCTTTTGATTTAATTGCGCCAGAGTATATTGGCCTAGTTGATCTTAAAACAGGCACTCGATTAGCCTTGGTTTTGTTGTTTGGCTATTGGGTTTTTCCTGGTATTTTGCTTGGCTCGATTGGCGCCAATATGCTGTTTCAGCCTTTTGATGATATCCATAGTAATATTAGAGTTTTTTTGGCGTCATTAGAAGCAACAATACCCTATCTTGCTGTACTGTTTTTACATCAGCTTAAGTTGGATAAGTTCTATGTTGACTCTCGTATGAGCTATTTACACCTAATCCCCCTTTGTATTATCACTGCAGTAATGTTCTCACTGGCAATGTTTGCTGTCATGCAGAGTTTAGGCTTGACTGAGAGTTATAACCTTGTTGAACGCACTGGTGTTCGCTTGATTGGCGCTTTGATTGGCGCCTTTATTGTCTTTTTTGCTTTTATTCTTACGAGTAGGGCTTTTGCAGAAAACCTAAAGAATAACTAGAAGCTGATTAAAGTGCTTAATAATCCCCGTTTAGATTTTTTAGCAAATTTTCCACCGAAGTGACTCTCGAGCTGTCTTCAGCCATCTGCGCTTTGAACACAAGGGTGTTTTGCCCCTTTAATTGGTAAGTTTTCACCTCTTTTTGAATAAGATTGATGATTTTGATCGGCTCAATGATGTGATTGACACTCAAAGTGATCTCGGCCTTATCATCAAAGATGATAATTTTATCGATTCCGATTTTTTCGCAAATAAATTTCAACGAAGTTGAAGCGAATAAATTCTTTGTCTGCTCTGGCAACAGACCAAAGCGATCAATCATCTCGATCTGCAAATCTTTCAGCTCGCCTTCACTCTTAGCGCTTGCTATGCGCTTATAAAGCACTAAGCGTTCATGAACATCGTCTAGATAAGTTTGCGGGATAATGCAAGCAATACCAATATCAATTTCGATTTGCTCGTTGATGGTGTCTTCGATATTGAGTTTTTTGCCGCTCTTAATGGCACGAATGGTGCGTTGCAATAAATCGTGGTAAAGGTTAAAGCCGATTTCTGAAATCTTGCCACTTTGGTTTTCACCCAATAGATCACCTGCACCACGAATCTCGAGGTCGTGATTGGCGAGCATAAAGCCAGCACCTAGTTCCTCAAGGGAGGCAATCGCGTCCAAGCGTTTTTTCGCATCTTTGGTGAGTGATTGATGGGACTTGATAACCAAATAAGCATAGGCCTTATGGTGCGAACGCCCGACACGACCGCGCAGTTGATGCAGTTGCGCGAGGCCAAAGTTTTGCGCGTTGTTAATAATAATGGTGTTTGCGGAAGGGATATCAATACCGGTTTCAATAATGGTGGTGCAGACCAGCACTTGGAAGCGCTGATGATAAAAATCCGCCATGATTTGCTCAAGCTCTTTGCTCGGCATTTGCCCGTGAGCAATGCGCACTTTGATATTGGGCATGAGGTTTTTCAGGGTCTCTGCCATATTGTCGATAGAGTCAATATCGTTATGCAGTACGAATATTTGCCCACCACGATGAAGCTCTCGCGAGCATGCTTCAGTAATAGTGTCGTCATTCCATTCATCCACAAAAGTCTGAATGGCGCTGCGCTTGGCTGGCGGCGTGGCAATAATTGAAAGCTCGCGCAAAGAGCCGAGTGCCATATTAAGGGTGCGCGGGATAGGTGTGGCGGTCATTGTGAGAATATCGCTTTGCCCGCGGAGTTTTTTTAGTGACTCTTTTTGCTTAACGCCAAAGCGGTGCTCTTCATCAATAACAATCAAACCTAGATCTTGATATTTTATTGAGCCCTGGATAAGCTTATGTGTGCCAATGACAATATCAATTTTTCCTTGATCTAGCCCCTCTTTAATGAGCACTTGTTCTTTGGGGCTTTGAAAGCGTGATAATGCTTTAATCGTTACCGGGTAATTGGCAAAACGATCGGTAAACGTTTGTCGATGTTGATTGGCCAAAAGTGTTGTTGGCACCAAAACCACCACTTGCTTGCCAGCTTCCACCGCAAGAAAAGCGGCGCGCATGGCGATTTCTGTTTTACCAAAACCCACATCGCCACAAACGAGGCGATCCATCGGCCTTGAGGATTGCATGTCCGCAAGCACTTGCTCCATAGTAGTGAGCTGATCCGGCGTCTCTTCAAAAGCGAAGCTAGCAACAAACGAACTGTAAGCGTCGTCTGGCTCGGGGAAGGCAAACCCTGTGAGTGTTTGCCGTTTGGCATAAATTTCGAGAAGCTCTGCAGCAACGTCGTACAATGCTTCGGCGGCTTTTTTCTTGGCTTTATTCCATTGTTGTGTGCCAAGTTTGTGAAGCGGTGCGTGGTCTAAACTGGCGCCGGAATAGCGCGAAATCAAATTAAGCGCGGTAATTGGTACCATGAGTTTTGAGCCTTTGGCGTACTCAAGCATGAGGAAATCCTGAGGATTTTCGTCAAACGTTCGAGACTCAAGACCTAGATAGCGACCCACACCGTAATGCTCGTGGACAATGGCATCGCCAATTTTGATTTCAACCAAGCTTTTAATCGCCTCATCAAAATCTTTGTGTTTGGCGCGACGACGTCTTTGTTGCTTGACCACGTCTTGACCAAACAAATGCTCTTCGGTGATAATCGCAAATTCACTTGTTAGCAAGCCTTCGCCAAGGTTGTCGTTGGTGATTGAAAGCTTGCTGTCAGCGTCTAAGAAGTCCACCCAATGGTTGCAATCTTGGGGTGACAATTGGTGACTGGAAAGTAAGTCCATCAGTACCGATTGTCGTCCTTGAGATTCGCAAACAATCAATATTCTGCCTTTAAAGCTCTCGACAAAGGCAATGAGCTTGCTCAGTGGGTTTTTGCTTTGCGATTCGATTCGTAGCGGTGGCAGTAATTTTGCAGAAAAATTGAAAGCTGCCTTGTTATTGGACTTGATTGACTGTGTTTGAATCTGCTGTTTGTTTTTTATTAGAGCAAACAACTCTTCTTGGCCGAGAAATACTTTGTTTAATTCTAAAGGTAGTCTATCGAGCGATCGCTTGGCGTGTTCAAAGCGTGCGGCGAGTGTCTCTGTTTGCTCACTGACGCAATCGGACAGGCCGTTTTGATAAGCAATAATCGGATTTTCTGGGAGGTAGTCAAATAGCGTTGCCGTTTTGTCGAAGAACAGTGGCAAGTAAAACTCAATACCCCCAGGGAAACGACCTTCACTCGCTTCTGTAAAAATAAATCCTTCGCTTTTGCCGAATGCGTTGAGATAGTTTTTCTCAAAGGTTTTAATGCTTTGTGGGTCGGCGGAAAATTCTCTGGCCGGCAACAGCTCGACGCTATCAACGACTTCGATAGAGCGTTGTGTTGAGGTCTCGAAGGTGCGAATCGAGTCAATTTCATTGTCAAACAAATCGATTCGATAGGGTTGTTTGGCGCCCATTGGGTAGAGGTCAATCAGCGCACCTTTGATGCAAAATTCACCCTGCTCCATCACTGTTGTTACCCGTCGATAGCCGATTTTGACGAGCTTGTCGACAAAGCTATCAATGTTTAGCTTACCGCCACGCACCATACTCAGTGAGTATTTTTCAATGTAGTCTGTGGGGCACAGTCTCTGCGAGAGGGATTCAAGCGTGGTAATGACAATGCCACTTTTTAATGAGGGCAGCTCAGAGAGTGTTTTTAATCGCGAGGAGATAATATCCGGATGCGGAGAAAAATGATCAAACGCTAAGACTTCCCAGTTGGCAAATGCGAGGATCGTTAGTGAGCTGTTGTAGAAATTGAGAGCTTTTTGAATCTGCTCGTAATGGCTAATGTCTTTGGCAACGTATAGAACAACACCGTTATGTTTTTGTGTAAATTCAATCAGTGCTAAGGCTTCGGCGCTACCGTAAAGTGAGCCCCAATAAAACGTTAACCCTGATGCAAAAGCCTTGCAATCGTCAGGATAGAGTACAGTCATAAGATGGCAATATTTTCCTTAGCCAGCATCTTAATCAACTGAATGGTTGGCAGGCCGATTAAGCTGTTCGGGTCGTCGCCCTCCATGCGCTCAAAAAGAGCAACACCCAGGCCTTCAGACTTAAAACTGCCAGCGCATTTTAGTGTGTCTTCTTTATCAAGATAATTATTGATTTCTGAATCCGTGAGCGACCTAAAGACCACTTTGAAAATCTCAACATGGTTTTGTAGTGTGCCAGTTTCGGTGTTGAGAAGGGCGAGACTGGTGAGAAAAGTCACCGTATTGCCAGCGCTTTTTTGCAGTTGTAAAACAGCATTTTCACGCGTATGAGGCTTTGTCAGGATTTCATCATTACCGCTATCGCCATTGGTTAACGTGGCTACTTGATCGGAGGCAATAATTAAACCGCTATGTGTTTTAGCTACTTCTCGTGCCTTTTCTGCCGATAGGCGATAGACCAAATCGCGCGGAGTTTCATCTGCGTGTCGAGACTCGTCGATGTCCGGTGAGACGGTCGAAAAATCGATATCAAGGCGCTCTAAAACAGCTTTTCTAAAGGGCGATGAGGAGGCAAGAATGAGCGACACAATAAGTATAAAAATTGTAAAATAATCTAATATTTTACTTTATTCGGGCAAGCCCTTATGCGCTTATCTATTATCGTTGCGATGGATGATAATCACTTGATTGGCAAAGACAATGGCCTCCCTTGGCATCTTCCTGCCGATCTCGCTTTTTTCAAAAAAGTGACCACTGGTCACTCGATTGTTATGGGTAGAAAAACCTATGATTCCATTGGCCGACCGCTACCCAATCGTCGAAATCTTGTTATCACTAGAAACACGGATGTCAATATTGACGGCTGCGAAGTTTTTAACAGTATTGATAGTGCGCTGAGCTCAGCCAAAGACGAAGACGAAGTACTGGTAATCGGTGGTGCAAATCTGTGCAAACAGGTGTTGAGTCAAGTGGAGCGCTTATACATCACCCATATTGAAGGCGTGTTTGAGGGTGATACGTATTTTCCAGACTACAATGAGGGTGATTGGCAAGAAATTAGCTGTGAGTCACACACGCCCGATGAGAAAAACCCGCATCATTATCATTTTAAAATCCTTGAGAGGAAATCATGAAAAAACTGATTGTATTGATCTTTGTAGCCTTTTATTTGTCAGGCTGTGTATTGACTAAACTGGTCACCGTGCCCATGCGAGTGACGGGCTCGGTTATTTCGATAATCCCTATTGTTGGTGGTCCAGTCGATAGCTTCTTGGACAGTAGTGCCGATATTATCGACACCATTCCTATTTAGCAGGAAGCTCATTTAGCCTGTGCCGATATTATCGACACTGCTTTTTTTAGCTGGCTTGTTTTAACTTGCCTTGTGCTGATAAAACCTCTTTAAGGGCTTTCGGCATTACTTTAACGAAGTGCGCCAGTTCGCCGTTCCAGTTATCCAAGATGTGCGCGGCAATGGCTGACCCAGTGTAATTTAGGTGGCTGGTGAGTAATTCAAACAATTCTTTTTGTGACTCGTCATCCATTGGATCGAAATCAATCATCGCAGGGTTTGAGCGACTTTGCAGTGTTGACTTTGGATTGTAGATATAAGCAATACCACCACTCATGCCTGCGCCAAAATTACGACCCACTTCACCTAAGATGACAGCGCGTCCACCGGTCATGTATTCACAGCCGTGGTCGCCAATACCTTCAACGACTGCAGCAACACCGGAATTACGAACACAGAAGCGCTCGGCAACACGTCCCGATAGATACATCTCACCACCGGTTGCGCCGTAACCACAAACGTTGCCGGCGATAATTTCATTTTGCGCAAGAAAGGTTGAGTTCTTTGGCGGGTAAACAATTACGCGTCCACCCGACAGACCTTTGCCGACGTAGTCGTTGGCATCGCCTTCGACTTCAAGTGTGATGCCTTTGGCAAGGAATGCACCAAAAGATTGTCCAGCGGAGCCTGCAAAGTTCACATGAATCGAGTCTTCAGCTAGCGTATTGCCGCCAAGTGTTTTCACCACATGAGAAGAAAGCATGGCACCAACCGTACGGTCTGTATTGGTAATGTCGAACTCAATTTTTGCTTTGCCACCCGTTTCAATCGCACTTTGTGCTTGCGCAATTAATTCATTGTCCAATTGTTGTTCCAATTGATGGTCTTGGAATGTACTTTGGTAAGTGCCGGTATCGGCATTCGGTTTTTCAGCGGGCATTAGTAGTGCGCTGAGATCGATAGAGTCTTTTTTCCAGTGATTAATGGCTTGGTCCATTTCCAGCATATCGGCGCGACCGACCATTTCATTGATGGTTTTAAAGCCTAGCTCTGCCATGATTAAGCGCAAATCTTCAGCCACCATGAATAGGTAGTTAACAACGTGCTCAGGCTTGCCGGTGAATTTCTTACGCAATTCTTTGTCTTGCGTGGCAATGCCAACTGGGCATGTGTTGAGGTGGCATTTGCGCATCATGATACAACCCAAAGTCACCAGGGGTGCAGTTGAGAAGCCAAACTCCTCAGCACCAAGTAGGGTGGCGACAGCAACATCACGACCCGTTTTTAGCTGACCGTCTGTTTGAATAACAACGCGTGAGCGCAGCTCGTTCATTACCAATGTTTGGTGAGTCTCTGCGACACCCAACTCCCATGGTAGGCCGGCGTGCTTAATGGATGTTAGCGGCGAAGCGCCTGTACCACCATCATGGCCTGCGATAACGATATGATCGGATTTGGCCTTGGTAACACCGGCAGCAACCGTGCCAACGCCAACCTCAGAAACCAATTTCACACTGATACGTGCTGTTGGATTGGAGCGCTTAAGGTCAAAAATAAGTTGCGCCAAATCTTCAATTGAATAAATATCGTGATGTGGCGGCGGGCTAATTAAACCAACACCTGCCGTTGAGCAGCGTATTTTGGCAATGCCTTCATCAACCTTTGTGCCTGGCAGTTCTCCGCCTTCGCCTGGCTTGGCGCCTTGCGAGACTTTAATTTGCAGTTCATCGGCATTGTTGAGGTAGTCGATGGTGACACCAAAACGAGCGGACGCTACTTGTTTAATTGCTGAGCGACGCGAATCACCATTAGCATCAGGCGTCCAGCGTGCAGGATCTTCGCCACCTTCGCCGGTATTGGATTTTCCGCCCATACGGTTCATGGCAATCGCCAATGATTCGTGCGATTCGGCAGAAATAGAGCCGAAACTCATTGCACCGGTAACAAAGCGTTTGACAATCTCTTTGGCTTCTTCGACCTCGTCAATAGCGATAGAGTTGCCTTGTTTAAATGACATCAATCCACGTAACGTGCAGTTTCGAGTACCTTCATTGTTGGATTTTTCGGCAAAATCCCAGTAAGCGCTTTGATTATTATTGCGCGCAGCTTTTTGCAGGGTGGCAATTGTTTGCGGTTCCCACATGTGCTTTTCGCCGCCACTACGCCAATGGTATTGACCTAGATTATCAAGCGAATTGGTACGGTAATAAGCCTCTTTGTGGAGTTTTTCAGCTTCTTCTTGTAGTACGCTGAAACCGACGCCACTGATTCGACTGGCGGTTTCAAAGAAACATTTGTCCATTACTTCAGGTGCTAAGCCGACTGCTTCAAAAATTTGCGCTCCTTTGTACGAGGCAAGTGTTGAAATACCCATTTTGGCCATTACTTTCAACATGCCTTTAGCGACACCTTTGCGATAAGCTACAACAATGGCATCGTCATCTTCAAAGTCTATTAAATTGTCACGTCGGGCCTGCCACAGTGCTTCAAAAGCCAAATACGGGTTAACCGCATCAACGCCATAGCCTGCCAGTAAACAGAAATGATGCACTTCTCTTGCTTCACCCGTTTCTAAAATAATACCAACTTGTGTTCGCTCGTACTTGGCAATAAGGTGTCTGTGCAAAGCAGACGAGGCCAAAAGTGCGCTAATGACGCCACGCTTTTCACTGATGTTTCTATCCGATAGAACAATCAGACTGTGCCCGTCTTTAATTGCCTGTGAGCCTTGCTGACATATGTCGTCGAGCATGTTGTTTAAGTTATGATCGCTATCAATATCGTAAGTGATGTCAATGGTTTTTGCTGTCCAGCCGCGATGATTGCAATGTTTCAGCGCTGCCACTTCTTCATTTGTTAGAATTGGGTGCTCAATCACTAAGCGGTGGGCGTTTTCTGCCTTGTTGCGCAGTAGGTTGCCTTCTGGGCCAATCGAACAGCTTAACGACATGACCACTTCTTCACGAATAGAGTCGATTGCCGGGTTCGTCACTTGAGCAAATAGCTGCTTAAAGTAATCGTAAATAATGCGAGACTGGTCTGACAAACAAGCCAAGGCTGAGTCATTGCCCATTGAGCCTACAGGGTCTCTAAGCTCTGAAACTAGTGGTAACAACATAAATTGCAGTGTTTCTGTGCTGTAACCAAATGCTTTTAAGCGGCGCACAATCGACTCTGGATCAAAGCCATGCGCCTCGGTATCGCAGCCTAGGTCTGATAAATGTATTTGTTGTTCATTGAGCCAATCTTGGTATGGATTTTTGCCAGCAAAACTGGTTTTAATGGCTTCATCGTCAATCAGCTCACCTTTGTCGAAATCCACTAGGAACATTTTTCCTGGACGCAATCTTCCTTTTTCTTTGACGTTGTCCGTTGCCACATCCACCACGCCGACTTCACTTGCCATAATGACCCGATCATCGTGTGTTAAGTAGAAGCGTGACGGGCGTAGACCGTTTCTATCCAGTACGGCGCCGATATAGCGACCGTCGGTAAACGCAATAGAGGCAGGACCGTCCCATGGCTCCATGACATTTGAGAAATACTCGTAAAACGCTTTTTTCTCATCGCTCATTTCTGTATCGTTTTCCCAGGCTTCCGGCACCATCATAAGCACTGCTTCTTGCAAGGATCTACCGTTCATCAATAAGAACTCAAGAACGTTGTCAAAACTGCCAGAATCTGATACTTCAGTCTCAATGACCGGCAGCGCTTTAGCCAAATCGTCACCTAGTGTGTCACTTTTTAGTACGCCTTCACGAGCCCTCATCCAGTTGTAGTTACCTTGGCGAGTGTTAATTTCACCATTGTGAGACATAAAGCGACACGGTTGTGCACGATCCCATGAAGGGAATGTATTGGTTGAAAAGCGTGAATGCACCATCGCCAAATAAGTGGCGTAATCAGCATCGGCTAAATCTGTGTAGAAGTCGAGAACTTGCGAACCCATTAACATGCCTTTATAAATAATGACACGTGTTGAAAGAGAGCAAACATAGAACAACAAAGCTTGCGATAGAGTCTCGTCTGTGCGAATTGCATTCGAGGTTGATTTTCTGATAATAAATAGTGCGCGCTCGAAAGCATCGTCATCCAAACCATCAGCCGCAGCGATAATGAGCTGCTTGATAACGGGTTGTGAATCGCGTGCAGTATCACCCACATCGGCTTTCTCAGCATCAACGGGCACATCACGCCAGCCAATCAGTGCTTGTCCTTGATTTGTGATGGCCTCTTCAAACAATTTAATACAGTGCGTTCTTTGGGCGTCGTCTTGCGGCAAGAAAACATTACCAACTCCGTAACGGCCTTGCTCAACGTCAACACCGAAAAGAGATTTGATTTCTTTGGTAAAGAAGCTGTGCGGAATATTGGTTAGAATGCCAGCACCATCACCGGTATTGGTCTCACAACCGCAGCCACCACGATGATCCATGCGAGTGAGCATTTCTAAAGCGTCTAGGGTGATCTGATGAGAAGATTGCCTCTTAACGTGAGCAATAAAACCAACACCGCAATTTTCCTTCTCATTCTTTGGATGATAAAGACCGATTGGTTTTGGCAAATATAATTGTTTGTTCTTCATAAGGGTCTTGCTGAGATCGATCGAAAATAGTTCACCATTATATCGTAAAACTAAATCCAACAGAACGGCAAATGTGCCTAAATGTCGTGTTGTAGCAGGCATCTTCGGGTAGAATGTTTATATTTTTTCACATCATGTTAGCAATAATTTCACCTTCCAAAACTCAAGATTTCTCAGCATGCGATTGTGAAGCTTTTTCTCAAACTCGCCAGATTGAGAACTCTAAAGAGTTGGTTGCTATTTTGAAGGATAAAAATGAAGTTCAAATTGCGAAATTAATGTCTCTGAGTGAAAAGCTAGCAAAGCTTAATTTTGATCGATTTCAAAATTTTCAAGCACCCTTTACCCTTGAAAATGCCAAGCAGGCATTATTGGCTTTTAAGGGTGATGTGTACAACGGCATTGATGCATCTAGCTTGAGTGAGGATGATTTGAGCTTTGCCCAAGACAAAGTGCGCATGCTCTCAGGGCTTTATGGTGTCATTAGGCCGCTCGATTTGATACAGCCTTATCGACTGGAGATGGGCACAAAGCTGGCCAATAATAAAGGCAAAAATCTTTATGAATTTTGGGGTACTGGCGTGAGTGAAGTGCTTAATGATGATGAGAGTGAGTTGATTGTTAACCTTGCTTCTAATGAATACTTTAAGTCAATTGACCAAAAATCTTTAAAAGCGAATATTTTGAATATCGCCTTTAAAGAGAAAAAAGGTGATATTTATAAAATCATTGGCATATTTGCCAAACGCGCCAGAGGTCTAATGGTAAATTACATTATTCGCAACCGTCTAAACGATGCAGAGTCATTGAAGGGTTTTACTGACGAGGGCTATCAGTTCTCGAGTGAGTTCTCAAGCAATTCAACATGGGTATTTACCCGAGGCTAGCCAAATTACGCCTTAAGCAGGACTGCATTGTTTGCCCTGAGCCACCGCGTCATGTGGTTTGCCAGTTTTGTGAGGATGAGTTCGGAGTGTAAGAGCAGGGCTGTTTGTCTTGTGCGGTTCCCTTGAGCTAGGCTATTGATTTTTCACTGGCAACTCGAACAGGTCATGCACTGTACAGTTCAGGGCGTCTGCAATTTTCAGT
Source organism: Candidatus Thioglobus sp. (assembly GCA_012959965.1). GTDB lineage: Bacteria > Pseudomonadota > Gammaproteobacteria > PS1 > Pseudothioglobaceae > Pseudothioglobus. The sequence continues at coordinate 6,211 of DUCF01000020.1, read as the reverse complement.
GCCAACACAGTGGAAGGTATGTAGATGCCATTTTCAACCGCGTTAATGCTTTTTCGTGACACCTCAACGACTTCTGCCAATTGCGCTTGCGTGAGTGTGCATGATTTGCGCCAGTGTTTTAGATGGTTCTTAAGCTCAAGGTGATTACTCAATTTAATTTTTTCCCGTTACCATAAGCGTAAACAAGATGGTTGGTGCGCCAAAGCCCAACATGATGATGCCAATAATCAGGTGTCCACTCATTCCATCTTGGTAGTTGAGATAAGCAAGTACCCCAAGAGGAATCACGGTGATTGCGAAGGCAAATGCCATCATTCTGTAAAAAAGATGTGAAATAAACTCATCCCATGCACCTCTATTCTTCAAAACAATTGGAACTACAATGATTGCTGAAATGACATACATGGTCAGTGGTAACCATCCTATGAATGTCTCTATTAATGCAGAGTTTGCAAGGAATAACCCCCCAACAACGCAGTAACAAGCGCCGACTAATAGAATGAGAGTATTGCGAATGGTGATAACGTTAGTTGTTTTCATAGTGACATCATTTTATTATTTGTAACCTTTGTGTTACATTGTACACTTATTTAAAATGATAAGTCAAGGTTACATTAGTGATTGAGGTTTAAAGCTCAGAAATGCCAGCGACGCCTTGGGCGCCGATTGAAAGTGAGCGTTCAAGGGTCTGTATACTCATGCCGCCTAATAAATAGACCGGTAAATTGCTTCTGCTCACCAATTCACTTGCTCTATCCCAGCCAAGGGGTGTGCTATTTGGATGACTCTTGGTTGGCTCAACAGGGGCGATAGAAATATAGTCCACGTCAATTATCTCAGCGTGTCCAGCCTCGCTTATGTTGTGTGTTGAGGCGCCAAGCAGTTTGTCATTAGTGCAAGGCCTCCCGATTAATGATAATAATTCGTCAGTGGTTAAGTGCCAGCCATCACAGCCCTCATTGAATGTTTTTTGTGGGGTGTTTAGAATTAATTTGGCGTTCGAAGCTTGGCAGTTTTGGTAAAACTGCTTAACGAATGCAGAATCGAGTGTAGTTTTGGCTCGAAGCTGAATCATCTTTGTGCCTCTGCTTAGGTGGGAGGCCAATTGTTCGAGCAGGGTATCTTCAGATTGGTTATCGGGCGTAATCCAATAGTGTTGAGGGAGGTAGATTTTGTGAATGATGGCCTTCATGGTTGGGAGTAAATTGAAGTCATGGAGTTGTTCTGCTGGACACCAGGCAATGTTTTGCCCTTCCATGCCTTGGGCTACGCCTTCGAAGTGTTCTATAGTGTATATCCACAAGTGCACGGTTTTTTCGCTATAGTAATGACATATTGTATGCATCAAGTGTGACTTTGTGATTTCCACGTTCAGCTCTTCTTTTAATTCACGCGCTAGACTTTCCTCATTGCTCTCGCCTGACTCGATTTTTCCACCTGGAAGCTCCCAGTATCCACCCATAAATTGATCTTGTCTTCGCTCGGCGATAAGTATTTCGCCGCTGGCATTTCTGAGAATGCCAATAACAGCTTTAACGATCTTATTACTTTGTTGCATTAATAATCGGAGCTGAGGTGGTGTTAAACAGATGCACTTCTCTTATCACTATTGTTCATTTGCAAAGGTAAAATAGCCATTTTATTACTATTGGTGATTAGGAATTGGAACTTCAGCATAAAATTCAGTCGTTGATGGCGGCAAAACACACGC
>DUCF01000020.1:0-4480 GCA_012959965.1 Candidatus Thioglobus sp. | reverse complement strand
TGGGAATTGAAAAAGAAAGTTTGCGTGTCTCAGACGATGGTTCTATTTCTCAGGAGTCACACCCAAAAGCCTACGGCTCGGCGCTGACCAATTCTCAGATCACTACGGATTTCTGTGAAGCGCTGGTTGAACTAGTAACGCCGCCTTTTGACTCAGCTGATAAGGTGCTTGAGGATCTTGGAAATACTGAGCATTTTGTCCATCATTATCTACCCGATGATCAGCGTTATTGGCCCGCAAGCATGCCCTGTGTTGTTCGCGGTGAGACGTATATACCCATCGCTCAATACGGCTCTTCTAATCGTGGCCAAATGAAAACAGTTTATCGTCAAGGCCTTGCTAATCGCTATGGTAGCGTGATGCAAACTATTGCTGGCATTCATTTTAATTATTCATTTTCGTCAGATTTTTGGCAAGCATACCAAGAGCTGATTGCGCCAGAAGATACTGAGCGGTGCTTTATCGACAGTAACTATATGGGCTTGACTCGAAACGTGCTACGTTGCGGTTGGCTGATTCCTTATTTATTTGGCGCTTCGGCCTCAATCTGCAAGTCTTTTTTAGAAGATTATCATCAGAATAAGTTAGAAGAATTTGATGAAAATACCCTCTATTTGCCTTATGCAACTTCGCTGCGAATGGGTGATATTGGCTATCAGAATTCACAAGAAGATGCGGTGGGTGTTAAAGCCAACTATAACAGTTTGTGTCATTACACTCACTCGCTACAAGCCGCAATGCAAACCAGTTGTGCAGAGTATGAGTCTATTGGCCTAAAACAAGATGGTGAATATCAGCAACTCAATACCAATATTCTGCAAATTGAAAATGAGTACTATGCCTCTATAAGGCCAAAGCCAAAATTAAATGGTATTGATCAACCGCTTGAAGCGCTGAGTAAAAATGGCATTAACTATATTGAATTGAGATCGCTAGACATTAATCCGCTACTACCACTGGGTATCGATAAGCCCCAAATTCTCTTCTTAGAGGCGTTTTTACTTTATTGTTTGTTAGAAGACTCGCCAGCCATATCAACGGCCGAACAGTTTGAGATTGATAATAACGACCATATGGTAGCGCACCAAGGTCGTAAGCCCGGCTTGAAGCTGACAAAACAAGGTAATGAAATCTCTCTGCAAGATTGGGGTCGAGACATTCTCGATAAAACTATAAGCGTTGCTGCCCTACTAGGCGACAAACATGAGAAAGCTGTTCAAGTAATCTCTGAAAGGTTATCCAATGCCGATCTAACGCCATCGGCAACAATGCTGCAAATGATGAAAGACGATGGTGATGGTTTTTACCAATCCATTAACAAGATTAGCTTGCAAAGTCAAAAAGACTACCGCCAACAAAAAATGAATAAGGCAAGTTTTGCTAAACTAAGTCAGCTTGCTGAGGATTCACTTAAACAACAAGTTGAGATTGAGCACCAAGATAGCCAGTCTTTTGACGAATTTATTGCTGAGTATTTTGCCGTCGATGGCTAAGATTGAAACAATTTGCGCATTAGCAACTGCCGTAGGTCAAGGCGGAATTGGCGTCGTGCGCATTTCTGGGCCGCTAGCATCCGATATCGCCAATCAAGTCTTGCGAACAAGCCTAGAGCCACGCTACGCTTATTACGGCTCTTTTTACGACGACGGCGTGGAGATAGATAAGGGCGTGGCTATTTACTTTCCTAATCCGCACTCATACACCGGTGAGGATGTGCTGGAGTTGCAAGGGCATGGCGGCATGAGTGTGATGCGACAGTTGCTTGAAGTGGCCACCAGTCTAGGTGCTCGTTTGGCCGAGCCGGGTGAATTCTCTAAGCGAGCATTCCTTAACGGCAAAATGGATTTAGTGCAAGCAGAGGCGGTGCAAGATCTGATTCAGGCGAGTTCTGACCAATCCGCTCGATGCGCCATCCGTTCGCTTTCTGGGGAGTTTTCCGACAAGATTAACCATCTATTAACGGCGATGATTAATTTACGCGTGTTTGTGGAAGCCACCATTGACTTCTCTGATGAAGAAATTGACTTTCTGGCGAGCCATGAAGTGTCGGAAAAATTAGAAAATTTAGCCTGTGAACTTACTGAGATTTTAGAATGCGCCAATCAAGGGGCATTATTAAGAGACGGTATTCACGTCGCAATTGCCGGCAAACCCAATGCCGGTAAGTCGAGCTTACTGAATGCCCTGACCGAACGACCGAGTGCAATTGTGACGGCCATCGCTGGCACAACCAGAGATGTATTAAAAGAGACCATTCATATTAATGGCATGCCGCTGCATATTATAGATACCGCAGGATTGCACCAATCTGATGATATTGTGGAGCAAGAGGGTATTCGTCGAGCGCACGCCGAGATTGATAATGCCGACGTGGTGCTATTAGTATATGACGCCAAAGACGGGTCGGCAGACCAATCTATACTACCATTCGAGGTGGTCAATAAGCCCATTATTGAAATTCGCAACAAGATTGATTTGCTGAATGAGTCTCCTCAGGGTCATAATAGTGAGGATTGTGTCAGTATCAGTTTGTCGGCAAAGTCGAAAGAGGGTGTAGATCTTCTAAAACAATCACTAGCTGACGTCGCCGGCTATCATCCGGTGGGCGATGGCTTGGTGTTGGCTAGAAAGCGCCACATTATGGCGATTGAGACCACCTTTGAATTTGTAGAAAATGCAATTGCCCAGCTTGAGGCGGGCGCAAGTGAACTGGTAGCGGAAGATTTGCGCCAAGCAAGCATTTCACTGGGTGGCATTACGGGCGAATTTACTTCCGACGATTTGCTGGGGGAGATATTTTCGTCATTCTGTATTGGTAAATAACCTCTCGCTAAATACTCTTATATATAGTCCGTTGAAACAGCCAATACTGCAATAGCCAATAAAACGATGGTTTGTAAGACGATAAGCGCAATCGATTTGCCACCCAACTCCATCATTGACTTAAGCGAAGTGCTGACGCCAAGTCCAGCAATAGCGAATACCAAGAACCACTGAGACACTGAGGAGAGAAATTGTGAGAGAACTTCGGGAATGAAGCCGGTGCTATTCACTAATAAGCAAACGGCAAAAGCAAGAGCAAACCAAGGAAAAGCCTTGCCGTTGATTGTGCTGGACTCTTTATCATTCTTTAATAGCAATGCAATCACAACAACAACAATCGGCAGCATTGAAATTCTGAGGAGCTTAATGAATGTAGCCACATCACCAGTTTCATTGGATACGGCATAACCGGCGCCCACCACTTGAGCAACGTCATGAATGGTTGAGCCGATGAGAATGCCCATTTCCGCTTCTGTGAAATCAAGCATCGAGAACAGAATAGGATAAGCGATCATAGCGAAGGTTGATAATGCAGTGACACAAACCACAGTAAATAGAGTGTCACGGTGTTTGTCTTTCCAGTGCGGCAGAACCGAAGCTACAGCCAATGCTGCAGATGCGCCACAAATAGCCACAGCGCATGCGCTTAGTAGGCCAAATAGATGTTGTCTTCCCATCAGCTTAGCAATGCCCCAGCTAAGTGCGATTGATAGTATGACAAGTATTGGTATGAACAGTAGCGCGCTGGCGCCAAGCCCTAAGATCTGATCAAGGGTAACACGAAAGCCTAATAAGGCCACACCAAAGCGCAAAATCTTCTTACTGGTGCGCAGCGCTCATCGCTTGAAAGAAAGTTAAAGGCAATACCAATAAGAAGAGCAAAGAGCATTACTGGTGCTTTATAGTGAGAGCTGAGAAAGCCAGCTGCTGCGGCAATGGTGCCAACAACTATTAAGCCAGGAAAGAGAGCTTCAAGCCGATTTTGAAAAGTATTGAACAGAAGTTTCATTAAAGAATATATACAAGATCACTAAAAGATTAGTAATTCTAACAGTAAAAAAAAACACGTAATTGATAAAATTGAAGTGGACTAGTTAGTGAATCCACACTGGAATATTGAATTTGATTGAAGGCAAGCCTCAAGGTCATCGATAGCAACTGAGACATAAGTGAGTGAAGAGCTGCATATTTAGCTAGTTTAATTCAGAAAAAGTCACATTCATGCCCTGATATGAAAGAAATAGCACAAATTAGACAAACACCAAAATAAGGTCTATAATATTGATTTTACGCACTTTTATTGGGTGCGCACCCAGCGAGAAGTCACACCTTTCGGATTAATTTAGAAAATAAATCAAATAAAGGTTGACGAGCCGAATTAGGCATGTATAATTTCCCGCTTTCACCGAGCAAATAAGTTATTTAAACGCTTCATTTGACCCGGTAGTTCTTTAAAAATTTATCAAACAACTTGTGTGGGCACTCGTACAATTATATTGTGCAAGTGCACATAAAAAACTAAAGCAATTAAGCTTTTAAAAAAATTGAACGCAAAGCGCATTTATTTATAAATGTTGCCAATGTTCTAAAAAGTCAAAGATTAAACTGAAGAGTTTGATCCTGGCTCAGATTGAACGCTGGCGGTATGCTTAACACA
>DUCF01000019.1 GCA_012959965.1 Candidatus Thioglobus sp. | reverse complement strand
AAAAATGCCATTCAAAGCCAAGACGTCAATTGGGTTGTACAAAAAGAGCAACTGGGTACGGGGCACGCTGTTCAGCAAGTGATGCCAGATATTGACGACGACTCTATTTGTCTTGTACTCTATGGCGACGTGCCTTTTATTCAAAGCGCCACGCTGAACGCACTGCTTAGTCAAGCCATAGAAACGGGTTTTGCACTTTTGAGCGTTGTGCTGGAAAATCCTTTTGGCTATGGCCGCATTAAAAGGAATGCAGCAGGTCAAATTATCGCCATTGTTGAGCAGAAGGATGCCAGCAAAAGTGAATTATCAATTAACGAAATTAATACCGGCATTATGGTTGTTAAAACCTCACTCCTTAGAGGTTATCTGGATAAACTCAAGCCAAACAATACGCAAGGCGAACTGTATTTGACCGATATTGTTGAAATGGCGAATGCGAATAATGTTAATATTTCATCTTGTATTTGCGACAATGCGGCAGAAGTGATGGGTGTTAATGACAAAAATCAATTGGCAGAATTAGAAAGACTTGTACAACAAAAACAGGTGAATGAATTCATGTCCAATGGTCTTGGTGTTAAGGATCCTGCTCGTTTTGATTGTCGCGGAACACTGAGTTTTGGTAAAGACTGCGTCATTGATATTAATGTTGTATTTGAAGGGGATAACGAGTTAGGTGATAATGTCACAATTGCGCCGAATTGTATTATAAAAAACGCTAAAATCGGCAATAATACAGAAATTAAAGCAAATTCGATGATTGAAGATTCAACCATTGGGGGCAACACAGCCATCGGCCCCTTTGCTCGACTGCGCCCAGAAAGTCATATTGGCGACAACGCCAAAATAGGAAATTTTGTTGAAGTTAAAAAATCAACCATTGGCAACACCTCCAAAGTCTCTCATCTGAGCTATGTCGGAGACAGTGCCCTTGGTGAAGGTGTTAATGTCGGCGCCGGTGTTATTACTTGCAATTATGACGGCGTTAACAAACATCAAACCATCATCAAAGACGGCGCCTTTATCGGCTCAAACACCCAGCTCATTGCGCCTGTTACGGTAGGGAAAAACGCAACAATTGGTGCGGGATCAACAATTAATCGAGACGCGCCTGATGAAAAGTTGACGCTTAGTCGCAATAAGCAAGCAACCCTCAGCGGCTGGAAGCGCCCAACCAAGAAATAGCGCTAGTTGCCACTAAAGATGCAACTCTAGCCACTCTTGTATATCTTGAAACACTTGATCTCGTCGAGCTTTTGGCTCGTTAAACACCTCATGATAATAGCCTTCGTAAATGCTAATCGCTTTATCAGTAGAGCCAACTGTATCATGCAGTAGTTGGGCGCCCGCTGGATCGACCGTTCCGTCCGCTCCGCCTTGGACAATTAACAGCGGCAAAGTTATCTGACTTGCATGATCTGTCACGTACTTTATGGCAGCAAACATTGCAACCAACATTCCTGCCGTGACTTTTCCTGGGTGCACCAATGGATCGTTCATATAGCCTTCAACTTCTTTTGGATCGGTACTCATCACATCAGACTCCAATTGCTTTACGCCTAGTTTTGGCACAATGGCCGAAACCAAGTTTAGGATAAAAAGAAGTAATGGAGAAGGATGATCTACCACTTTAATGCACGGGCCTGACAATATGGCGCCCGCGAAATCCGCTTGATGATCGAGCAAATGTCTTGAGCTAATAAGCCCACCCAAACTGTGTCCTAGTAAAAAAATAGGCTTATTGGGCTGCAATGAACGCACCATGTCAAAATACGTTTTCAATGGCTTGGTAATGTCTTCAAATTGTTCGACAAAAACTCGCTTGCCCTCAGATTTACCGTGACCAAAGTAGTCATGGCCGTACACAGCGTAACCAAGCGGCACAAAGTGATTGACAATATGCATGTACCTGCCAGAGTGTTCTGCTAAGCCATGGACAATAAATAACACCACTTTTGGATCGCCTTCCGGCAGCCAGCATTGATAGTAAGTTTGGGCACCACGAGCACCATCAAAAAAACCTTCTTGATGGCTGATGCCTGCCTTCATTGCTTCAATACTGGTCATTTCGACTTATAGTCCTTGCTCAAGATGCCCTGCGCTTTAAGTGTTTTTTCCAAATGAATGACTTTCGCAAAAGCAGCCAAACCAAAAATAAAACCAGTGATAGCAAAAGCCTCCATTTTTCTCTCCATTAACTAAACCAAACAATGATTGTCGGTCGCATCATACCACGATTCATTATCAGACCAAATAGGTTTATAATCCCCTCAAAAGAAACCACCCTGCCTTATGCTTCAACTGCCAAAAAATGTATGGATATTATCACTAAGCCTTGCGTTATTTATGTCGCTGGGGGTTTTTATTGTGTTCGTTGGCGGCATCGTTGGGAACACACTTGCTACAACAAAAAGTCTTTCAACTCTTCCGGTTGCCATGATTGTGGTTGGTACTGCATTTAGTATTCTGCCAGTTGTGCGATTAATGTCCTTCTTTGGTCGAAGAAAAGTTTTTTTAGGTGTTTGTCTTTTCACCATTTCCTTAATTGGCCTGAGTGTTTACGCACTGATAACGAAATCTTTTGTTCTGTTTTGTCTCTCAAGTTTTGGATTTGGCAGTACCACGGCGACTATGAATCAATTTCGCTTTGCCGCCATTGAAAGCGTTGATAGCAGCCAAAGAGCCGCTGCTGCAGCGATCGTTCTTTTGGGTGGCCTAGTTTCTGCTTATCTCGGAACAGAAGCTGCAACCCTAGGCAAAGATTGGTTTAACGTGGAATTTGTCGGCTCTTTCTTACTTCTTGCACTTATGTTCGTTGCGGCCTTTGGCTTACTGCTGTTGTTTAATCCTGCAAAAAAATTCAATGCAGAAAAGGATCGCTCAAAGCGTAAGTTAATTGAAATTATGAAGCAAAACGTTTTTATTGTAGCCGTTTCTTCAGCGATTACTGGTTACGCTGTGATGAGCTTTATAATGACAGCCACGCCCGTCAGCATGCATGTGATGGATGGGTTTTCACTGGAGCAAACCAAGCATGTTATTCAAAGTCATGTAGTTGCCATGTTCCTGCCGTCCTTATTCACCGCATTCATTGTTAAATATCTTGGTATTTCACGCATGCTACTTGCTGGTGTCATTGTCCTTTTTAGTGCCGTTTTTGTTGCCTACATTGATCGCTCGCTGACTAACTACTGGATTGGATTAGCGTTACTTGGACTGGGCTGGAATTTTCTATTTATTGGCGGCACAATCTTACTGCCACGAGCATACAATGAAAATGAAAAATTCAAAGTACAATCATTAAACGATTTTCTAATTTTTGGCTTTCAAGCAATGGCTGCACTATCGGCTGGCTGGTTCGTTTTTAACTACAGCTGGGAGATAACATTATTGTCGGTCGTGCCATTGTTGATGTTGCAACTCTTTCTGATTTTATGGTGGCTGAAGCGTGACTCTTAAGAGGTCGAGTAGTAGTGAAAATTCATTGATTTTTCCCAGTCTTTAGGTTAAAGTGTCGGTCTTTTCCGGGGGGATAAATAATGCTTACAATAGAAAAAATCACTGGTGCAATTGGTGCCGAAATATCGGGCGTGTCTCTTAACAATGATCTGACAACCGAAGTCTGTAATGAGATTTATGATGCGCTTATTGACAACCAAGTCATCTTTTTTCGCAATCAAAACATAACCCCTGAAGTGCACATACAGCTTGCTGAAAGCTTTGGCGAGCCCGAGCCACCGCATCCGGTTTACCCGCACGTTGAAGGCTATGAAAATATTGTACTTTTGAAAAGTGGTGGTGGCGATGTGCCGGATACCAATGACTGGCACAAAGACATGACTTTTAAAACCAACCCGCCATTTACCTCAATTCTGCACGCGGTCAATATCCCAAAAGTTGGTGGTGATACGCTTTGGTCTAGCACCAGTGCAGCCTATGACAATTTATCAGATGGCTGGAAAGATCAACTTGAAGGCCTTGAAGCGATGCACGATATCGGCACTTTTAGAAACGACTTTTACAAAAAAGGCGGTATTGAAGCAGTCAATAATGCGCTGAAAGATACCGGTTCAGCGGTGCACAGAATTATCGACACACACCCTGTAAGTGGTCTGAAGTACTTAAATGTCAATCAGTCTTTTACCCGTCACATTGTTGGCATGATTCAAGGCGAAAGCGATAGAATTTTGCACTACTTATATCAACACATGGCCAAGCCGGAATTTCAAGTGCGCTTTCGTTGGCGCAATAACTCTATTGCCATCTGGGACAACCGTATCACTCATCATTACGCAATTTGTGATTATCTGCCGAACATTCGCCACATGCAGCGCGTTACTGTTCTTAACGACAAGAGGGTGTCGTAAGACTTAGTTTAGAGGCACTTAAAAGAAAATTCTAAATCGGTTTTTAGGTCCTCGGAATTTTCAAGGCCAATATTTAGGCGAATGAGATGCTTGCCGCCATGGCTCCACTCACCACCCCGCTTAAATTTACCTGCAGTAATTAAACTCTTAAAGCCGCCCCAACTAAAGCCAAGCCCAAACATATTTAGCGAATTAACAAAAGCGCCGATTTTCTCAACGCTGTAGTCTTGCTTAAAGGTGAAGGCAAAAAGACCCGCTGCGCCTGTAAAGTCTCTTTTCCATAAATCGTGTTGCGGGTGAGAAGCAAGCCCTGGATGTATAACTTTATCCACCAATTCATGGCCTTCAAGCCATCTTGCAATCTCATAGGCGGATTTCTCATGCGCCTTAAGGCGCACTTCCAATGTCCGCAGTCCGCGCATAGCCAAGTAGCAATCGTGAGGATTGGTGTAATTTTCTAGGCCGTGATAAAAAGCATCAAACGTAGCGGCGTATTTTTTATTAACCGTTGCCACGCCCATCAATAAGTCAGAATATCCACAAATGTATTTGGTTGCCGAATGAATTGAGACATCAACACCTAAATCAAGCGGCTTTAGATGCAGCGGCGTTGCCCAAGTATTATCGATCACAGTAATGATGTTTCTTTCATTGGCAATTTTTGTAATCGCACGAATGTCTTGGATCTCGAATGTATTAGAGCCCGGCGACTCAAGAAAAATCAACCTTGTTTTATCAGTAATTTGCGCCTCAATCTCACCACCAACATCGGAGGCGAGTGAGTTAATCTTGACGCCGTACTTTGTCAAGACGCTATAACAAAACCGTGCTGTTGGGCCATAGACATTATCACAAAGCAGGATTTCATCGCCGCTCTGAGTAAATGCCATGAAGGTGTTAATAATGGCGCTAATGCCGGAAGGAAAGGCTTTTGTCGTATGGCCATTTTCAAGTTGACAAAGCGCCTCTTCAAAGGCCTTTTGTGTTGTTAGGCCACCTGTTCCATAAGTTACCCCAGGATATTCACCATTTTGCGCTGCGAGCATGTCCTCGTAGTTGTCAAACAAAACTGTAGAGCCACTTTGAAC
>DUCF01000018.1 GCA_012959965.1 Candidatus Thioglobus sp. | reverse complement strand
CCCATTACTTTTGTAGCGTCTGCAAATTGCGGGCTCTACTGTGGAGCAGAAGTAGATTTTGTTGATATTGACCCCTTGACCTATAACCTTTGCCCAAAAGAGTTAGAAAGAAAGCTCATTCAGGCCAAACAAGAAAACAAACTTCCAAAAGTTGTTGTGCCGGTACATTTTGCGGGGCAACCTTGCGATATGAAGCGTATTCATCAGTTAAGCCAAAAATATGGTTTTAGGCTTATTGAAGATGCAAGCCATGCGATTGGTGGCCAGTATTTGAACCAGCCTATTGGTAACTGTGAGTATTCTGATATTACTGTATTCAGCTTCCACCCTGTAAAAATCATCACCACTGCGGAAGGGGGGCTGGCTACGACTAACCAACCAGACTTAGCAGAAAAAATGCAGTTGTTGCGCAGCCATGGAATTACCCGTGATCAAGCATTGATGACGAAACCAGCCGATGGAGGTTGGTACTACCAACAAGTAGAGTTAGGTTTCAATTACCGGATGACTGAACTGCAAGCAGCATTAGGTATTAGCCAAATGGAGCGGTTGGATCGATTTGTTGAGGCACGACATATTTTGCAACAGCGTTACCACGAGAAGTTAACAGGGTTGCCCCTTAAGTTGCCGCATCAATCCACTGATTGCTACTCAGCACTACATCTTTATCCCATTCAACTAGAACTAGAAAAACTTACAAAAACACAGGCTCAAATTTTTGATGAGCTGAGAGAAAATGGTCTAGGTGTGAACTTGCACTATATTCCAGTTCATACACAGCCTTACTATCAGGAAATGGGGTTTAAGCTGGGTGACTTCCCCGCAGCTGAGCATTATTACAGCCATGCTATCAGTATCCCTTTGTATCAAGGGTTAAGTTTTGAACGGCAGGATAAAGTCATTAACACCCTAAATAAGGTGCTTATGTGAAGGGGGCTGTGAGTATGAAAAGCGAAATTTCCTATGGTTGAAGACTGGGTTTTAATGAGCACTTTAGTGCAGACAAAGGAATTACAGTGAAGCTTTGCATCATTCCAGCGAGAGGTGGCAGTAAACGCATTCCTCGCAAAAATATTAAAGACTTTAATGGCAAACCGATGATTGCTTACTCTATTGAGGCCGCTTTAACGAGTAAGTGCTTTGATGAAGTGATTGTCTCAACAGATGATAAAGAAATTGCTAGGCTATCCGAAAGATATGGTGCGATAGCCCCTTTTCTGCGGCCAGAATCGCTTGCGAATGATCACGCAGGTACTTTGCCTGTTGTAAAGCATGCGATTGAATGGTGTGAGCAACATGATCTCCCTCCTGATGAGGTTTGCTGTCTTTATGCAACGGCTCCTTTTGTTACGGCCTCATCGTTACAAAAGGCTTACCAGCAATTACAGCGGACACAAGCAGATTATTGCTTTACGGTGACAAGTTTTCCTTTTCCTATTCAGCGAGCAATTAAAGTAACGGCAAACAATAGAGTCGAAATGTTTCAGCCAGAAAATTTTAATACCCGTTCGCAGGATTTAGAGGAGGCTTTTCATGATGCAGGGCAGTTTTATTGGGGGAAAGCTGAATCCTTCAAAAATATGGAACTGCTGTTTTCAGATAAATCTAGCCCATTTATTCTGCCGAGGCATCGTGTACAAGATATTGATACCCCAGAGGACTGGGTAAGAGCCGAACTGATGCATCAATTGCTTACTGCATCGGGTGAGCTTTAATGAAAGTCGTTATTCGAACAGATGCCTCTCTCAAAATAGGCACAGGCCATGTTATGCGTTGCTTGACCTTGGCGGAGGCTTTAAAGAAGGAAGGTGCTGATGTTGAATTCATTTGTCGGTCACATGAAGGGCATTTGATTGAGCGTATAAGACAGCAGGTGTTCGAAACGTATATATTGCCAGATTTGTGTGGCACTAAAATAAAGGTCAGTGACGAGGAAGAGACTCTATATGGTAGGTATTGGTTAGGCAGTTCTCAACAGCAAGATGCGGAGCTATGTCGCCCCCTATTAGAAAAAACAAAACCAGATTGGCTAATTGTTGATCACTATGGAATTGATAAGACGTGGCAAACCGAGTTAGCACCTTATTATGGAAAGCTAATGGTAATTGATGATCTTGCCAATAGAAGACACCAGTGTGATTTATTGCTGGATCAAACCTATGGTCGACAAGTAGAGGACTATACCGGTTTGGTGCCACAGCAAGCTCAACTATTATTAGGTTCAGAGTACGCATTACTCAGGCCTGAATTTGCTGAATGGCGAGGTTATAGTTTACAGCGCCGAAGAAGCCCCGAATTTAAAAAACTGCTTATTACTATGGGGGGTGTTGACCCCGATAATATAACGGGAGAGGTTTTAGCGGCTTTAGGTGATAGTGCTTTGCCTAAAGAGATAGACATTAATGTTGTGATGGGCGCGAGCGCACCACACCTTGACTACGTAAAGCGCCAAGCTGAATTGATGCCGTACAAAACGGATGTAAAAGTTAATGTCAGTAATATGGCGGAAATGATGGCGAATACTGATTTGGCCATTGGAGCGGCAGGTACCACCACTTGGGAACGGTGTTGTTTGGGAGTGCCTTCATTGATGGTGGTGCTTGCAGCGAATCAAAGAGAAATTGCAGACTCATTAAGTGTGAGTATAGCTGCAATAGTCATTGATAGACAACAGATAAGAAAGGGAGTGACATTGATTGAGTCAATGTCAAAAAACAACCTATTGAGTCTATCTAAAAATGCAGCAAAAATTGTGGATGGCAGAGGCGTTGATCATGTTATTCAAGCGATTCAGGGAGGTGGTTAAGTGAGTGAGTTCTTGAGGAAAATCGAGCTATCAGACCTACCTACGATTAGAGACTGGCGTAACCACCAGGCAATTAATCGTTATATGTTTACTCAGCATGAGGTGACTAAGAAAGAGCATTTGGCATGGTTTGAGGCAAGTAGAGAGAACAAGCTTTGTTCGTTATTTGTTTATGAAAGTGAGAGTGGTATACAAGGTTTTTTACAGCTAGAAAAGAAGTCAAAAGAGAGCTGTGTGTATGAGTGGGGGTTCTACATAAGCCCGGAAGCTGCACGTGGCTTAGGAACCAAAATGGCCAAACTTGCCTTTAATAAAGTATTTGTAGATTTGAGCGGTTCAAAGCTGTTTGGCGAGGTTCTCTCTTTCAATTTGCCATCTATAAGGTTTCACCAGAAACTAGGTTTTTATCAAGAAGGTCTGCTAAGGCAGCATCATCTTGTAAATGGGCAATACCACGATGTCTATTGTTTCGGTCTACTAGAATCTGAGTGGTTAGAAAAACTAAATAAGGTCTAATAGTGAAAAAGAATAAAATATTTTCAATAAATGGAAGACAGATAGGTGAAGACTTTTCACCTTATGTCATAGCTGAAATGTCTGCTAACCACAATGGAGATATCAACAATGCCTTTAAAATTATTGAAATGGCAAAGCGATCAGGCGCCGATGCAGTAAAGCTTCAAACCTACAAGCCAGATACCATCACGATAGATATGAACACGCCAGAATTTATGATAGAAGGTGGGCTGTGGGATGGCCAAAGTTTATATGAGCTGTATGAAAGTGCTTATATGCCATGGGACTGGCATAAACCTCTGTTTGATTACGCAAAAAAACTAGGGATTACTATTTTTAGTTCGCCATTTGATAATACGGCGGTGGATTTACTCGAGGAGTTGAATGCGCCAGCCTATAAAATAGCCTCTTTTGAAGCTGTTGACTTGCCACTTATTAAATATGTGGCTGGTACGGGTAAGCCAATGATTATCTCAACGGGTATGGCAGATGCTGAAGAGATTCAAGAGGCAATTGAAGCTGCACGAGAAGGTGGGTGTAAAGAATTGGCCATACTACATTGTGTCAGTGGATATCCTGCCCCGGCCGGAGATTATAATTTAAAAACGATGGTTGATATGCAAAAAAGGTTTGGATTGGTCACAGGCCTTTCTGATCATACGCTGGATAACACAACAGCCATTACTAGCGTAGCCCTTGGTGCATCGATTATTGAAAAGCACGTAACTCTAGATCGCAATGGCGGCGGTCCAGATGATTCTTTTTCTCTTGAATCGGAAGAACTAAAAGGGTTGTGTACAGGTGCTAAAACTGCATGGGAGGCAGTTGGTGAGGTTGATTATGGTCGAAAGTCAAGCGAGGAAGGTAATGTTAAGTTTCGCCGTTCACTCTATTTTATGCATGATATGAAAGCTGGTGACCTCGTCACGGATGCCGATATTCGCAGTGTTCGGCCCGGCTTTGGTTTGGCGCCAAAGTTTTATGATCAACTGTTGGGTCGGACTGTTAATCAACATGTCAGACGGGGAACGGCTGTTTCATGGGCTGTTTTTGAAGAAATAGTGTCATCGTGTTAGCGCGGGACACAAAGCAATGTAAAAGTTGACTGTATTGTTACAGGCTCTCCTTATCAATCGTTGTTAGCACTTTATTTAGAAAAAAGATGATGGGGCTTCACAGAGCTTATACCGGCTTGTCACCACAAGCTTTAAAAGATTTGACTTAGAGGGTTGAATTTTTTATTCTTAAATCTCTTTTGAATAAGCACTGGCATTGTTTTATGAACAACAGAATTTGTTTCTTTTCGCAAATGTATCAAGCAATCCCTTCGCTAGTTGCGGTTCAACGCGAGTTAGGGGGGCAATTTGTGTGCGGGAGGAGCAGTACCACTCGCTATTTTAAAAATGAATATCCAGAGCTAGGTTTTGCGCGCTTTAGAAAACGGTTTAAGCGTTTTAGCGAGGGATATCAGGCAATGTCAAAAGCCGATTGTATTGTTACCGGCTCTTCTTATCAATCGTTGTTAGCGCCTCATTCAGCAAAAAAGATGATGGTTTTTCATGGAACTTATGCTGGCTTGTCTCCACAAGCTTTAGAAGATTTGAGGCATTTTGATCACCTGTTTTTAATTGGTGAACGTATGGAAAGGATGTTATTGAGGTATCAAAATGGACATGAGTTTAATTATACAAAAACAGGGTTCATTCCATTCAGCAACTTTCCAGATAAGAATGAGAAGAATAAGCGGTTGCTATTAAGTACTTTGGGCTTGGATACATCACTTAAAACTGTTGTATATTGTCCAAGTAGGAGAGGGGTAGGTACATGGGAACTTTGTGCGAGTCAGTTGATTCGGGATTTGTCAGATGAATACAATTTAATTATGCGACCGCACCCAAGTCAGTCAATGAACTTGAGGTGGCATGAGAAATCATCAATGAAAGGTCTGCAGTTAGCAGCTAAAAACAGGGGTAATACGGTAGTGGATTTGGTTGATTTTTCATTGCCTGATGTATTAATGATTGCCGATTTATTGATTTCAGATGCTAATTCGCCAAGTGAAGAAGCTTTATATTATGATACCCCGCAGTTATTTACGGGGTTGGGAAATAGTAGTTACGAGACTATTCAGCAGGCTTTAGTGGGTCGTGATTTGCTTCAAGAAGATGTTGAAGATGTATTGCGTATTTTCAATTGTGGGCCTGTATATGCATTAGAGGACAGCGCCCATTGGGGGGAGGCAGTAGACAATGCTTTTTTAAGTCAAGATGATTATTCGGATAATAGAAAGGCTAGTTTTAATAGTATTTTTGGTCAAAGAGATCAGCATGCTGGGTTACGAGTAGCTGAGATTATTCGTAATAGTTTTCTTTGTGATTAACATTAATAAGCTCTCGAAATGTATTTTTATACGCGATGACATTAAAAGATTTGTTAAGGCGCTTGAGTAGAGGAATGACTTTTCATATGAGAGAAAGGCTGGGTTTACTGACAAAAATAGTGCGAAGTGAGGAGGCGAACTTCATGTTATTTTGTCCGTGTAAAAGTATTGTTAGAACTTGAACAATTGAGCATATGGAAGATAAATAAAATTAAATATCGCCAAACCT
>DUCF01000017.1 GCA_012959965.1 Candidatus Thioglobus sp. | reverse complement strand
GGGTAAGTCAACGTTGATTCGCCACATTAACCGTCTTATTGAGCCAACTTCTGGTTCAATTATGATTGGTGGTGAGGATGTGATTCAGATGGCTCCTGAGCAATTAAGACGCTTTAGGCAGCAAAAAACGGCAATGGTTTTCCAGAGCTTTGCTTTGTTGCCACACAAGACTGTTATGGATAATGTTTGCTACGGTATTCACCTTCAAGGTATTGAGGGCGAAGAGGCTGAGAAACGAGCACAGAGATGGATTGATCGTGTTGGTTTGGATGGCTATGAAGACCGCTATCCTTCGCAGTTGTCTGGCGGTATGCAACAACGTGTAGGCTTGGCTCGTGCACTTACTTGCGATACTGAAATTTTAATGATGGACGAGGCCTTCAGTGCGCTGGATCCACTCATTCGAAGCGATATGCAAGACCTTCTTTTGGAGCTTCAAAGTGAGTTGCATAAAACGGTTATCTTTATTACTCATGATCTGGACGAAGCGCTTAAGATTGGTGACCAAATTGCCATTCTTAATGGTGGCGAACTCATTCAACATGGCTCGCCTCAAGAAATCTTGATGAGCCCTGCGGATGACTACGTAACCAACTTTGTTAAGAAGGTAAACCGTTCACACGTGCTTCATGCAGAGTCGGTCATGATTGATGCCAAGCCGAGTGAGGCGGGCACCAATATTATTGTTAAAGAGAGTGACACGATTGACAATGTACTTTGTGAAATCTTACGTTCGAATGCTGAATATGCGGTGGTTAGAAATGAGAGCGGCACAGATACAGGCTATCTAACAAAACATTGTATTGCTCAAGTAGTTAAGCCGATTGTTTCGGATGACTAGTAGGTTAATCAATTAACAATAAAAAACCCGGCTTTTACCGGGTTTTTTATTGCCTATTCTTTAGTGTTCTCGTGTGGCGCTGAATATAAGATTCGGATGACGCTCCATCGTCAACTGTAAGTTAACCATGCTTGGTGCTAGATAAGACAACATCCCCGCACTGTCTATTGCGACATTATTACCCGCTTTTATTTTGAGTTGCTCAATATCTTTATCACTGCCTGTAACCCAACGTGCTGTGGCAACGGCAATTGCTTCAAATTGACAATCAACACCGTATTCATGCTTTAATCTGTGAGCAACCACATCAAATTGCAGAATACCGACAGCACCCAATATTTGAGAGCTATTAATAATGGGGCGAAAGACTTGTGTCGCACCTTCTTCAGAAAGTTGATTTAAGCCTTTTTGTAGCGCTTTTGCTTTGAGAGGGTCTTTCAGTTGAGCGCGACGAAATAATTCCGGGGCGAAATTTGGTATTCCTTGAAAGTTGAGTTTCTCACCTTGGGTAAAGGTGTCACCAATGCTAATTCCACCGTGGTTGTGAATGCCAATGACATCACCAGCGTGGGCGTGGTCAGCAGCACTCCTTTCACGCGACATAAAAGTAACTGCATTGGCAATTTTTATTTGTTTGTCGGTAGAAACCTGAAGTACTTTCATGCCTTTCGTGTATTCGCCGCTAACGATGCGCATAAAGGCCAGCCTATCGTGGTGCCTAGGGTCCATATTTGCTTGAATTTTAAAGACAAAGCCGGTGAGCTTGTCCTCATATGGGCTGACCACTCTAACGTCGCTCTCGCGAGACTGAGGCGTTGGTGCGTACTCAAGAAAACCATCTAGGAGGTTTTGGATGCCGAAGTTGCTAATAGCTGAGCCAAAAAATACAGGGGTTTGTTTTCCTGCAAGAAAATCGTCCAAATCAAAAGCCGTGCTAGTGCCAACAATGAGTTCGATTTCCTCTCTTACTTCTTCGGCCATTTCAGTGCCGAGAATGCTGTCTAGTTCTGGGTTGTTGATGCCTTCAATAATGGTGTTTTCACCAATTTCTGAGTTTTTTCCGGCCTCATAAAGGTAGATTTTGTCTTCCAATAAGTGCACAACGCCCTTGAAACGCTTACCCATGCCGATTGGCCAGGTAATTGGGGCACATTCAATATTGAGCACAGACTCTACTTCATCGAGTAAATCAATTGGCTCTTTTCCTTCGCGGTCAAGTTTGTTAATGAACGTTAAAATGGGCGTGTCACGCAGTCGGCAGACTTCCATTAATTTAATCGTGCGTTGCTCCACGCCCTTAGCAACGTCTATTACCATTAGTGCAGAGTCGACTGCCGTTAAAGTTCGGTAAGTGTCCTCAGAGAAGTCTTCATGACCTGGGGTATCAAGCAAGTTGATAATATGGTTGTCATAAGAAAACTGCATAATGGATGAGGTAATGGAAATACCTCTTTCTTTTTCCATTTCCATCCAGTCTGAAGTAGCGTGTGTACTGGCTTTTCTGGCTTTAACACTACCAGCGGACTTAATCGCACCGGCGTAGAGTAGTAGCTTTTCAGTAACGGTAGTTTTGCCGGCGTCAGGGTGGGAGATAATCGCAAAAGTGCGACGTTTGGATACTTCGCTCATTGACTAGTCTTCGCCTTTAATAATTAATTTAACGCCGGCCTCAGAAAACATTTCTTGTGAGAGTCTTAAGCTTTCATTCCAGTTATCAAGTTCTTTGGATTTTTCAATAACAACTTTTTTTATACCCACTTGAATAATACCTTTCGCGCATTCCGAGCAAATAGGAAGGCCGTATATGTAGAGCGTCGCACCGTCAAGCGAAGTGCCCGAATAGGTGGCGTTATAAATAGCGTTCATTTCAGCGTGCACAACAAATTTATACTTGGTTTCTCGGTGATTGTAGCGCTCGTCCGTATCCTTAATCCCTCTTGGAAAGCCGTTAAAGCCCTGTGATAGCACTTCTTTCTTAGCGCCAACAGTCACCGCACCTACTTGAGTTGATGGGTCTTTGGACCAAGTAGCAACTTCTTTCGCGAGCGATAAGTAGCGGTTGTCCCATTTGTCTAATGTATTCATAAGTCGAGCATTTTACTATGGTTATTAACGGATCTTAATGCTTGCCAAACTAATAAGAATAAGAATTAAGGTGATCATCCAGAAGCGCACTATAATCTTGGGCTCTGATAACCCCATCTTTTCAAAGTGATGATGCAATGGCGCCATTAAGAATAGCCGTTTTTTGGTGCGTTTGTAATAGCCAACTTGGAGGATGACCGAAAGGGTTTCGGCAACAAAAACACCCCCCATTAGGAAAAACAATATTTCTTGGCGAACGATAATGGCAACGACCGCTAAAATAGCGCCGAGAGCAAGTGAACCAACATCGCCCATGAAGATTTCGGCTGGATAAGTGTTGAACCACAAAAAACCAAAGCCAGCCCCAATCAAGGCCGCACAAACTACAAACAACTCACCAGTGCCAGGCATGAATGGCATATTAAGATAGTTAGAAAAGTTATAGTTGCCACCAATATAGGCAAAAATAGCCAAGGCACCACTGATTAAAATCACTGGCATGACGGCAAGCCCATCAAGCCCGTCGGTGAGGTTGACGGCGTTTGAACTGCCAACAATGACAAAGTAACTCAAAATTAAAAAACCAACAACACCCAACTCAAAGCCGGCACCTTTGAAAAAAGGGATAAACAGTTGAGTGTCAATAGGGCTCTCGGCGTTGTAAAGCAGGAAAGCGCCGATCATAATTGCGGCAATAGATTGAAAGATCAGTTTTTTTTTGCTGCTAAGCCCATCCGATGACTGGTGTTTTAACTTAAGGTAGTCATCAATAAAACCAATACCGCCAAAGGAAAATGCAGTGAAAAGCACAATCCATAAATAGTTATTATGCCAGTCGCCCCAGACAATCATACTGACAACAAAGGAGAATAATATTAAAACTCCGCCCATTGTTGGCGTGCCAGCTTTGGCGTGATGAGTTTCTGGGCCGTCCCCTCTAATTACTTGTCCTATTTGGTAATGCTGTAACTTGGCAATGATAAACTTGCCAAGAAATAGACTAATCAACAAGGCGCTCATCATCGAGAAAACCGCCCTAACAGTTAAGTAGTTTAGAACATTAAAGCCTGTATCAAGTGATGCTAAAAAGTTAATCAGTTCGAGAAACATGGGTGTTTATTCTCCGCTCGAAAGTCGCTTCAATTTGAAGACTAAGATGGAGTCTGTAGGGATGCCCATATCTCTATTCCCAAATGCTTGTTGATAAGTGGTGATAGCAAGTCGCATTTCGCCAATCGCCATATTGAGGGCGGTGGTGTCAATAACGCCTAACATTTCACCACCGCCCAATCTGAATCGAACGGGTTCGCCTGGTGGTTGAAGAACTGTACCGTCAATCAGCTCAATTGAGAGTTCAATGGCGATGTTGTTGCCGGCTTTTACTCCCTCTCCAGTGCCCGCTTGAGTTGTAATAGAAAAATAACCCAAGTCATTTTTTTGAGCACTTGGAAAGGTTGTTGCAACAAGCTCTTTAAAAGCCTGGTTTTGCTTTTCTTGTGCTGCATCCAACTCAAGAGATTTGAGTGCAAGTGCGGCGTTAAAAGCCCCTTCTCCGGTAGTAAAGTTATTTGCATTCTCGCCCACTCTTTGAATTGTAATACGCTCAATGACATCGCCTTGCTCAATAGAGTTAACAACATCTATGCCTTCAATAACGGAGCCAAAAACACTGTGTTTTCCATCTAACCAAGGTGTTGCTATGTGAGTGATGAAAAACTGAGAGCCGTTAGTGGTAGGGCCAGAATTGGCCATCGATAAAACACCAGGCTTATCGTGTTTTAAATCACTGAATTCATCGATAAACTTGTAGCCAGGGCCACCCCTTCCTGTGCCTTGAGGGTCGCCACTTTGAATCATGAAATTATCAATCACTCGATGGAAAATAACACCATCGTAAAAGGGTACGCCCAGGTCTTTATTGCTGACTTTGGTGCCTTCTGCAAGGGAGACAAAGTTAATGACTGTTAACGGTGCCTGTTCGTAGGCAAGCGCAACAACAATTTCACCTTTATTGGTTTGAATATGGGCAAAAACTCCCTCGTCTTGAGCGGCAAATGAGAGCGAAGACAGAAGAAGTGAAAATGTAAGCAGTAGAACTCTCATGAATAACCCTGAAATAAAAACCATTAATGATACCCAAAATCATTAATATATTCGCTCTGATAAGTTAAAATATGCAGCCTCAGGAATGAGGAAAGTACAGCTATAGCAGTTGTATTAATTAGATTTTATTAGGTTGAATAGACTATGTCATTATTAATTACCGATGAATGCATCAATTGCGATGTATGTGAGCCAGAATGCCCCAATGATGCCATTTATATGGGTGATGAAATTTATGAAATCGATGGCGATAAATGCACAGAGTGTGTTGGTCATTTTGACACACCACAGTGCGTGGAAGTCTGCCCGGTAGATTGCTGTTTGCCTGATCCTGAGCGTGTTGAAACGGAAGAAGAATTGCTGGCTAAAATTATTGATTAAATAATTATTAGGCACAAAAAAAAGCGACCTTCGGGTCGCTTTTTTTATGTCTTACGCTTGTTGCTTAAAGAACGTCTTTCAAAGCCGCTAAACAAAGTGTAATGTTTTCTTTTCTAGAAGTGTGGCCCATCAAGCCGATGCGCCATACTTTCCCTGCTAATGTGCCAAGACCTGCGCCAATTTCTAGGTTGTAGTCATTCAAAAGAGTTGTTCTAACTGCTGCCTCATCAACGCCTTCAGGAATGAAAACACTGTTCAATTGCGGTAAGCGATCTTCTTTCTTCACAAGGTAGTTCATACCCATAGCCTCAAGACCATCTCTAAGGAATTCGTGGTTTGTTTGATGTCTTGCCCATGCATTCTCAACACCTTCTTCACACATCATCACAAGAGACTCGTGCAAACCATAAAGAGTATTAACAGGTGCTGTGTGGTGGTATGTGCGTTTGGCGCCTTCGCCCCAGTAGCCCATAACCAAGTTGATGTCAAGGAACCAACTTGCAACAGGTGTCGCTCTGTTACTCAATTTGTGAATTGCGCGATCGCCCATGCTGATTGGTGAAATACCCGGCATGGCTGAAAGACATTTTTGAGAGCCAGAATAAATGGCATCAATTTCCCATTCATCAACACGCAGCTCAGAGCCTGCAAGTGATGTTACCGCGTCAACAATTGTAAGGCAGTCGTGTTTGTGTGCAATCTGACAAAGTTTTTTAGCATCAGACATAGCGCCTGTTGAAGTTTCAGCGTGAACAAAAGCAACGATTTTTGCATCTTTGTTTTCGTTTAGTGTTTGCTCTAGTTTGTCAGCACTAACGGCTGTGCCCCAGTCGTCTTCGACCATGACAGCTACACCGCCAAAACGAATAACATTTTCTTTCATCCGGCCACCGAAAACACCGTTACTACAAACGATGACTTTATCTCCTGGCTCAACTAAGTTTGCAAAACATGCTTCCATACCTGCAGAACCTGGTGCAGACACAGGCATTGTTAAGTCATTTTCAGTTTTGAACGCAATTTTCAGCATTTCTTTAACTTCGTCCATCATGCTAACAAAGGCAGGATCTAGGTGACCAATAGTTGGTCTAGCCATTGCGCTAAGAATTCTAGGGTGAACATTTGATGGACCAGGACCCATGAGTGTTCTTACAGGTGGATTAAATGATTGCATGATATGTTTTTTTGGATGATTAAAAAAAGAAGACAGTTAAGTACTGGCGCGTATTATCTTACATTTGAATTTTGGCGGTTGTAAAAAAATTCATAGCAGCGTGAATTTAAATCACAACGTGAATTTAAATCACAACGTGAATTCAAATCACTGGATAATGACCCTCATGTCAGTCAGTAGTCAGTTATCCCATGCCTTACCCAAGGGTAGCGTCATTTACGGCAGTGAGAATACTCGCGCTTTTGAGTGTGATGGACTCAGTGTTTACAAACAAAAACCAATGGCTGTGGCGCTGCCTAAAAGTGTTGAACAAGTCAAAGCTGTACTCAAAATTTGTCGAAGAACAAAAACACCGGTAGTGACTCGTGGTGCTGGCACAGGCCTTTCAGGTGGTGCGACACCGCTTGAAGGCTGTGTGGTACTTGGGTTGTCAAAAATGACTCAAATTTTATCGATTGATGTCGAAAAGCAATTGGCCGTTGTTGAGCCAGGCGTTCGAAATTTAGCGATTAGTGAGGCGGTTGCCGAGCACGGTTTGTATTATGCGCCGGACCCATCTTCGCAAATCGCATGCACCATTGGCGGTAATGTTGCTGAAAATTCTGGTGGTGTGCACTGTCTTAAATACGGCTTAACCGTGCATAATGTTGAGGCGATCAAAATGCTCACAATGGATGGCGAAGAGTTGATTTTGAGCCGTAGTGACGAGGGTTTGGGTTTGTTAGCCCTGATGAACGGTTCTGAGGGACTACTCGGTGTTATTACTGAAATTACCGTCAAACTCACCAGAAAACCAGCGCTTGCAAAACTGGTGATGGCAGGTTTTGACACAGTCAGAGAATGCGCCAATGCTGTGGCGGATATCATCAAGGCTGGCATTGTTCCAGCAGGTTTAGAGATGATGGATAAATTTGCTATTGAGGCTTCTGAGGCCTTTGCACATGCTGGTTATCCGTTAGACGCGGAGGCGTTATTGTTGTGTGAGCTCGACGGCGAAGTGGAATCGGTAGAAGCGGAGCTTGAGGCGGCGTTGAAAATTCTTGCCGGCGCTTCAACCATTAAAGTTTCTGAGAATGAAGCAGAGCGCTTATTGTTGTGGAAAGGGCGTAAATCAGCCTTCCCTGCGGTAGGAAGACTTGCGCCAGATTATTATTGTATGGACGGCACAATTCCAAAGCGTCATTTGGCTGGCGTATTGGAGAAAATTAACGAATTATCAGAACATTATCAGCTCCGTGTTGCTAATGTTTTTCACGCCGGTGATGGCAACCTTCATCCATTGATTCTTTATAATGCTGGCAAGCCAGGTGAGATCGATAAAGCAGAAGCTTTTGGCATGGACATTCTCAAGCATTGCGTTGCTGTGGGCGGCTCGATTACAGGAGAGCACGGCGTTGGTATTGAAAAATTAGACGCCATGTGTGTACAATACAGTGCTGCAGAGATTGAGGTTTTTCACCAAATAAAAGCAGTGTTTGATCCACAGTCACTACTCAATCCGGGCAAAGCAGTACCAGAGCTGCATCGTTGTGCAGAGTTGGGTAATATGCACGTGCATCACGGTGAATTACCGCATCCAGAGTTAGATCGTTTTTGAGGGGGCTTTAATGAAATCGATTGCAGAGTTTCAACAGTTAATCAAAGAAAGTGAGCAAATTCACATTGGCGGAGCACGCTCAGAATCGCTAGAGAATATCGACATGAGCGCTTATTCTGGTATTGTTGAATACCACCCCGAAGAGCTTGTGATTACTTTGAAAGCCGGCACTTCAATTGCGGAAATCGAGAAAATTCTCAAGAAAAATAATCAAGCACTTACTTTTTACACCGATAATCCAGAACAAACCATTGGTGCACTGTATGCGAGTTCGGGTGCGGACTTTGCAGATGCCATTTTGGGCGTACAAATTATTAATGGCAAAGGCCAATTGATGAATTTTGGCGGCCAAGTAATGAAAAATGTTGCCGGTTACGATGTCTCCAGGTTGTTGGTTGGCTCAAAAGGCCGGCTGGCGCTTATCACGCAAATGAGTTTTAAAATATTGCCAACGGCTGCGGCTCTGAATCATCAGAAAAAACCAAAACCACAACAAAATACTTCTGCACTACATGCGTCATTAACCCAGAAATTAAAACAAATTTTTGATCCGTACGGAGTTTTTGTTTAATGCACTCCTCGGTTAAACAGGCCTCACTCACTGACTTTGCCAATCAAAAAGCCAACAAGGTGATTGGTGCTTGTGTGCATTGTGGTTTTTGTTTAGCTACTTGTCCAACCTACCAGCTGCTTGGTGACGAGCTCGATTCGCCAAGAGGACGCATTTATTTAATGCAATCGGCGCTTGAAGACAATCAAGCAAGTTTCCATACTTTAAAGCATTTAGATAGTTGTCTCACGTGCCGCTCGTGTGAGACAACTTGCCCATCTGGTGTTGAGTATTCACAACTGCTCGATATCGGTAGAGATTTTCTTGAAACTAAACGTCCTTTTTGGCAAAAAAACTATCGTACCCTTGTTCGCAAGTTTTTAACAACGCCTTTGCTGTTTAAGCCGGTTGGTTATTTTTTCCGCCATTCTGGCAAAGTAGGCAGCAAACTCAAAGTTGAAAACAGTATGCGTAAAGTTCTTTTATTGGGTGGCTGCGTACAGCCAACCTTGGCGCCGAATATTAATCACAGCATTAAAAACATTTTAGCCAAACTGAATATTGCTGTAGTTGAAGGCTCGCAGAGTCAGTGTTGTGGCGCGATTGATCAGCATTTGGCAGCCTCTGAGGAGGCGATTCGCAAGGTTAAAGGCAATATTGATGCATGGCAAGGACAACTAGAAAATGGCATTGAAGTCATACTTTCCAGTGCCAGTGGCTGCGGTGTCATGGTGAAAGACTATCCATCACTCTTTGATAAGGAGGATGAGTATCACGCTAAGGCGTTATTGGTTGCCTCACACACGCAAGATATCGCCGAATTTTTATCAAAAGAAGATCTTTCTCAATTGCATTTGAGTGAAAAAAATATCTCTTACCATGAGCCCTGTACAATGCAACACGGTCAGCAACTAGGCGGTTTAGTGGAATCGTTATTAGGCCAATTTGGCTATACACAAATACCGGTGACAGACTCGCATCTGTGTTGCGGTTCGGCGGGCACTTATGCGATATTTCAGCCCAAGTTGGCCAAAGAGCTAAGATCAAATAAGATCACACATTTAACCAAATCAAATCCAGAAATGATTGTCACTAGCAACATTGGCTGTTTGATGCATTTGCAAAAAGGGTCTCCAGTGCCTGTTAAACATTGGGTGGAGTTATTAGATGGGTAGAAGGCGTAAAGTAAAGGCCAAAACGTATGAGTTAGAGATTGAAACTTTATCGAATGAAGGCAGAGGTATTTCTCACGTTGACGATAAGATTGTTTTCACTCGCGGCGCATTACCCGGTGAAAAGGTAATCGCCAATCGATCTTTATCTAGAGCAAAGTACGAGGAGGCTGACGTTGTGGAAATTCTGACACCATCTCCAGATAGGATTGAGCCAAAGTGCGCGGTTTACGGCATTTGTGGTGGTTGTTCTTTCCAGCACTTATCAAGCGAAAATCAAATAAATGCCAAACAAACTTGGCTGCAAAGTGCTTTTATAGGCCAAGCAAAAATCGAGCCTAAGCAGTGGTTAGACCCTCTACAAGCGACAAGCTGGGGTTATCGTCGCAAAGCCAGACTGGGTGTTCGTTACGTCCACAAAAAAGAGAAGGTTCTAGTCGGTTTTAGAGAGCGCAAGTCATCCTTTATTACGGTGATGGAGCGTTGCGAGGTTCTACACCCGTCTCTTGGCGATAATCTAGATGTTTTGGCCAAATGTATTGAGGGTTTAAGTTGCAAATCCCAAATCCCACAAATTGAAGTGGCTATTGCTGAGAACGATACCGTTCTTATTCTTCGCCATCTTGAGCCACTGACAGTTGAAGACGAAGCCGTGCTTAGAGATTGTGCTGCGCAACTATCAATTACTTGGTACACACAAAGCGGCGGCATGGATACGGTCAAACCGCTGGACAGCGTAGTGAATTTGAGCTACTCCTTGCCAGAGTACAATATTCAAATGAGTTTTTTGCCAACTGATTTCACTCAAGTTAATTTTGAACTCAACCAAAAAATGATGAGTTTGGCTTTGTCGTTATTGGAATTGAATGATGAAGATAAAGTAATCGATCTTTTCTGCGGACTGGGTAATTTCACCTTGCCGATTGCCCGTTATGCAAAAAGCGTTGTTGGCGTAGAAGGGGACAAAGGTTTAATTGAGAGAGCAAAGGAAAATGCTGAGCGCAACGGTATCGACAATGCGTCTTTTTACAAAGCGGATTTATTTGAGGATGTGAGCGGTTTTGAATGGTTCAGGGGTCATACTTACAATAAAGCCTTAATTGATCCTGCGCGTACAGGTGCGATTGAAATTGTTGAATTGTTGCCGAAACTCGGTGTTGAGCGACTGGTCTATGTGTCTTGTAATCCAGCAACGCTTGCCAGGGACACGGCGAAATTGCTCGAATTGGGCTATCAATTGGAAAAAGCAGGCGTCATGGATATGTTCCCGCAAACGGCGCATGTGGAATCGATTGCTTTGTTTGTTAAAAAGTCGTAATTTTTTTATCGTAAGCGCCAGATTCGATCTTTGAATTATGATAATATTGATGCCATTATTGAGTTCTAATCTTACGGAGTGAAAATGTCTTATAAGCGTAATTTATTACCCAAACAAGCCTTTGAAAGGCTTGCAAATAATCCCAATTCTTTATTTGTTGATGTGCGCTGTGAAGCCGAACACAAGTTTGTTGGTTTTCCCAATAATTCTGTTTTAATACCGTGGGCAGATGAGCCTAATTGGCAGCCCAATGCCCAGGGATTTTCTGATGCGGTGAAAAAACAACTCTCGGAGTGTGACGATACACTTGATACGGAAATTATCCTAATGTGTCGCAGTGGATACCGCTCTAATGAGGCACTTAAGTGTCTTGAGGCCAGTGGCTTTACTCATGTTTCGCATGTTGCTAGCGGCTTTGAGGGGGATCTTGACGAGCACGATCAACGCGGTAATTTAAATGGCTGGCGTCATGACGGCATGCCTTGGACGCAAAGTTAAGTTAGAACTAAGCGATCTCTAAATTTGCGTAAGAAGTGATTAACCACTTCGTTCCGGCTTTACTAAATTTAACCTGAACACGGGCACCGTCGCCACTGCCTTCGTAGTTCAGTATCGTTCCGAAGCCAAATTTTGCGTGCTTAACCGTTTGCCCTATTGAGTAAGGTGAGCTCGAGCTGGCAACCATTGTTTTTCTAGTGCCATACGATTCTCCGGACTCGCTGTAGCTATAATCCTTGTGAGGGCTTTTGATGCGATTAAGAAAAGCACTAGGCACCTCGTCTAGGAAGCGTGAGGGCATTGAGTAGAATGATTGTCCGTGCAAAAAGCGCTTGTCCGCATAAGAAAGATTGAGTTTTTTCATAGCTCGTGTCATGCCTACGTAGCATAGGCGACGCTCCTCATCCATTAAGTGTGGCTCATCTTTGGATTGCCTGGAAGGGAATAAGTCTTCTTCCATGCCCACTAAAAACACACTCGGAAACTCCAAGCCTTTGGCGGAGTGAATGGTCATTAATTGCACGCAGTCACGGTTTGGTTGGTTCGATTCTCCACTGGTATCAAGTGTCGCTAACGCGATAAATCCTTGGGTTTCACTCATCTCACTTTCTTCGTCGTGAGTATATTGCTCAGCAGCGCTAACCAGTTCATCCAAATTTTCTTTCTTGCTGCCCGCCTTGTCGGTTTTATCATTGGCGTAATGATCCATCAGTGAGGACTTGGTTAAAATACCGTCTACTTTTTCACTGAGCGTTAAATGTTTGGTGTCGTCTGCTATAGAGTCAATCATTTCAATAAATGACTTTAATGCATTGGCTGCTCGGGTGGGTAGTGTGTCAGTAATTGAAATGGCAGACTGAAAAAGGGTGGCGTGATTCTCAACACTGTGAGCTCGAATTTTTTCAACCGTGGCAAGACCAATGCCGCGAGCTGGAAAATTAACAACGCGCTCAAAAGCAATGTTGTCATTTTGATTTTCTACCAAACGCACATAACCCATTGCATCTTTGATTTCAGCGCGTTCAAAAAATCGTAAACCGCCATAAATTCGATAATCAATATTTTTCTTAATCAACACCTCCTCAAAAACTCGAGATTGTGCATTAGATCGATAAAGAATGGCATTTTCACCAAGGTTTTGCCCTTGATTAAAGGTGTCACTAATGACACCTACTACGTGTTGTGCCTCTTCTTTTTCGGTGCGGGCGTTATAGACATCAATTAAATCACCATCACCCGATTCTGTCCATAGGGACTTATCCATACGGTTTTGATTGTTGGCAATCAGCGCGTTTGAGGCGCTGAGGATATTGCCAGTTGAGCGATAATTTTGCTCCAATTTGATCACTTTGATTGGCTGAAAATCCTGCTCAATTTTCTGAATATTTTCAATTTTTGCACCACGCCAACCATAGATTGATTGATCGTCATCACCCACACAAAAAATGTTATTGTTTTCAGTTCGCAGCAACTTAATCCATTGGTATTGAACGGTATTGGTGTCCTGAAACTCATCAACTAAAATATGCTTAAACTGTCTTTGGTAATGCTCGAGTAGTGACGCGTTGTTTTTAAGTAATTCGTAGCTTTTAACCAATAGACCGGCAAAATCCACCAAGTCATTGGCTTGGCAATGTGCCTCGTACAGAGTAAAGACTTTGGTGCTTTGTTTCACAAAGAAATTGTAGCCAGCGTCAATATCATTCGGCTTTATACCCTCGTCTTTTTGCTGGTTAATAAACCACTGCACTTTGCGAATTGGAAATTTAGTTTCATCAATAGCGTTTTCTTTCATTAATCGCTTAACGATTCGATATTGATCTTGCTGGTCTAGAATTTGAAAAGTGGGCGATAAATTGGCTTCAATCGCGTGTGTTCGTAAGAGACGATGGGCTAGCGAGTGAAAAGTGCCTACCCACATCCGCCCGATAGGCCTTAACAGCAAATCACCCAGTCTTTCCCGCATTTCATTGGCGGCTTTATTGGTAAAGGTAACGGCAAGAATGGAGTCAAGATGGCAGTTTTTTTCAGAAACCAAATATTGAATTCGATGAGTTAGGACGCGTGTTTTGCCGCTGCCGGCGCCAGCCAAAATAAGCGCGTTCATATTGTCCTCAAGGGTGACCGAGAGACGCTGTTCTTGATTAAGCCCATCAAGGCTTACGGATGCATTCATATTGCTAAATTTTTGGTTAATTGAGGGCTTAAAAAATTGAATCGCTATGCCCTTTGGTATAATTACGTAATAACGTCAGAGTGATGTTAGTGAGTAAATTATAATCACCTTTGGGTGGAGACCCTTACATAAATCTGAATGAATAGTACTTGGAATAAAAGCGTTAGAAATAGTATTAAAAGTGCCGATGAGGCTAATCATCAATTGGATGTTGAGTGCTTTTATGAAGGAAAGTTTCCGATTAAAATCCCTTTGGAGTTTGCTGATAAAATTGAGGCCGGAAATCCCCTGGACCCCCTTTTATTGCAAGTTTTGCCTTCAACAAGTCAAACACAAGAAGGTTTTAGTGTTTCTCCTCTTGAGGACGAGAAACACTCACCAATACGTGGTGTTATCCATAAATACCCCTCAAGAGTGCTGTTGATTGCCAGTCAAGTGTGCGCGATTCATTGTCAATATTGTTTCAGGCAAAATTTTGATTATGAAGAGCGTGATATTCTTAGTAACTGGCGCCAAATTGAGCAGTATTTACAAGAAAATCTTGGGATCAATGAAGTTATTCTAAGTGGTGGCGACCCGCTAACACTTAGTGATGGAAAGATTGAAAAAATAGTAAAATCAGTCGAGGGTGTTGAACGCATCAAAACTCTTAGGATTCACAGCAGAACTGCCGTGGTTGTTCCAAGTCGCATCACCGATAAACTTGCTGATATTTTGAGCAAGACGCGCCTGAAAGTTGTGATGGTTTTTCATATAAACCATCCGCGAGAAGTCTCTCTGGATTTTATTAATCAAGTAAAAAAACTACAATCTTTGACTTTGTTGAATCAGTCGGTCTTGCTTAAGGGTGTCAATGACAATGCTAGTATACTCGGCACGCTATCACACAAACTATTTGCAAGCTCGATCATTCCATATTACTTGCATTTGCTTGACAAGGTTATTGGCGCCGAACACTTCTTGATCAGTGATTTAAGGGCCAAAGAGATCTACCGAGAATTACAAAATAGCTTGTCTGGCTATTTACTGCCAAAATTGGTTCGAGACGAGGGTGGTGAGTCTAAAAGTTTGTTGGTATAAACTGCGCTAGCTCTTCAATGCCAATTTCACCGATAAAGGTATGTAGAAGTTCGCCATTGGGGTTATATACAAGAGTTGTTGGCATACCGACAAGGTCGCCGAATTTTGAGTATTCAGCTTCGTTGTTGCCAGCGTAGAGGATAATAGGGTAATTAACGCTAAAACGCTCTTTAAAGTCGTTAACTGATTCGAAGTCCATTCCTTCGTAGTTAAGTCCAAGAATTTCCACTGTATCTGAATGGTTGTTATAAAACTCGACAAAAGCAGGGATTTCCTTAAGGCACGGTGGACACCACGTCGCCCAGAAGTTAATAATTAAATACTTTCCTTTAGCGCTGTTTTGGGTGTGGACATTGCCGTTCATATCAACCAGCTCAAAAGTGAGCTCTGCTGGCACTTCAATGGGCTTGGCCGTTTCAGTTTCGTTTGCTGTCCACAGCAGCGGACGCAACCAATCAAGAATATCATCAAACACAGAAGCATTGCATGTTTGAAATAGCAATATAAGGGGTAGTATAATTAAGGTTTTTTTCATGGATTAATCAATGACGACTAAGATTTATCACAACGCACGGTGCTCAAAATCACGAGCAACCTTAGCCATTTTAGAGCAAAACAATAAAGAGTTTGAAATCATTAACTATCTGGAGGCGCCACCTAATGAGGCAGAGCTCGTCTCACTGTTGTCTGGTCTTGGGTTGAGTGCGCGTGAATTAATGAGAACAGGTGAGGCAGAGTATAAGGCGCAAAATCTCGCGGATTCGTCTTTGTCAGAACAGGTTTTAATTAAGGCAATGATTGCCACGCCAATTCTTATTGAGCGTCCGATTGTTAAAACAGACAAAGGTGTGGTTATTGGACGTCCACCAGAGAATGCGCTAAGTATCCTCTAGGAGGTTACTCTCTGTGATAAGGGTGATTAGTGAGCAGACTATGGCCACGATAGATTTGCTCCACAACCAATAATCTTGCCATCGAGTGGGTCATCGTTAGTTTTGATAAGCCCCAAAGTTGGTGGCATTTGGCCTTACATTCCTGCGTTAAACCATCGGCACCACCAATCAGTAGTGCGACATTCTCACCTTCCAATTGCCAATTCTTCATGGTATTGGCAATCGTTTGCGAGGATTGTTGTCTTCCTGTTTCATCAAATGCTATCAATATAGAGGCGCCACTGGCGGCTTCAAGTAGCATTTTGCTTTCCAAGCTTTTGATTTGATCGATATTTTTTGCTTTACGGTTTTGCGCCTCGAGGGCGGTCAAGGTAAAGTTATAAGAGCTTGGTAATTGTTTTTTGTAGTGATTAATGCCAGTGTTAATCCATTCTGGCATTTTTTTACCAATGGTGATAAGGTTAATCCTCATCGTCCTCGAATGACCAGAGTTTCTCTAGATTGTAATATTCACGCGTTTTTTCAGTCATAATGTGCGCTACTACCGAGCCAAGATCAACCAGCGCCCATTCTCCAACTTCAGAGCCTTCTAAGCCAAGAAAAGTCATACTTAATCGCTTTGCTTCAATTTTGACGTTATTGGCAATACCGCGTACGTGTTGCACTGATCTGCCGGTGGCAACGATGATAGCCTCCATGTCTGCACTTTTCTTTAACACGTTAAAGGTAAGGATATTTTCCCCTTTCATGTCATCGATTACATCGACAACTACTTTTATTTCTTCATCAAGTGTCATTGTTTTTTATATAGTTAATAATGGTTTTGGGTAAAAAATCGTCAAGATTTTTATTGGCGGCTATTTTACCGCGAATCTCACTTGATGAAACATCTATCAGGGGGCACTCGGCAAAGTAAAGAAGCCCATGTTGTTGTTTTGTCAGATGTTTTTTGTCAGATGTTGTGTGAAATGAGGTCAGTGAATGATTATCTGCTTTGTAGTTCGGTCTTGCCAAAACAATTAAATGAACAAAATTCGTAAATTCTTGCCAGCACTTCCAGCTTTTAAACTGCATAAAGCTGTCCATACCAATAATAAGACAAAGGGTTTTGTCAGGACTTTCTTGTCGACACTCTTTGAGTGTGTCAATGGTGAATGAGTCACCGCCTCTGGCAATCTCGCGTTTATCAATTTCTAATTCACTGTAATCTTGAATGGCAAGATTGAGTATATCAAGGCGCTCACTATCCGAATAATGCAGACCAGCCTTATGAGCAGGTGTTGCACACGGCATCATCAAGCACTTTTCTAGGTTGAGCTCGTTTTTTATTGCTATAGCTGTCCCTAGGTGGCCAAGGTGTACTGGATCAAACGAGCCACCATAAATACCTATCATAAAAGGGCGTTGACCTCGGTCAGTGTCATCGGGGACATCGGGTAAGTGCGAGTGACATCATGCACTTCCATGCGGTAACGAACAAAAGTATCTAAATCGTCAATCAATAAAAACGGATTGGCTTTTTTTTGCTGCGCAAGTGTGGTGCTAATTTCACTGCCATAATCGTGGCCGCAAAGCAGTGTAATATTGTCAGCAACTTGTGTTTTTAACTTGTTTAGCGAATGGAATAATTTCACTGGGTCTGAGCCCGATAAGCAGCAAATACCAACACCATAGACAAACAGCGTGTCACCTGCAATCAGATGGTTATCCAGTAAGTAGCAAACACCACCCGCAGTATGGCCAGGAGTTTCAATGATTTTGATTTCAGTTTCACCCAGTTTAAGGATGTCACCGTCTTTCACTGTATGCACCGTGTTTTCAATATCGAGATAGGGCAGCTCATTAATGCCTGCCGTAATTTTAGCACCGGTTTTATTCGCCATTTCATCCACAGCATTGGTGTGGTCGCCATGCCAATGGGTGATCCAAATGTCGGTTAAGGTGTAGCCTTTTTCTTCAATCCTTTGAATAAATAAATCCGCTTCCCATGCAGGATCAACAATTGCACATTGTTTTGTATTTTTATCGACAATAAAGTGGATAGAGTTTTCGTAAGCACCAATATGGTAAAGTACTTCGATTGAATATCGCTCAGCGTCAAATGTTTTTTCCATGATTCTTATACCGGTCAAATAATAGTAAATATTTTACCAATTTTGACTTGACTGAATTAAGATACAGACTATAATTTACGTTTTTGCTGATTAACCCAGATTTTGGGGCTATAGCTCAGCTGGGAGAGCGCTACACTGGCAGTGTAGAGGTCGACGGTTCGATCCCGTCTAGCTCCACCAGCAAAAAAAAAGTTATGTCCGGTTCGTCTATCGGTTAGGACTCCAGGTTTTCATCCTGGCAAGAGGGGTTCGATTCCCCTACCGGATGCCATATTCAGTGCTGAGGTTTGCTTGTAAATTGCAAGCCTTGGTGCTAATTAAAGACACGCTTTTTGTCCCGTTCGTCTAGCGGCCCAGGACATCAGGATTTCATCCTGAAAACAGGTAGTTCGAATCTCCTACGGGACGCCAAATTCTCCATAAATTCTACAAATTTCTAACTAGATTTTGATTGATTAATTGATGTCATCTTTGTAATCAACAGCCCCACTTCGTGATATATTGACTCTGTAATTGTATTTACTCAATATAGGTTGTATGACTGAATCATTTCGAGTAGCACAAAAAATTGGCCTATTATTTCGACCCGAAGATGACATTCCTCGAGATATTAAAGACTGGGCAATGGGTCAGTTAAGCACTGAGTCCAAATCAATTGGGATTAAATCAATATCAAACAGTCACCAAATTGAGCATTGGCCTGAAGACTACCTTCCTAGCCTGAGTGAGCGTGCTGAAATGCTACGCCAACTTCGATTGTATGAAGATAGGATTCAAAAAGATAAAACACTTTCAAAGATTGAAATGGATCGCTTGTTGTGGATAAATGAGAAAAAAAACAACATAAGATTTTTGGATGAATTGCGATTTGCCCATCGTAATGTGTACGCAGAAGACCAAGTGAAGCAGCGTTTTAGTCTTTTTTGGAGTAATCATTTTACTGTTGGCATTTCGGGAACAACCAGAGGTTTGATTGGGCATTTTATGGATGCTGCAATATTGGATAACTTAAATGGCTCTTTTTCCAATATGCTCTACAAGGTTACAACGCACCCGGCAATGTTGACCTACTTGGACAATATTTACAGTGTCGGTGAAAACTCTGAAAGAGCAATTCAATGCCGTAAAAATAACAAATGCAAAGTTGGTCTTAATGATAATTTGGGTCGAGAGCTGTTAGAGTTACACACTGTTTCTCCAGCAGCGAATTACACAGAGTCGGACATTAGAGCGACTGCTCAAGTATTGGCGGGATGGGGTACGATTGTCGATAAACCGCAATTGGAAAAGTTTGGCCTGTTTAATCATTGGGATGCGTTTGTGTCTAATAGGGCAGAGCCGGGGACAAAGCTTGTGCTGGGAAAGGCTATTTACGCTGGAAAAGATGGCCTACATAATTTAACAGAACATCTTGCATCTCACGAACACACTCAGCGACATTTGGCTCGTAAACTTTGCCAGCACTTTGTTAGCGATGATGTGCAGAGTGTTGACATTGAATACATAATGAAAATCTGGCAACAAAGTGGTGGTGATTTACGCAAGATTCACCAAGCGGTTATAGAGCGGGCAATTGCCTCAAAAGCGCCAAAATTTCAATGGCCAGCGATTTGGCTTTTCCAAGTGTTGCGAATAAGTGATTCTACTTATTTTCTTGGATGGGGTGATATACATAAAGACCTAAATGATAGGCGTATGTCTGCAAAAAAAGTGTTTCAAGAGCTTGGCCAGCCATTTTGGGCAAAAAGACAGCCTAATGGTTATTCGAGTAGTAAGTCATATTGGATTTCAGGGGAGTTTTTGGAGCGTCGTTTACGCTTTTCTGAGGCTATTTATAATACTGCCCATCCGCAATTCACCCCTAAGGAAATGATGGATAGAATTGGGGTGAATTCAGCCACACGAAATTTAGTTGAAGGGCTTAGTGGTCGCAAAAGAAAGTTTATTGCACTTATGTGCAGTCCTGAATTGATGGGGGTACAGGGTGGCTAAATTAGAAATGACTAGACGAGAATTTCTTAAGCTCACAGGAGCATCGTTATTCCTATCTGCTGCTCCAGTGTCTGGTTTTACCAAAGATCTTCCTCAAGGGAATATCTCAGTCATTTTATTGCAAGGAGGTATGGATGGCCTAACTGCTGTTCCTCCAATTGGAGACCCTGCGTTAGCCTCTTTACGCCAGGAAATTGGCTTATCTAATCCAATTAAAGTTAATCCATTTTTTGGATTGCATCCAAAATTGCAACATTTTTCTAAACTTATGGCAAGAGGGGAGGCTTCGATTGTTCATGCAACCTCTTTCCCTTACACAAAAAGGTCCCACTTTGAAGGGCAAAATTATATGCAAGGGGGAGGTTCGAGTCCATTTTCGACAACCACTGGCTGGCTGGGGCGCGCCCTAGATTTGGCGTTGTTACCAGGTCGAGCTCTGTCTCTTGAGTTGCCGCTAATTCTGAGAGGTAGTTTGAATGTTGATAATTTTTACCCGGCTAGAGTTAACGGTTCAAGTAAGCCGGAAAAATGGCTAATAGAGCAAATTACTATGGCGCATCAAGCGGAGGAGGCAAAAGCCTTTCAGGCAGTCGGTGATAAAGTTGCCGATCAAGCAAGGTCTAATATTCCGAGAGATCCTGTCAGTTTGGCCAAATATGCTGGTGAGCAAATGTCTACAAAAGGTGGCCCCGTAGCCTCTGTAATTCGAGTAAACCAATTTGATACACATGCCTTGCAGGGTGCAGATGAGGGAAGTCATGGTGATCGTCTTGAATTACTTGATGAGGTTATCAAGGCTTATAGAGAAGGGCTTGGCGATGCTTGGGATCAGAGCATCATTTTAACGCTAACGGAGTTTGGCAGAACTGCGTCAGTGAATGGTACGGGGGGAACCGATCATGGCTATGCAAGCGTGGGTTTGCTAGCCGGAGGTTTAATTGATAACAGTCGAGTTATTTCTGAGTGGCCCGGTCTTGCTGATGCTGATTTGTACGAAGAAAGGGATTTGTATGCAACAATTGATTATCGCTCAGTCTGTGCCGCGTGTATAGAAAGGGTTTTGGGGCTTGATCATGATTTGATTTCACAGAAGGTTTTTTTAACATCAAAACTAAAGCGTACTTATGATTATATTTTTTCATAATCTTTAATCTTGCAAGCATCCAATAAACCCATGATAAAAGCTTTTTTATATTGTTTGTGTTTTATAAGTCTAATATCAACAAGTGTGACAGCGTCATTACCATCTGATCAGACTAAAGGCACCCTTGTAAAAGAGGACTCTATCAGAATTTACGAGGTTGATCTGGTGCTAGAAAATGCTACTGATGCATTTAGCAAAACTGATTTTGATTTCAGCCTATATGATATTAATGACACACATGGGCAAATGAGGTGTGGGTTTGGGATTTATCGTGCAATTTACGAAACTGGTGTAATTGAGGATTGGGCGCTAGTTAACGGCGACCTTTTAATACAAGACGGCTTGGTTAAGTTCCTCAATCATCGGTGGAGAACAAGAGGTTTATCCAATTCAAGTTATTTGACTAAAGAGGCAAATCTCAAGTTAACAAAAGAGGGTTATATGGTTGGGAAAATACCTTATTTTCATTTATTTGTTGATGAGGGGGAGCCGCCAATGCTACCCCTTTATGTTTCTTTTAAAGAGCATAAGAATTCAAAACCGATTGCTATAAATTCCTCTATTGGGGTATCGGCTGAAATGTGGGTTGAAGTCGATGGCTGGGCTGATGGTGTTATGTATTTGCTTTGTAATAAAGTATAAATTAACGCAAAAAGGAGTGAATTTTCTTAAAAATTTCAGAATCTGAATTGGCCAATCTTTCAACAAGTCCCATGTGGTCGGCATCTGGTTCTGCAAAGTATTCAATTTGAGGTTGATAGTGTTGCCATTCTTTAACAAACTCATTTGTTTGCCAGTGAAACGCGTCGGTCTCGCCACCACCCAGAGCCACCAAGATAGGTGTGTTTGTATGCGGCCTAAGAAACTGAGGGCTAAGAGCATGACTTTCTTTGTCATCTAAGCGCAGCGCCTCACCAATAGTGGTTTTCCTTATTGGGTCTAGCTGATAAAGACCGCTTAATGGTATGGCCGCTTTAATGATGTCGGTTGGCAATGAATAATCAAATGCTTGCCAATCTGTCGCCAGCAACATTGCTGTAATATGTCCACCAGCAGAGTGCCCGGAAAAATTGATCCTATTTTGAGAAATAGCTTGAGATTTGGCGTTGTGCCAAAGCCAAATAAGAGCTTGGCGAATGTTGTCGACAATATTTGTCATGCTGGCTTCCGGGCAAAGTTGGTAGCCAATCAATGCAGCGTCAATACCGGCATTCACAAAAGACTCCGCAACATAACTGTAGATAGATTTGTCCCCGCGTTGCCAATAGCCGCCATGAACGAAAACAAATAATGGGGCGTTTAAACGACCACAGCGAAAGATATCCAATTTATCTTTCTCTCCATCGCCATATGGCAGGTCGAGGCTGCAGTCGACACTTTCCCTGAAAGATTTACTGCGCGCCTCCCATGAGGCAATCAAGCCTTCAAAATCATTATGAAGAAGGCGAATGTTGTAGCCTTTTTCTAGCTCTGGATCAATGAGAGGGGTTGCATTCATAGGGTGTTGCTAGGTGGTGCGATTTTTGAAATAAGTGTCTTTATGGGTAATTAGACCATTTTTGAATGTCAGCACGTCAATGCTGTGAAAATCTTGGATTTCACCATTCTTTAACTCCGCTTTGCGATGGAATTCACAATAGGCCTTATTGCCAGCAATGTGAGAGTCAAGCGTTTCCCAGTGAACGTTTTTAACATTATTAAAAAGACCGCTAAAGACTTCTCTTAGGGTGTCCTTTCCACTAAAGCGTGTGC
The DNA here is from genome assembly GCA_012959965.1 of Candidatus Thioglobus sp. Taxonomy (GTDB): domain Bacteria; phylum Pseudomonadota; class Gammaproteobacteria; order PS1; family Pseudothioglobaceae; genus Pseudothioglobus. The sequence goes on along the minus strand of DUCF01000017.1, from coordinate 12,897 downwards.
CAAAAACATCAGCACCAGCGCCATGATCAAAGATGGCGTCCTCGGCAAAATATTGCATAATCGCATCGATGTTGTTGTCGTTATATGCTTGGGTTATGGCATCAAGCAATTCTGCTGTAATTCTAACTTCGTTTGTCGTGTTTAAATTCATTATGTATTGTTTGTTGGTTTAATCATATTCGCCGGCTTTTTCGAAAGCCAGCCATTCACTCGGTGAGCTGCCAAATGGCGCCATGGCGTTTTTTTGAAAAGCTTCACGATTGCATAACCGTTGATACCAGGCCTCAATTCCTGGAAAAGAAGGGCGCTCGATATCTAGAATAAAGTACTTGTGTAGTAGGACGCCGAGAGGGATGTCGCCAAAAGTAAGTTCGTTGCCCGCAACATAGTGATTGTTGAGTAAGTGACCTTCTAGAATGCTGAGAATATTCGCACTTTTCTTTGCCATTTTGGCAATTTTCTCATAATCTCTCTCAGACTCCTCGGTTCGCACGAGCTGCCAAAAGACTGGAAAAAAAGTACCCATCAAGCCATCGGTCGACCAAGTCATCCACTGATCTGAAAGGGCTGCTTTTTTTGGGTCATTGGGCCACAAGGTGCCTTGACCGTATTCTCTTGCAAGGTAGCGAATAATGGCGTGAGACTCCCATAAAACAAAGTTATTGTCGCGTATGGTTGGAATTTTAGAGTTTGGGTTTAAAGTTTTATAATCGTCTGTATCTAAGCCGCCAAAACTACCGCCGACTGTATAACGCTTATAATCCAAATTAAGTTCGCCAAGTGTCCATAGGACTTGGATAACTTGATTGCCGTTTTTTCTTCCCCAGATTTCTAACATGCTGCCTCTAACATTTATTTCTTAACGCCATCTGCGCCAAATTTTGGCATGACTTTTTCTGAGAATAGCGTCATACTTTTCAGAATTTTTTGGTATTCAATGCCCGGAAATTGTTGTAAAAGCATGATGTGCTTTAGGCCGATTAACTCTTGGTATTTGGCAATTTTCTCAGCCACATAGTCGGCGGTCCCTACCCAAATAAGTTCGTATTTCATTAAAAAGTCAAACCACTCGCCATTAAGATCTTCATTCGTCGGTTCGGCGTCATCGTCAAGGTAGGCTCGCCTCCCCCATTCGCCTGTTGGGCGAGAGCCGCCCAAGTATTCGTAATAGCCATTAATTGCTGGGCGAATCGTTTTGTCGGCTTCTTCCATCGTTTCGGCGACATAAATTACCACACAAATACCGGTATTGTCTCCGCGCTCATGAATAACTCCGTCTTTGGCGTCGGCGTCACAATAGGCGTCCCAGCAACTTAACAATTTGCTTGGTGGGCTAGACATGCCGATCACATTAAAACCTCGCTCAGCAGCCATCTTGTAGGTGTGTGGCGCATTCGACATCAACCAAACTGGAGGATGTGGATCTTGGTAAGGGCGAGGGTGGACGTACATTGCTTTGTATTCACCATTTTCGTGGTGATATTCCTCTTCAAGTGGCATGAGAAAGCGGTTGGTTTCTTTCCAACCTGGAACGGGGAATTGATAAAACTCGCCTTTATGGGTAAAGGCAGTTTGTGTCCATGCTTTTAGAATAATTTCGAGTGATTCTAAGAATAAGCGGTAGCTTTTTTCATTATCTCTTCGATCGGCATTAATATTGAACTGCAATGTGCAGCGCTCATTGATACCTTTGGCGACACCAAAATCTACACGACCCTCAGTCATATTGTCTAGGAGTGCGATATCCTCGGCAACTCGAAGAGGGTGCCAGTCTGGCAAGACAATTGGTGCTTGACCTACGCGAATTTTGTCCGAATGAGCTGCCAAGTCACATGACATCATGATTGGATTGGGCGGTGCATTTAGATAGCCGTTATGTGCAAAGTGATGCTCCGTTAGCCAGACAGTTGTAAAGTCTGCTGCATCGGCTAGGCGTGTTTGTTCGCGCATCATTTTAATGACCCGATTCCATGGTAAGTTCTCACCAGGATTAAAAAACGGCACGAAATCAAAACGCATACATACACTCCCACACACCTATAGACTTGCAGTATAGTTAAATCTTATTTGAATTACATTATTTTTTTTGATACTAATAAATAGCTTTCCCTGTCTATGAAGAAGTCTGGCTTATTGTTGATTATGTTTTTTTTGTGGCCCATTTGTGCTCTTGCTGACACTTTTCAGCTTGTCAAGACTGCATCAGGCTTGGGTGTGCCATGGGGAATGGCGTTTACCTCTGATAATGAGATCGTTTTTACAGAGCGACAAGGCAAACTTGGCATCCTTAATGTTAACTCTGGACTGGTAGAGTATATAACAGGTTTGCCAGAAATTCATGTGGCAGGCCAAGGCGGTCTAATGGATGTAGCGACACTACCCAATTACAATTTTGATGATTGGCTTTATTTTACTTACGCCAAACCTGTAAATAGTTACAGTGAAACTACTCTTGCTAGAGCGCGTCTAATCGATTCGCATTTGGTGGATTGGCAGGATCTTCTTGTGACTCGCTCTATAGAGGGCGACAACAAGCATTTTGGTAGTCGGATTGTTTTTGCTGATGGATTTGTCTATTTCTCAGTTGGCGAGAGGGGTTACCGCCCTAATGCACAAGATTTGAGCACACATGCTGGCTCGATTATAAGGCTTAATCTTGATGGAAGCGTTCCAGAGGATAATCCATTTGTGGACAACAATCAGGCGCTTGATGAAATTTGGAGTTATGGTCATCGCAATCCACAGGGCTTGGTTTGGGACAACTTAGAGCAACGTTTGTGGTCTATTGAACACGGCCCAAGAGGTGGCGATGAAATTAATTTAATTGTTAAAGGCAAAAACTACGGTTGGCCTGTTATTTCTTATGGCAAAGAATACTGGCTGCCGTTCAGTGTTGGCGAAGGGACGCACAAAGCAGGTATGGAGCAACCGATTAAAGTTTATGTGCCCTCCATAGCACCAGGCAGTTTACTGCTCTACAGCGGCACAGCATTTCCCGAGTGGCAAGGGGATTTATTCACCGGTGCACTGAAACTGCGCCATTTGAATCGTATAGGGCTTGATGATGATGGCGTGGCGATTGCCGAAGAGCGATTATTTGAAGATTTGAATGAGCGCATTAGAGCACTCGTTCAGAGTCCTGAGGGCTGGATATATTTCTCTACTGATAATGGCAATATTTACCGTATTCAGCCTCTATCAGCGACAAGTAACGACTCGATTTGAATTAAAATATCGCTATGGAGAAACTCAAAATTATAATACCCGAACGCATGACAGGTGAACGCATCGACGCTGCTATTGCACGAATGCTGCCAGAGTATTCCCGCTCGAAAATCACTACTTGGATAAAAGCGGGCGACGTGCTGATTAATCGGCGGAAATTTAAACCAAAAGACAGGGCGAAGGGCGATGAGATTGTTGAAGTAACCCTGAAACAGAATGAGAATATTCGCTGGATTGCTGAGGATATTCCTCTTGAAGTGGTTTTTGAAGACGACGATATCATCATCATTAACAAACCTGTTGGCTTGGTGACACATCCTGGCGCCGGCAACTGGAAAGGCACCCTAGCAAATGGCTTGCTTGCCTATGACTCAGAATTGTTTAAACTGGATAGGGCGGGTATTGTTCATCGTTTGGATAAAAATACTTCAGGATTGATGGTGGTTGCTCGTAGCGAGAAAGCACAGAAAAACTTGGTTGAGCAGTTACAAACCCACACAGTTTCGCGCGAATATTCAGCGATAGTTTATGGTCACATGATTTCTGGCGGCTCGGTTGACAAGCCGATTGGCCGTGACAGTAGAGATCGAATCAAGCAAGCCGTTACCGAATCTGGCAAGCACGCATTAACACATTACCGAGTTATTGATCGATTTGCTCATCACACACACGTCAAAGCCATTCTAGAAACTGGCAGAACGCACCAGATTCGTGTGCACCTATCCCACATTGGTTATTCCTTGATTGGCGACCCGATGTATGGCGGCAAAATACGGTTTCCAAAAAAAGCCGATGAAGCATTAAAGGATGCACTGAAGGACTTTAAACGTCAAGCGTTACACGCTAAAAAACTGACGATTGTCCACCCTATCAGTGGCGAGACAATGTCTTGGAAGGCGCCTTTGCCCGACGATATGTTGGCATTGCTTGATGTTTTGAGTGAGTTTGACGCTGAGTAATAAGCGCATTAAGTAATGTTTCCAGCAAACGTTAAATTTTTAAGTACACCAAGATTTATTGAGCGTGGTGCGAGTAATAATAACTACGCTAACTTTAATCTTGCCAATCATGTTGGCGATGAGTCAAATGCTGTTTTGGCAAACCGTCAATTACTAGTAAACCACTACAATCTGCCGGCTGAACCAAAATGGCTTGATCAATGCCATTCCAATATTTGTGTTAATGCTGACTTACCTTGCTCCCTAAAAGCAGATGCTGCTATCACTCAAACGCCCAGCGTGGTTTGCGCTGTATTGACGGCCGACTGTTTGCCGATTTTTCTCTGCAAAAAAGACGGCAGTGCTGTTGGTGTTGTGCATGCGGGATGGAGGGGTTTGCTTGGCGGTGTGATTGAGTCTAGTGTTGAAGCGTTGGACGCAAACAAGGGTGAAATATTGGCGCATTTAGGCCCTGGGATCTCCCAAAATGCCTTTGAAGTGGGTGTTGAGGTGCGAGAGTTCTTTGTTGGTAGTAACCCAGATTTTGAAAGCGCCTTTATTCAGCGTAATAACAAATATATGTTTGATTTATACGATGTTGCTCGAGCCGTTCTTATGGCACAGGGTGTCGAATCAATTACAGGGGGCACCCATTGTACTTATTCAGAAAACAAGCACTATTTTTCTTATCGTCGTGACGGTGAGGGGTCTGGGCGAATGGCACATTTGATTTGGATGTTGTAGTGCTAGCCCTAACTTTTAGCCTTGCCTTTTTCGCTAAAAACCATGTTTTTACTCACCTCATCTAAATGGTAATAGTGCAGTGCGATTTGTTTTCGCTGTTTCTGTTGCACAACGCAACCCTTTATATCGTAACCACCAACCAGATTGATATCCTCGTAGTTAGTATTCAAGCAGCGCATTAATGGCTTATTGTCAACATTGATAAACTGTCGAAAGTAAAGTTCGCCTTGGTAATTAATGATAGCGTAGGCTTGGTTATGAATTCTCATTCCAGGGTCAACAACAATAATGCAGTTTTCACTAAATTCTGGCGCCATCATATCGCCTAGGTTTTGCAGGGCAAAAGACTCGGAATTGGTAGAGCAAGCGCTCTCGAATAGGGTTTTAGGGTTGTCTATTTCTGACATTTTGAGCAATAATAAGTAGCGCGTTGGTTTTGAGTGATTTTCTTGATTGTACCACTGCAACGCACGCAAGGCTTATCAACACAGCCGTAGACCGAGAGTTCTTGGGAAAAATATCCCGGCTTACCATCAACGTCGGAGAAGTCTTTTAGCGTAGTGCCGCCTTTTTCTATTGCTTCTGCGAGAATTGACTTAATGCTTTGAACAAGCGTTTGATAGCGTTTTAGCGATATTTTTCCTGCAATAATTTTAGGTGAAATCCTTGCCAAAAATAGACTTTCAGAGGCGTATATATTGCCAACGCCAACAACGACAAAGCCGTTCATAATAAAAGTTTTAATATTTTGAGTTCTACCCCTTGATCGTTGAAAAAGATAGTCGGTAGTAAAGTTATCTGAAAGCGGCTCCGGCCCGAGCAACTCAAACAAAGGCAGTGTTTCGCCTTTGTTTTGCCAAAGAACAGCGCCAAATCGTCGCGGATCATCCAGACGAAGGCTTGTGTTGTTATAGAGCTTCAACTCAAAGTGCTCGTGTTTTTTTAGTGGTAATTCTGTGGGAACGACACGTATTGAGCCGGACATACCCAAATGCAGTATCAGCGCGCCGTGTTCAAAATTAACAAGCAAATATTTTGCTCGGCGCCCGACACTTTGAATAACTTGATCTTTCAGTGTTACTGATAAGTGTTTGGGAATCTCCCAGCGTAATTTTGGCCGGTAGATGCCAACATTGGCAATGCTTTGATTGATAATAAGCGGCTTTAAGCCTCGAGCAGTTGTTTCTACCTCGGGTAATTCTGGCATGAATTTATCTTTATTCTATGTGCGCTAGGGCAATTTTTTTAGTTGCACCGAAGTCAATTTTACCACTACCCAGTTTGGGAATTTCCTCAACAGAATAGACCTTGGCAGGGTGGTATAGTGGGTTGACCTTGGCATCATTAAGGGCTTTTTGCAATACCTCCTTGGTCACCCCTTCGGTTGCAAGTAGCACGATTCGCTCGCCTTTACGTTGATCTGGAAGGCATGTCGCAGCCACTTCTACGTCGGCATCTTTCAAGGCTTCTAGTATTCGCTCTTCAACTGTTGTCAAGCTAATCATTTCTCCAGCAATTTTGGCAAAGCGTGAATAGCGGTCAACAATGGTTAAGTAGCCATCTTCATCAAGATGTCCTTTATCGCCGCTACGATACCACCGATAGCCATCAATTATCTCAATTGCTTCGGCTGTTTTTTCGGGCATATTTAAGTAACCCTTCATCAGCTGTGGTCCGCTAATCAAAATCAAACCATCTTCACCTGTTGCTAGTTCGTCTAGAGAGTCGGGATCAACAATCTTAAATGCCGTGCCATCCAGTGTGCGTCCAACGGTACCAACCTTAGCTCTTGGGCCGCTGGCATCAGCTGGAAGATTAATTGAGACTGCAGGCGATGTTTCGGTGGTGCCGTAGCCCTCGCATATTTCTTTATTAAATTTTGCCTCAAAGGTGTTTCGAACTTCGTTTCGAAGCTTTTCAGCACCGGCAAAAATAAGTCTTAGTGATTGTAGGGATTCGCCACTAACTTTTTTATTGATGGAGTACAGTCTGAGAAAAGTGGGTGTGCCAACCAAGATAGTGCCGTGATACTTTTCAACGCCGGCAGCAATAGTGGCGACATCGGTAGGGTCTGGGTGACAAACGATAGGCACGCCTTCGGTAAGCGGCATCAGGGTGGTAACCGCAAAACCAAAGGCGTGAAAAGTGGGTAGCGTCGACATAATAACATCGGCACTGATTGCCTCCATCGCAATCGCCGCCTGTTTTGCATTCGCTGCAATATTGCTGTGGGTGAGCTCCACGCCTTTCGGTGCACCCTCACTACCGCTTGAGAAAAGAATCGCCGCCGTATCGTTTGGCGATACCTTTTTAAAGAATAGTTTACGGATCATACTCACCGGCATAAGCTTGGCGCTTAACAAGCAAGCTATTTTGCTTAAGCCGGAAATCTCTTCTTTAATGTCTTCTAAAAACAATACTTCAACACTGGGAAAGAATGACGCCAAGTCCACGCCTTTTTCGTACATTTTGTCAAAAAATTTGCTCGAGCTATATATATGTTTAATCTGGGCTTGCTCGACTGCAGACTGCAAGGCTTTTTTGCCTGCGGTAAAGTTGAGGTTAACAATGGTTTTGCCGAGTGCAAGAATGGCCATTGTTGTGATTGCACCACCGGCACTGCTTGGTAGTAATAGACCAATATTTTGCTCGGGGCTAATGACTTTAATTTTTTTGGAAAATAAAAGAACGCCCGTTAAGAATCGATCATGGGGTATTTCCACCCCAACAATGTCGGCAACAGCAAAGTTGGTTTTTGATGTTTTGGCCTGCTTTAGCCACGACACATGAACAGGGTCGAGTGTTTTTGCATAGTCTTGCCATTCGGCGAATGATCTGGATACAGCTGTCATATTATTCTCCTGTTGGTCAATATATACATATACATATAAGTATATGTATATGTATAACAAATTTGAATTGCACATCCTGCAGTTGTCAAGAAAATATATTGTCGGCTGACTACTGTCATAGGTTGTATTACTGAATTCGAGTATAACCTAAATAAAAATATAAGACAAAAAAGAGCTATAAAGTCGCAAATATTCAATTAATCTATAAATATGGTTATAATAGTGCCGATTAAATAACTATAGGAAATCCTATGAACCCATTAACTTCCATTAAAGGCACAATTGCCTTAGGTTTTATTCTTGCCATTATTGCTGCTTTCTTGCTTCCATCGACAGGTGATTTCAACACGGCTGAGCTAGTTGTTTGGTTACACGTTATTTTTGGTATTACTTGGATTGGTCTCTTATATTACTTTAACTTTGTTCAAGTCCCTGCAATGGGCGAGGCTTTAGCCGACGAAGGCGGTCCTGGTCCTGCGGCGATTGGCAAGTATGTTGCGCCACGCGCACTACTTTGGTTTCGTATGTCAGCAGCAATGACTTGGTTAACGGGTGCGGCAGCTTTAGAAAACACAGTCGGCCTTGTTAATGCATTTACATTCTCTGCAGGCGCAGAAATGATTGGTCTTGGTGCATGGCTCGGTACTATTATGTTGTTTAACGTCTGGGCAATCATCTGGCCATGTCAGAAAAAGATTCTTGGCATTGTTAAGGCAAGCGCTGAAGAAATTGCTAAAGCGAAATTTACAGCGGCAATGGCTTCTCGTACAAACGTAGCTCTATCTATTCCAATGTTGCTTACAATGACTGGTTTTGCCCACGGCAACCTGTTCTAAAGAGTAGAGCAAAACAAAGATTTTATAAAAGCCGGGCTTGTCCCGGTTTTTTATTGCCAGATAATTGCTAAATGTTGAATTTATAAGAAACAGCAAACTGTTCTTACAGTAGTGATAGCTACGGTGCAGTTGAATAAATTCAACAAAATTGAAAAAAACAACAATAATGTTACTAAAAAGATAAATAAGGGGTTTAAAACGAAACATAGAAATGTAGTACTGTATGATTTGTTAATAAAACAGACAGCATTAAATCAAGCTACAGGAGAGTTTTAGTGTAATTTGCTAAGTTTATGTTGAAAAAAAACAACGAATTGTATTTTTTTTGCAAAATAGTTGGCAGAGTGGAATTCCATGCGGTATGATGTGCACATTGTCGATCGAAAGAGAGACAAAAAGATATCAAAAATGATTTTGATATTATCTATTCTTAAAAGGAGAATAACATGAAAAAACTAATCGCTCTAAGTGCAGCTGCACTAATGGCTTCTTCAGCGTCAATTGCTGCTGTATCTCTAACGGGTTCAGCTTCAGTAACGTTTGATGACAACGGCGCTTCTGATAACACTACTGTTGGTGCTGCTTCAGTAACAATCAGTGGTTCTAATGGCGCTTCAACTGCAAGTGCTACATTGAACCTTGTAACTGGTGATATGACTGGCGCTGCAATGGCTACTTCAATCGGTCCTGTAGCAGTTGCTGCTACTATCGATTCTGCTGGTGATGCTGCCGTTACTCTAAGCCTTAGCGTTCTAGCTGGTGATGTTACAATCGCTCTAGACCAAAATGGCGCAGCTACAGTATCTTCTACAGTTGCTGGTGTTGCACTTAGCCACACACTAGGTGGTGATACTACAGGTTCAGCAACTCTTGCGGGCATGGATGTTGCAATCACGCGTACAGCTAATGGTGATACAACTTGGGATGTTTCTACAACTCTTAACGGCGTAACTTTGTCAATTGACGAAGCTGGTGTTGTAACTGCTTCTATGGGTCTTGCTGGTAACACTGTTACTATCACAAACGGTGGTGATACAACTGTATCAGTTAGTCGTGACCTAACTTCAGGTGCGAACTTGACAGCTGGTTATGATACATCTGACAACTCACTTTCTCTTGTAGCTTCTGTATCTTTCTAAGACCTCTTAGAAAAACAGATGACTTAAGATTAAGTTAGACGTTATGAAAACCCTGGGGTTCGCTCCGGGGTTTTTTTATGTCCGTTTAAAAAATGGTTAAAATAACACTTATTGTTTTAATTAATTTTTACTAAATTTTATAAAATGCCCTACCAATTAACCAATCGTGCTTTATTTAAACTCAGTGGTACCGATGCTGAGAACTTCCTTCAGGCCCAACTGAGCAATGATATTACTAAGCTCGATGACAACAGGGTGCAACTGAGTGCCTATTGCCAACACCAAGGAAAAATTTTGGCGTTGTTTTGGGTGATGCGTGATGGTGATGATTTCCTTTTATCGTTTTCGCTTGATTTGCTCGAGGTAATTCTTCCTCGACTTAAGATGTTTGTGCTAATGTCTGACGTGGTAATTGAAGATATTACTAATGCCTTTACTCAAGTCGGACATATTGATGCAGCTATTGATAATACCTACCTTATTAATCAGCGCCTATCGGTTGAGATTGTAGTGTCAGACAATACTACCAACCTTGATTATTCTAATCAGGAAGAATGGTCCAAGACCTGTATTGAGACCGCTTTAGCAGAGGTGACTCACGCCACTAGTGAGAAGTTTGTGCCGCAAATGTTGAACTTGGATATTGATGAAATTGGTGTGAATTTTACTAAAGGCTGTTATCCAGGTCAGGAAGTGGTTGCAAGGCTTCATTATTTGGGTAAAGCAAAGCGACGCTTGTTTGAATTTAAATCAAGCGAGCCGTTGTCTGTTGGTGATAGTTTATATTGTGAAAGTTCTAAGTCCGCTAAGGCAAGCGGTATTGTGGTTTCTCAAGTAAAATATGAGGCTGAATTTTACTGTCTGGCAACACTTGAGGTGGCGCACAAAGACGATCTTATAACCCTGAATGGTGTCGATGGCGCCACTCTTACTCGTATTGAACATGAATAAATTATTTGCATTATTACTATCTTTCTTACCCGTTGCAGCACTTGCGTCGGTTGGTGGCGAAACACTGGATTTAACCAATCATTGGGCAGGCTACCTTGCGCTGACATTGTTTGTTATCGCCTACATTTTTGTGATGGTGGAAGAGTTTACTCATTTTAGAAAATCAAAACCAGTCATTCTTGTTGCCGGTGTTATCTGGGCGGTAATTGCCTGGGTTTATGTTGATCAAGGCTTGCCTGAAGCCGCTGGAGTGGCGCTTAGACACAATATTCTAGAATACGCGGAACTATTTTTATTCCTCCTTGTGGCGATGACTTATATTGAGGCAATGCGCGAAAGATTGGTATTCGAGCGCTTAAAGGTTTGGCTTATTAATAAGGGCTTTAGCTTTAGACAGTTATTTTGGTTGACGGGATTTTTAGCCTTTTTTATCTCTCCAGTCGCAGACAACTTAACAACAGCACTTATCATGGGCGCGGTAGTGATGGCGGTCGGTAGTGGCAATAATCGCTTTATCTCCATTGCTTTTGTTAATATCGTTGTTGCCGCTAATGCCGGTGGCGCCTTCAGCCCATTCGGCGATATTACGACTTTAATGGTTTGGCAAAAAGGCATTGTTGGTTTTGAGCAGTTCTTTAGTCTGTTTGTACCTTCACTGGTTAATTTCATTATACCGGCGGCGATTATGCACTTTTTCATCAAGAATGAAACGCCAGAAGCGGTTGAGCAAAGTGTCACCATTAGAGATGGTGGACTGGTGATCACATTAATGTTTTTACTGACTATCGCAACAGCAGTTAGCTTTCACAGCTTCCTTCACTTACCGCCAGCGATGGGCATGATGACAGGCTTGGGTTATTTAATGGTGGTGAGTTACTTTGTTAAAAGACGCCATACAAGTGAGCCTACCTCTGAGCGTTTTGACGTTTTTCGTAAAATTGCCAACGCAGAATGGGATACGTTACTATTCTTCTTTGGTGTGATTGTCAGTGTCGGCGGTCTAGGTTTTATGGGTTATTTGGCGCTCGTATCTGAGGCAATGTATGTCCAGCTCGGTGCAACATATGCCAATATCTTGGTGGGAATCCTTTCAGCGATTGTTGATAACATTCCGGTGATGTTTGCTGTTTTGACTATGCAGCCAGACATGTCGTTGGGTCAATGGTTGTTGGTAACATTAACTGCTGGAGTTGGTGGTAGTTTGTTGTCGATCGGCTCTGCAGCCGGTGTAGCGCTTATGGGTCAGTCAAAAGGCCACTATACTTTTGTCTCGCATCTGAAGTGGATTTGGGCAATTGCACTGGGCTACGGCGCCAGTATTTTGACCCATTTATGGATTAATCAGGCATTGATGGATGGCCCAATTCTCTAATTTATTTATTGATATTGGCCATAGCGCCATTAAGTGGCGGCTGACTGATTCGGCTGACGCCACTCAATTAATAGATGATTTCAGGCCCGACTCACTGCCTGCGTGCTCAGCTGTTTGGTTGAGTCATGTTGCTCACGTTGATGTTGTTGAGGCGATTAAACAAAAGTTTCCTTCTCTAGCAATCATCAGAACGCCAGCAGAATACAAAACGCTTAGAGTTGCTTATCCGATTCCTAACGAGTTGGGCGTGGACCGTTTCTTAGCGATGCTGGGCGCACAGAAACACCACCCAAATAAAAATTTACTCATTATTGATATTGGTAGCGCTCTTACGATTGACGTTGTTGCTGAAACCGGAAAACACCAAGGCGGTTTGATAATGCCTGGACTAAGCGCACTTCGATCTAGCTTTGAGAAATTTGCTACAAGTAGCAACTTAAGGGGCTTTTCTGGCTTGCAAAATGCTACAAAAGCCGCTTGGCTTGGCGGCACCGAAAGTATGTTTATTGCCAGTATTAAAACTCAAATTGATGATTTTTTGGATTGCTATACAAATTCAAAAGTCATTCTCACTGGTGGCGGCGCTAAAGACGTAGCTTCATCGATGAAAGTGGCTGTTGAGATTTATGATAATTTAGTTTTGGATGGCATTGAATACTACGCTCAAACGTCTTAGCAAAACCATCACGAACAGCACTTCTGAGACCACGAACAAACCACCCTTTGGGTATAATTCCCACTATTAAATCGAACACTAAAGAATTCTTAAAATGAAAGATCATCGCGTACTATCAGGCATGCGACCAACCGGTCGTCTACACTTGGGGCATTACCACGGCG